>NZ_PIOG01000187.1:0-503 GCF_002810545.1 Klebsiella sp. A-Nf5 | reverse complement strand
TATAGTCGTCATTGACGTGGCGATAGACCGTGCCTTGATATAAGGCGCTCCATTTCGCATTAAATTTATAGGCAACATATAAATCCAGACGATTGACGCTATCCCGATGCGACTCACCGACACTATTTGCCGTTTCATAAGTGTTGTAGTCATAGCGATAACGCAGCCCAAAGGTAAGGTCGGGGGTGGCTTTATAATTAACGCGCAGATAAGGCCGTAGCTGAGTGCCTTTGCTGCTCCAGTGATAGATGCCGCCAGGCTGAAACACCCACTTATCGGCGAATGGCCAGCTATAGTTGGCCTCTATTTCATTATAATCAACCGTGCTGTCGCCAAAAGAATGGGAACCATCAGCTCTGTCGGTACCCTGGTTGCCCTGATGGTTATTTTTGTTGTTTTTGTTATCCATCTCCATACTCGCCCACCAGCCTGTTTCCCATCCCTGGCTGATCTTATAGCGGGACTCGTAAGAGTGGCTTCCCGCCCGATATCCTCCCCTGACA
>NZ_PIOG01000193.1:0-507 GCF_002810545.1 Klebsiella sp. A-Nf5 | reverse complement strand
AACACCATCTGATTGAGCCACTGCATCAGGCTTTCCATCCGCAGAAGATGGCAAAGCCGCAGGCTGCTCCCATCGGTTCCGGGCTGTGCCGCCCATGACGTCGGAGAGCTTTCTCCGGCGGGCGTCACCACCTGAACCTTGCCGCCGGCGCAGATAAACCACGGTAGATCATCCTCTCGCCCTGTGCCGGGCAGCCAGCTCCACAGCAGCAGCGGCACTTTTATGCCCGCCCTGCGGCGCACTGTCGCCAGACCGCCGACAAAGCGTCGCAATCGTCCCGCCAGAACAGCCATATCCAGATGAACAACCGGCACGACCGTGCAGGCCACACACAACTGAGAAACCCATGCGGGGCGGTCAGCCAGCAGCACTTCAGCCTGTCTGATAAGTTGCTCTTCATCCGCAATGTGCAGGTACAGCCCTCCCGCGACCTGCCGCAGCGGGTTTTCTGTGAATAACGATGCTGCCGCGTCGCCGCACACCAGCACTACGGGCTGCCGATATGTT
>NZ_PIOG01000157.1:0-507 GCF_002810545.1 Klebsiella sp. A-Nf5 | reverse complement strand
TCTCCGAAGTATAATATGAGAATGGGTACAGGACGGCGCTTAAAACAAGATATGTAACCACAAATGGCATATAAGGAGCATAGGCAGGGAAAATGAGTCCGTCATTCATATCGCGCACTATAAAATAGATCAGATAGCCATAACCACACCATCCCCATAAGCAGTGCCGTAAATAATATTTTAAGGTCATCCTCTATGATTCCTTCATAGCTATACCGTTAAAGCTATCATATCATGAATTGACGACGTACCCCCTTCGAGACCAGGCTGCATCGAGACAGCCATAGACGCAAACATGACTGAACTGGCACCGGACAACGATGGGACATAACGCATAGACAAAGGTGATGTCGCAAACAAACAAGCGGGAAAATGACACTGCCCAGATGACTAATTTTCAAAAAAAAGCCTTTCTATGATTCCATACTTGGTAGGTATGGAATCATTAGACAAAAGAGGGTATTTTAGGTTGATCTCAATAAAAACAATGCCTAATATACTGTATAT
>NZ_PIOG01000215.1:0-332 GCF_002810545.1 Klebsiella sp. A-Nf5 | reverse complement strand
CACGATCGTGCTGGTAAAAGATGGCCTGGTGTGGTGCTCGTCGCTGCCGGGCAATCGGGTACTGACGCTCCATCCGGAATCCTTGCCTGATGAGCTGCTGCAGCTGCTGCCCGCCAGGATGATGGTTAACAAGCGGCCGGTGCTGATCTATCACACGCGTTCGGCGCAGGTGAGAGTCATTGTCAGTATCAGCGACATCCATTTGCGCGATGCCTTGTATAGCGATGAGGATAACGCCGGGCTGGCGCTCTCGGTCAACCATCAGATGATCGCCAGATATGGCGATGTGGAGCCACTCAACGCGGGCCCACACCAGGGTATATTTAGCTCAC
>NZ_PIOG01000014.1:0-41918 GCF_002810545.1 Klebsiella sp. A-Nf5 | reverse complement strand
GGTGGGCGTCGCGCAGGACGACATCGGTAATGGCAACGGTCATAAATTCCTCCGTGAATTAAGGGTGAAGACGGCGATGGTGGTGAATGGCGGCGACAATCGCCGGCTTTAAGCGGGCGAAGTCGTCAGCGGGCGCGACGGCGGCCGGCGCCGGTTTGGGGGCGGCGGGCAGCTCAGGGAACAGACGGTTCACGGCGAGGGACATTCCCTGAATGGCAAAGATGAGCAGCAGCAGGAACACCAGCACAAAGCCCATGCCGAGAAACATCAGGGTGAAGCCTTCGCCCAGGAGGACGGCATTGTCAGTCATAAAATAGCCTTTGGGAGGGGCGCAATAATGGCTAACGGCAGACCGCGTTAGCCGAGTGGATTTCCCCGGACCGCCTGGTCAGAAGCCTCTGTTTAACGGTCAGCTACCGCTGCCATTACTGCGCTATATATTCAATCGGGGTTATTTAATGAAGCTCACATGTTTGCAGATTTCATCGGCGACAATGTCTTTGCGCTGATTAAAGATCACTTTATTCTGCTCAAACAGGTTATTGCCGTGGGTATCGATTGAGACAATTAACGGCCCGAACTCTTTCACCCGACAGACCCATAAAGTTTCCGGCATCCCTAAATCACGCCACTGCGCATCTTCGATTTCTTCGACGCAGACCGCGGCGACAACCGCGCAGCCGGCCGGAAACACGCAGTGCAAGGCTTTATGCTCGGCGCAGCCCTCTTCGGTCCCCTTACCCATACCGCCTTTGCCGACAATTAATTTCACGCCAGTTCTGGCAATAAACTCTTTTTCAAACTTCTCCATGCGCATACTGGTCGTCGGCCCAACGGAGACCATTTCAAATTTATCTTCCGAACCTTTAATCGGCCGCACAATTGGCCCGGCGTGTAATATCGCGCCGCCAGCAACGTTGACCGGTAATTCACGACCGCCCTCAATTAAACGGCGATGGGCAACATCGCGACAGGTCACAATATGGCCATTGAGATAAATAATATCGCCCGCTTTAATATCAGCTAAATCTTCATCTTTAATGGGCGTAGTGAGTATTTTTTTAGTCATCAGAAAGCCACTCCTGTGTGAGACGTAATGGTGTAGTTCAGGTCTTTATCGAAAACGATATGTCCTTTGCGGTGCGACCAGCAGCCGACGTTGACCGCCACGCCAATGGTGGAAGGATGGCGTGCGGTATTTTCGATATTGACGCCCATCACGGAGGTATTGCCGGACATCCCCTGCGGGCCAAGGCCGATTTTGTTGATGCCGTCTTCGAGCATTTTTTCCAGCGATGCCGCGCGTTCGTTATCATTGTGCGAGCCAATCGGGCGCATCAGCGCTTTCTTCGACAGCAGCGCCGCGGTTTCCACTGATGTTGCCACCCCAACGCCAACCAGCAATGGCGGACAGGCGTTCAGGCCATAGCTGGTCATCACATCCAGCACGAAACGGGTTACGCCTTCGTAACCAGCGCCCGGCATCAGCACCATCGCTTTACCCGGCAGCGAGCAGCCGCCGCCCGCCATATAGGTGTAGATGCTGCACTGGTCGGAATCCGGGACGATCTCCCAGAAAACGGTGGGCGTCCCTTTGCCGACGTTTTTACCGGTGTTGTATTCATCAAAGGTCTCGACGCTGTTATGGCGCAGCGGGGAGTCGACGGTGGCTTTGATCACCGATTCGCGCAGCAGTGCTTCCAGTTCGCCGATCAGCGGGAAGTTGGCGCCGCACTCCACCAGAAACTGGATCACGCCGGTATCCTGGCAGGAGGGACGATCCAGCTCTTTCGCCAGACGCTGGTTTTCAATCATGGTGGTAAAGATGACGTCCGCCAATTGGCTGGTCTCTTTCTTATGCAACTCTTTTAGTTTTGCTGTGACGTCATCAGGCAATACTTTGCCGGTATATCCCACAAATCTGGCCATGATGTCGGTCATGCGGGATATCTGTTCACTCTTGCTCATAAAGGCTCCTTAGTCAGAACAGCGTCCGTAAATTACGGATGAAAAGGGAAAAGGATTGGCAGCAGGATCAGGCTGACAATGGTGGAAACGATAATCAGAGGGATGCCGGATTTGGCGTAATCGACGAACTTATAGCCCCCGGCCGACAGCACCATCATATTGGCGGGCATACCGATCGGCGTCGCATAGGCGCAGGAGCTGCCAATAACGGTCGCCATCAGCACCGCACGCGGATCGGCGCCCATACCGGCGGCAATCGACAGGCTCACCGGCACCAACAGCGCGACGGTGGCGGTATTGGACATAAAGTTGGTCATCACCACGGAGAGGGCAAAGACCACCACCAGCAGCATAAACGGTGAGGAGTTGTTGCCCAGCAGGCCAATAACCTGGTCAGCCACCAGCTTGCCCGCCCCGGTCATTTCCAGCGCCTTTGCCAGCGCCAGGGTGCCGCCGAAGATAAAAATAGTCTGTGAATCAATGGCCTTGTAAGCTTGCTTTTCCGTCAGCACCCCGGTAACCACCAGCACCAGGGCACCGATACAGCCGGCCACCGCCAGGCTAATGCCGGTCTGTTTTTCGAAAATCATGCCGAGGATCGTGGCGATCAACACCACCAGGGACAGGATCTGCTTCCAGCGTGGAACGTGGCTGTAATCCCGCTGTTCACCGACGCTGCCCACTTCCCCGCTGTTTGGATTATTAGGCAAAAACTTATAGCCGATGGTCAGGAAATAGAGGATGCCGCAGACCAGCATCGGTAGACCCACTTTCGCATACTCAAAGAAACCGAAGCCGCTGCCGATGTTCTGCAAGGCCGATTGCGCGATCAGGTTGCCCGGGGCGCCAATCAGCGACAGGTTGCCGCCCAGCGCGGCAGCAAACACCAGCGGCATCAGCAGACGCGAGCGGGAAAATCCCGATTTGGCGGCCACGCCAATGACGACCGGGATTAATACGGCTGCCGTACCGGTATTGGAGAGAAAACCTGACATTACGCCGACGACTACCATAATGGTGAAGATCAGCTGTTTCTCCGTTTTGGCGAAGTGAGTGATCACCCCACCGACTTTATTGGCCATCCCGGTCTCAAATAACGCCCCGCCAACGATAAACATGGCGACGAAAAGAATGACATTGCTGTCGATAAAACCGGCAAAGGCCTGCTTCAGATCCAATACGCCAGTAACCACTAACGCCACGCAAACCACCATGGAAGTCACTGCCAGCGGCACCTTCTCCCACACGAACATGACGATAGCGAACACCAGCAAACATAGGGTGATGGTAATCGGTTCCATACTTATAATTTTTCCTATCAATGATATATGATATTGTATCCAATATTGACGAGGGAGAAATTATGCCCATGTAAAAAGTAAGTCAATGCGTTTTTGTGGAATGATCGCGCAATGAGATCTGCATCAAGATCCTGCGCAGATCGTCACGTGAAGGAATTAATAACGTTGATAAATATAATAAACGCCAGCCATTCGCTGGCGATCGATCCGGTCAGGGATCAGGATCGGGCAGGTATCGGGTGAGCATATTCTCCATTGAGCGGATAATATGTTCATGCATTCGCTGGCGGGCCAGCGCTTCGTTATGCTGCTCAAGCGCTTGTAAGATCGCTTTATGTTCACGGATGGAAATGACGGCGTACTCTTCTTCAGTCACCTTGTGCCCCATCGACAGTCCGTTCCACATGTTGCAGAGCAGCATCTTCATTTTTTCATTTCCCGCCGCGTTCCAGATCTCCATGTGGAAGGCCTGATTCAGGTCGGAATATTCAGCAGAATTATTGTCTGCCAACGCCTTCTCTGCGGCATAATGAACCTGAGCGATGCGTGAAATATCTGTCCCTGGACGAGAAGCTTTCGCCACCGCTTCACTTTCCAGTACGGCGCGAATTTCGTAATGCTCACGGATAGTCTGCTCATTAATCCCCAGCACCACCGCACCTTTATTCGGCCGCACTTGAATCAGGCCATCGGCGGCTAAAATTTGAAACGCTTCACGTACCGGCATGCTGGAGACGCCAACCATTCTGGCAATCCCTTCAAGGGTAATTTCCTGCCCTTCCACTAAATCCCGCGAAAGGATCGCTTTACGCAAAACCGCCGCAACCTGCTCCTTCGCAGAAAGAAGCTTAATTTTCCCTAATTTAGGCTTCTGCACTTTCCCAATCCTTCATATGTTGACGCATTATCTCCGCAAGCATAAGGAAATAACGCTGTGTTGCCTGAGCAATTTTTTCGCCTTCACCACGGCCAATAGCGCTCGCCAGTTCGCTCAGGATCAGCGCCGACTCCTGGCCATCCTCTTTCAGGTACAGAATGACATAGGAAATATAACCATCCAAAAATTGCTGATACGCCTTTGCCAGATAGCGGTTATCAAGATAGGAAATCAGCAACTGATGAAACGCCAGTTCACCAGCGTTATCGCCAGCACGCGCCAGCGCCTGCGCGCGTGCGCGAAGTAATTCCCCCTGATTTGCCGGCACGAGGGCAAACAGTTCCGCAGCCATCACCGCGATAACGCGAAAAATATGGCTCACATCCTCGACGGCCAGCGTGGAGACCTGCATATGTCGGTTAGGCAAGCGCACCAGAAATCCTTCCTGTTCAAGGGACTGTAGCGCTTCCCTAACCGGCATACGTGAAAGTCCCAACTGTTCCGCGATGTTCTCCTGGGTCAGTTCCTCACCGGGTTTCATAGCGCCGGAGAGGATCTGATAACGAATCATCTGCGCGATTTGGTCCCGGGTCTGTTTTCTTTCGATCTTTTTCACGCTGTCCTCATGGCTAGTGGCTTAAAACGCGGGGGATTTTAGCAGATTTGCCCGACCGCTGGCGCATTGGGGCGAAAAGTGAGGCAATAAAAAGCCGGAACAACGGTTCCGGCTTTTTTGCACGTGCGAGGTTACTTGTTGACGAAGTCTTCGCCGAGCGCGATATCTTTCTTCAGGGTATCCAGCATACCTTCCAGCGCCTGCTGCTCAAAGGCGCTGAGTTTGCCGATAGACTGACGCTCTTCCACGCCATTTTTCCCCAGCAGCAGTGGCTGGGAGAAGAAACGCGCATAGTGGCCGTCGCCTTCCACGTAGGCGCACTCCACCACACCTTTTTCGCCCTGCATCGCGCGAACCAGAGAGAGACCAAAGCGCGCAGCCGCCTGACCCATCGACAATGTCGCCGACCCGCCGCCCGCTTTCGCTTCCACGACTTCGGTACCGGCGTTTTGAATGCGTTTAGTCAGATCGGCCACTTCCTGCTCGCTGAAGCTGACGCCCGGGATCTGCGACAATAATGGCAGAATGGTGACGCCGGAGTGACCACCAATGACCGGAACTTCCACCTCAGTTGTCGATTTACCTTTCAGCTCAGCGACAAAGGTATTGGAGCGGATAATGTCCAGCGTGGTGACGCCGAACAGCTTGTTTTTATCGTACACGCCGGCTTTTTTCAGCACTTCGGCGGCGATAGCCACGGTGGTGTTCACCGGGTTGGTGATAACACCGATGCAGGCCTGCGGGCAGGTTTTGGCAATCTGCTGCACCAGGTTCTTGACGATGCCGGCATTCACATTAAACAGGTCGGAACGATCCATGCCGGGCTTACGCGCTACGCCCGCGGAGATCAGCACCACATCAGCGCCTTCCAGCGCCGGGGTAGCATCTTCACCGGAAAATCCTTTAATTTTTACATCTGTGGGGATATGACTTAGATCTACCGCCACGCCCGGCGTAACCGGAGCGATGTCGTACAACGAGAGCTCTGAACCTGAAGGCAGTTGGGTCTTAAGTAGTAGGGCAAGCGCCTGGCCGATACCACCGGCGGCGCCAAGGACTGCAACTTTCATCCTAAACTCCTTATTATGGTTAATTTAGTCTTTCGTTATTCCGTCGCCTGGACCTTAATTCACAAGATGAACAATTACAATGATTATGGCTGAAGAATGCATTATTGTGCGTAGCAATAGAACAGCGGCGCACTTTATGCTTCCTGACTGACCATCCAGCAAAGCGAAGTACCGGATCGACTGTTGGTTACAATACACCCAGCCAGTTGAGCAAAACAACACCAACTCAATAACATTTCATTTACTTTTACATGGCTTTAAGCGTTGTGATGTGAACATGTTCCTTATATGGTTTTTTTGCTAAAATATGCCCCCTTCATAACATTATTGACCTATCCCGCTGCGGATTATTTGCATAAAAATTCACGATTATGCATAATGATGTTGTTTTTACCACCATAATCTGGGTGACTTATGCGAAGTTCGGCAAAACAAGAAGAACTGGTTAAAGCGTTTAAAGCGCTGCTTAAAGAAGAGAAATTCAGCTCGCAGGGAGAGATCGTCCAGGCGCTGCAGGAAGAAGGCTTCGAGAATATCAACCAATCGAAGGTTTCCCGCATGCTCACCAAATTTGGCGCGGTTCGTACCCGTAACGCCAAAATGGAAATGGTTTATTGCCTGCCTGCTGAGCTTGGCGTGCCGACCACCTCCAGCCCGCTGAAAAATTTGGTGCTGGATATCGACTATAACGATGCCGTCGTGGTGATTCACACCAGCCCCGGCGCGGCGCAGCTGATTGCCCGTCTTCTCGACTCGCTGGGCAAGGCGGAAGGTATTCTCGGCAGCATCGCCGGGGATGACACCATCTTCACCACCCCTGCGCGCGGCTTTACGGTGAAAGATCTGCACGACGCCATCCTGGTCCTGTTCGAACAGGAACTCTGAGTATTCCCCTCTGGCAATCGTCAGAGGGCGACTCCCCTTTCTTTCTCTTACGCCCTTCAACCCAACAATTATTTAACATTTTGTGTGATTTAACGCGTCTATACGTTCTTTTACTTAAGGGAAACGCCTAAAACGCACGAAAGATCAAATTCGTATACCTTTATGATTTTATTAGAAATAAATCTTATCATTGCAGATAAGTTGTCATTTTTAATTCTTATAGGTTATAAAAAGCGCAATCCATTGTAACTATTAACGCGCAAAACAATTAGCATGGTATTAATATTTTTGGTGATTAGTGTATACTTGGTTTTGTGATGAGGGTCACGAAACAAAGACCCTCAACAAAAAGATTCGACGAGGTGAACATCATGAAAATCAAAACCACTGTAGCAGCACTCAGCATCCTGTCCTTCGTGTCGTTTGGCGCTTTTGCCGCTGACGTTATCAACAGCGAGCAAGCCCAGGGCCGCGAGGCCATCGGCACAGTTTCCGTCGGCGCGGTAGCCTCTTCCCCGATGGATATGCATGAACTGCTGAACAAGAAAGCGCAGGAAGAAGGGGCTTCTTCTTATCGCATTATCGAAGCCCGCACTGGCGACCACTGGCACGCCACCGCAGAGCTTTATAAATAAGTTTTAGATCGTCTACGACTAACCCGACACAGATTCTCTACCGCGGCCCGGGTGCATACATCCCCCGCCGTGGCAAAACAAAGACTGGAGTAAAGATTATGAAACGCGCAATGATCATCGCATCCCTTGGCCTGGCTTCCGTTCTCTCTTTCGGCGCAAGCGCGGCCGTTCAGCAAGTCAACGCTGAGCAAGCACAAAATCTGCAGTCCATGGGCACCATCTCAGTATCCCAGGTTGGCAGTGCGCCAATGGACATGCGTCATGAACTGGCCGCTAAAGCCGAGAAAGAAGGCGCCAGCAGCTACCGTATTATTGAAGCACGTACCGGCGATAGCTGGCACGCCACCGCTGAGCTGTACAAATAAACCCTCGTCGTCTTATTTCGACGACTTGCCCCCGCCTGCCGGGGGCTTTTTTTTGGTTCATCGCCAGACCCGTCCGAACAATGCGTTCCGCTTCCACAGCGGAACAGCGATTTACAAATTGGCGTCCTTATCTTTCGTCCCGTTGGCAGTGTGAACCGGCGCGCCGAGCGTCGCTTTAAACCAGTTGACCACGCGATCGATAACCGGCTTCTGATACCAGCTATCGTCGCCATGTTCCGCGCCTTCGACCAGTACATAGTCTGCCTTATTACCTTCCGCTTTTAATGCCTTATATAACTGCGCGCTTTGAACAGGTGAAACCAGGGTGTCGGCACTGCCATGCATAATTAGCATTGGCGGTTCGTTACGGGAGATATGCCCCATCGGGCTGGCATTGAGCGCTTTTTGCCGGTCGCTGTCGATAGCGGCGCCTGGCCAGTTGCGAAAGGCGCTGCCATGAACCAGGAGCGCTTCCGTCACGGCCGGCGAGGCGTGCACGTGCTGAACCTCTGGTGGAAAGCCTTCACCAATATTCAATAGATTAGAGATGCCATACAACGTCACTGCAGCCTGGACATCGGAGGGCTGGTCGAGAAAATCACCCTGCTCCCAGACTTTCTCGCCGTGCGTCAGCGCCATCATCTGCGCCATATAGCCGCCGGCAGAATCACCCAGCACGCCGATACGTTTAGGGTCAATGCCATATTCCGCCGCGTGGGCGCGCAAGTAGCGGATAGCCGCTTTACCATCGACAACCGGCGCCGGAAACGTGTCTGGCACCGTGCGGTATTCCGCCGCGGCGACGACAAATCCGGCTTCCGCCAGCGCCATGCGCATTTCGATAAATTTATCCCATGCCGCGCTGGTAAAGCCGCCACCAGGGAAGTAGACAATGGCGGGCTTTAGATCGTGATTGCGCGGCACCAGCAAAGACATATGCATCTGACGCACAGAGACCGCGTTTTTAACCTGGCTGTAAACCACGCCATTGAATGTGTCGATACGGCCACGAGTCTGGTCCACGTGAATAACCTGCGCACCATCAGCATAACCTGGGAGTTCCGCAGAATAGGCTGTCACCGACATGGTGCCCAGCATCAGGCTGCTGGTGAAGAACAAAGGAAGGGTTTTCATGGTATTTGGCCCTGGATAATACCTGCCAAAAGCAGGTCAAATATAAAATGAGTTCGCGTTTCAGGCAGTGTATCCCCGAAAAATCACCATGAATAATGCACTTTTTGTATTAAATTCATCTACTTTTTTGATGAAAACAGCCATTTATCGCTCAACTCTGGTCACGAACGACAGCACAACATTAGTGGCTGGCAGGATACCGATGACGTCATCCTGAACATCAAAGCCGTGTTTCCCGGTTTAAAAGATGAACGTTTTAGCCATGACGGGCGTTAAAGCGCAACTCCCCCTCCAGCTCTTCCTCTGCTTCATCAAATAATAAAATCAGTGCGCCGAAGCGCCGACGCTGCATGTCATTTAAATGAATAAACTCAATATCCAGCGGCAATGGCAGCAGCCCACCAGTCACCGCATCCCACAGTGAATCCAGGTTGTTGACCTTATCCTGAGCCAGCTCAAAGGTTCGAGAAAACTCCCGGTAGAAATCCTGTTGTTCGGCGATTTCGTCAAAATCAAACGTATAGGTGGTCATGGCAGCCCCTCCCGCTTCTCTTCCTGTCGCCGTTAAGTATAGCGATAAAAAAACCGACGCCTGGGCGTCGGTGTAGGGGTTAACTACTGGTCAAAACATGCTGGTACTTGTGCAACATCTCAACCAGCCGCCGCACGGGCTCGGTCACCTGCGGTGAAGCTTCCCAGACCCGCAACTTCTCCTGATAGACATCAAGCTCAGCCAGCAGCTGGGTAAAGTAGCGCCGACGCTTATCATCACTCCCGGCGGAGATCACATGATCTGCGGTACGTCGCAGCTGTCGATGGAAGGCCGACAGATCGTCGTTCACCGGCACGGGCGCATCGCGCAGGCGCTGATGGGCAATAATCAACGTCAACGCCAGACGGAAGCGGGCGACATCGCCGGGGAACTTGTTGAGCAATAAAAACAACTGCTGATAGAGCGCGGGCAGATGATTCTCTTTGCGACGCGCCGAGTTCGTTGTCAGTGAGGAGACCGCCGCAGAGACAAACTGGTTCAACAGCACCCGACCGGTTCTGGCCCGTGAGTTATCTCTGACGAGCAGAATCACCATCAGGGCAAGGAAACAGCCGACGATCTGCCCCAGCGCACTGTCAAGAAACTGACTGAACTGAAACTGCATCGGGTTATCCAGCACCAGAATGTTGATGGTGCTCGCCAGCGCCCCCAGCGATCCGAGACGTCTTTTCTGCACTTCGATACCGATAAAGAACGCCATCGCCGCCAGGCTGATACAGAGCAGCAGCATACTCTGCTGCGTCGCCGGCATGATCACCAGGAAGTACAAGGTACCCAGCGGTAACGCCGCCAGGGTGCCGTAGAGGAAGTCCATCGCCACCATTCGGGGGTTAGGCAGGCGCATCGCCAGCGCGGTAACGACGGCAATCATCACCATCGCGCCGCTGCCAGAGGTCCAGCCCGTCCACAGCCAGAACAACGTCCCGAGGATACAGGAGACAGAGGTGCGCCAAAAGTTCACCATCGCATGGTGGCGCTCGGCAGACTCCACTTTGACCACCGCTTCGCCGCGCAGCACACCATCTTCAATGCGACTGATTTTGGTGTTGCCCACCACGCCGCGCTTGAGCAATAAGTAACGCGTGGCTGCGCCCACCCAGCTGTAGATGGTGACGGGTGTATTATGCTCGCCTTTCCAGGTCAGGAAACGGCGCATACGCTTCAGCTGCTGGTGGACATCCTGCACTGTCTCAACCGGCTCAGCAAACAGCTCGCGGTAGTCATCCGTCACCATTTCCGGGCGCGAGTTTTGAATCAGGTAGGTTTCGCACGCTTGGGTGATAAGCGTTAACGAGAGGGTATTGATCGCCTTCAGACGCTGATTCGCCTTCGCCCAGCGTGAGGATTCCATGATCAGATTACTGCGCATACCTTCCAGCGCCGTAGTGCGACGCACCAGCGCGCCCCACGCCTGATCCACTTCCTCTTTTTCGCCGTGGGCGACGCATAACTGCATCAGCTTATATTGAGCAATCAGCAGGTTATCCAGTTCAAGGTCGATCTCTTTTTTAATCGAACGTGGAGAGAACAGCAGGTCGGCGACGATAGCGCTGACAATACCGATGACAATTTCGCTACAGCGTTCGACCGCAAACTGCGGCGCCAGCATCGGATTGGTATGGATGGTAATAATGATAATCAGCGCGGTGTACCCGGCCAGCCCCCAGGCATAAGAGTTTTCGACCTTAACCAGCGACGAAATCCAGGTACAAAACCCGGCCCACAGGCAGCAGACCAGCATCATCAGCAGAGGCGCGCGGATCATCAGGATGATGATAACCAGCGCCGCAATACAGCCAATAAAGGTCCCGGCAATGCGCAACATCCCGCGATAGCGGATCGCGCCAGAGTAAGGTTCGCCGCCGGCAGCAAAAGCCGGCCCGGCGGCGACGATCGCTGCCGTCAGTACCGCCCAGCGCGGCGTTTCGAGCTGAAAATGGAAACCGACAAACAGCGCCAGCACCACCGCGCATGCAAGCTTAATGGCAAAGCGGAGATGCCGGGGAGCAATGGTATATGTCCCCATAGCGATTAACCGAATTCGCGCAGGCGCATAGCCAGTTTCTGGAAGAAGTTGGCCCGGCTGGTATCGCGGTCTTCTTTACCGGTGATCACCACCGTCGCCGTGGTGCCCGATGGCCACAGATTGCCCTGCTGCTGGTCGAGGCGAATACGCACCGGCACACGCTGCGCCAGACGCACCCACTCAAGGTTGGAGTCGACCGAGGCCATCCCTTTCGAGTCGCTGCTGCTGCTGGCGTTGGTCACCCCTGCAGCGATACTGTCCACTGTCCCTTTAATGGTTTTGCTGCTGCCAAGTGGGGTAATCTCCGCACGGTAGCCAGGGCGGACGCCTTCCAGCTTGGTCTCTTCCAGATAGGCCATGACGTAAAACGTATTCTCTTTCACCAGCGCCACCGCCGTGGAGCCACGGGTAATAAACTCCCCGGTATAGACGTTAAGGTTGGTCACCCAGCCATCCGCGGGGGCGCGAATTTCTGTGCGCTCGAGGTCCAGCCTGGCCAGATCGCGGCTGGCTACCGCTTTCGCCAACTGATGCTCAACGGTTTGCAGCACGTTGTTAGCCTGGTCTATCTCTTCCCGCGACATCGCCTGTATGCCCAGCTTATTACGCCGACCCGCTTCAACGCGCTTCTCCTGCGCTAAGGTCTGGTAGTAAGCGACATCGGCTTCCGCCTCCGCCAGCGCTTTTTGGTAACGAGGTTGGTCAATAACGAACAATACCTGGTCTTTCTTAACCAGTTGGTTATCCTTGACGTTTACCTGGGAAATCAGCCCGGAGACGTCAGGGGCAATCGCCACAATGTCAGCACTAAAGCGCGCATCCCGCGTCCACGGCGAAGCGGTGTAATAGACCCAGGCGCGGAAAATCGCCACGAAAGCCAAAATGACCAGTATCACGGTAATAGCGGTACGGAGGATATTTCTTGTTAGTGTTTTCACATCAACCTCAAACGAACAAGCGCGATATCAAATAAAAAAGGCAGCAATATAGCGCCGTATTAAACAGTGCAGGGTGCCAGACAAAATCGTAAATGCCGGTCGGAACCAGCAGTCGATGCACCAGCCAAAAGATGGCCAGCGACAAAAGCAACTCGAAGAAGATCGGCGGAAACGATAAGCCGAAAATCACGATGACAGGAAACAGACTCATGATGACCTTGAATAAGAAGCGTACAGGTAGTGAGCAGATGCGTTTATTATGTAGCTAACAATATATTAACGTAACGATTGCCGCATTATCTACAATGTGTGATCTAAATCACTTTTAAGCCAGAGTGAATAATGGAACGATTAAAACGCATGTCCGTTTTCGCCAAAGTGGTCGAATTAGGTTCATTCACCGCGGCGGCCCGCCAGCTTCAGATGAGCGTTTCTTCGATCAGTCAGACCGTCGCCAAACTGGAAGATGAGCTGCAGGTAAAGCTGCTCAACCGCAGCACACGCAGCCTTGGTTTAACTGAAGCAGGTAAAATCTATTACCAGGGCTGCCGTAGGATGCTGTTTGAAGCGCAGGATGTCCATGAGCAATTATACGCATTTAATAACACCCCCATCGGGACGCTGCGCATTGGTTGCTCTTCAACTATGGCACAAAATGTTCTGGCGCGCATAACGGCGGAAATGCTGAAAGAATACCCCGGACTCTCCGTCAATCTGGTCACCGGCATACCGGCCCCGGACCTGATCGCCGACGGCCTTGACGTGGTGATCCGTGTGGGCGCCCTGCAGGATTCCAGCCTTTTTTCCCGCCGCCTGGGCTCAATGCCGATGGTATTATGCGCCGCCAAAAGCTATCTGGCGCAGGCAGGCAATCCGGAGAAACCGGCCGATTTCGCCAGCCATTCATGGCTGGAATATAGCGTACGTCCGGATAACGAATTTGAAATTATCGCCCCGGAAGGGATCTCAACCCGCCTGATCCCGCAGGGGCGCTTTGTGACCAACGATCCCATGACGCTGATACGCTGGCTGACAGCCGGGGTGGGTATCGCTTATGTACCATTGATGTGGGCGATCGAAGAGATCAACCGCGGCGAGCTTGAGATCCTGCTGCCCAGCTACCAGTCCGATCCGCGGCCGGTCTACGCGCTGTATACGGAAAAGGATAAACTGCCGCTGAAAGTGCAGGTCTGTATCAACTATCTGACGGAATATTTTGTCGACGTGGCGAAGATCTATCAGGGCATGCACGGGCGCGGGATCGCCCGGTGAAGCGGTTCCCGGCGGCGCCGGGAACCAGGTCAGGATCAGGCAGTACCGCCGACGGTAAGATTATCGACCTTCAGGGTCGGCTGGCCGACGCCCACCGGCACGCTCTGGCCTTCTTTGCCGCAAACGCCAACGCCGTTATCCAGCCGCAGGTCATTCCCTACCATCGAAATCTGCTGCATGGTTTCAATCCCGGAGCCGATCAGCGTGGCCCCTTTCACCGCCTTCGTGACCTTGCCTTTTTCGATCAGATAGGCCTCGGAGGTAGAGAAGACAAACTTACCGGAGGTGATATCCACCTGCCCGCCGCCAAAGTTAGGCGCGAAGATACCGTAGTCGACCGACTCGATAATCTCCTGCGGCGTCGACTGGCCCGCCAGCATATAGGTGTTGGTCATACGCGGCATCGGCAGATGGGCATACGACTCGCGACGGCCGTTACCGGTCGGCGCGACGCCCATCAGACGCGCATTGAGCTTATCCTGCATATAGCCTTTCAGGATGCCGTTTTCGATCAGCACGTTATATTGCCCCGGCGTGCCTTCGTCATCGATGGCGACCGACCCACGACGATCGACGATAGTGCCGTCATCCACCACGGTGCACAGCTCAGAGGCAACTAATTCCCCCATATGGCCGCTAAAGACCGAGGTGCCGCGACGGTTGAAATCACCTTCCAGCCCATGGCCGACCGCTTCGTGCAGCAGGACGCCAGGCCAGCCGGCGCCGAGCACCACCGGCAGCATCCCCGCCGGGGCGGCGACTGCCGAAAGGTTCACCAGCGCCATGCGCACGGCTTCTTTCGCCCAGGCATCAGCCCGCACGTCGCCCTCCTGGGAGGCGAGGAAATAGTCATAGCCAAAGCGTCCACCGCCGCCGCTGCTGCCGCGCTCACGCTTGCCATCCTCTTCCACCAGCACGCTGACCGAAAGGCGCACCAGCGGGCGAACGTCCGCGGCGAGGGTGCCGTCGGTAGCTGCCACCAGAATCAGTTCATAAACGCCGCTCAGGCTGGCCGAAACTTCCTGCACGCGCTTGTCCGCCGCCCGGGCGACTTTGTCCACCCGGCGCAGAATATCCAGCTTCTCTTCCCGACTCATGCTCTGCAGCGGGTCGATGCTGGTGTACAAAGGGCTGTACTCAACGGCTCCCAGGGTCTGCACTTTGCCATTACCGGTATCACGCACAATCGTCCGCGCCGCCTGGGCGCTCTGCTCCAGCGCCAGCTTGCTAATCTGGTCCGCGTAGGCAAAGCCCGTTTTTTCGCCGCTGACGGCGCGCACGCCTACGCCCTGGTCAATGTTGTACGACCCATCTTTAATGATGCTGTCTTCCAGAACCCAGGATTCGTGATAGCTCGACTGAAAATAGAGATCGCCGTAATCGAGGCGGCGCTCGGTCAGTTGACCAAGAATGGCAAACAGATCCTGATGATTCAGGCCATTTGCCGACAGTAATTGTTCACTTACCAGGTTCAGACTCATCGTTATGCTACTCGTTTGTTGCCGCCTGACAGGCGGAAATACAGAAGGCGATCTATTGAGATTGCGGCAATTCCCGGCAATCGTCAAATCATTGCTTTTTGTTGCTGCGCGCCTGGCGCAGCACTTCATTGATCTGCGGCTGGTCAATTGGGCCGGTAATGCGATAGCGCAGAATCGAGACTTTGTTCCACAGCGGGCCCAGCACCTTGCTGGCGGCAAACACCGCCGCGCCGACGATAGGGTTGACGGCAAAAGCCGCCGCCACGCCGACGGTCGCAGAGATCTCCGGCGCCACCACCGCCTGCAGATCCAGCTGGCGACGCACCAAATCGACCGAACCTTTCATGGCAATATCCGCTTCCAGGCCATCCACCAGCGTATCGTCGGTATGCAGCACGCCATCCTTGATCCACGCCGTACTGTTAATCGAGTCAAAGTAAAAGCCCTCGCTAAAGGTATCGCTAAAGTCGAAACGCAGCTTACGCAGCAGGGCGTCGACGCTCAGCAAACGCAGCAGCTGGCCAGCGTGTCCGGTACTCAGGTCGGTAAACTGTCCTTTGCCGAGGTGGCTTTTAATGATCCCATTGAGCGATGCGACATCGGGTGACCAGGGCGGCGCGCGCCAGTGGAGATCATAGTCGATGTCAAACGGCGAATCCTTCACCGGCGTGGAAACGCCGAAGAAACTGGCAAACTCATCCGTCTTATTGCCATGCAGTTTGCCTTTCAGCGACGTACGTACACCGGTCGGCGCGCTGACCCAGACGCCATCGGTCGTCAGTCGGCCAAACCCGGTATCCACCAGACCATTGGAGAGCGTTAAGGTATCGCCCTTAATCGCCACATCGCCGTCGATACGGCCATATTTTTGCCCCCACAGCCAGCATTCCGCACAGCGCAGCTGCAGATCGGGCCAGCCGTGGAAATCCAGCCGCGTCTCTGCCTGCGGGGCAGCGTTCTTCTCACCGGTCTGGCCATTGGCGCTGGTCGGGTTGAAATAGAGATAACGCACATTCGCCAGCCAGGGCGCATTGTCGCGCATCGTCAGGGTAGCGTTGATTTCACGCCCCTGCGCCTCGACCTGCGAGCCGCCGGCGACCGGCTGCGACATCAGACTGACGTTGTTCCACTGTTGACCGGCAAGCGCCAGCGACGGCGTACGCAGCACAATGCGCTGGGGAAAGAGTATGGTGCTGCTGACTTCATTCGCCGCCCCGTTTTGAAAGAGCGCCAGCCATTGAGCGCCATCCATCGGTGGCAAATTGAGTTCAACCCCAGGCTGGTCAGGCAGCGGAGAGAGCCCCTTGCTGTCCGAAGTAAGGATTGCCCGATCCAACGTCAGCTTATGGTTCAGCAACCAGCGGCTGTTGATATGATTCTTCGCGCCGACGGAGCCGGTCAGGTCGAAGCTGCTCAAACCGCCGGCGACGTTAATTTTGACCGGCATCGGCTCTCCAGCGGGCTTATTGACCGGCGAAGGTAAGTGACTGCTCACATTCTTGAGGTCGCCGTTGATATCAACCTTATAGCTGGCGTTACCATGGTACGGCAGTTCGATAGCGACCTTGCCCTCCCACGGCACGCTGCCGCTCAGCGACTCGTTGACGGCTTTTGGCAGCAACCCGGTATGCGATGGCTGCCAGTTGGCGTTCATCCCGACGTCCACCAGAAACGCTTTTTCGCCCTCCCGGGTGGAAAAATTGAGATTCAGCGGCTGATGAAACCAGGTCGCGCTCAACGTTTCGCTATTGAGATCGCCATTCACGAAGCTGAAATTCCCGCTCAGGTTTTGCAGAGTGGTGTCTAACGGCTTGATAAACAGACTGTTATTCTGCAGACGCACATCGCCTTTCGCGGTGGTCATTTCGCCATCTAAAGGGATGTTAAGATGTAAGCGAGCGCTCACATCCCCGTCCAGCTGCAGGGAATCCAGCGCCGCTCCCAGGGTCTCTTTCAGCGGCGTGGTGTTGAAATAAGGTCCCACTTCTTTGCCCGGACCTTTGATATCGGCATCAATCAGCAGCTTTTCAGCGGCATAGTCCGGGATCGCGGCATCGAGATTGCTGGCGGTGACATTGCCGAGCATCGCTTTATCCGCCCGCATCCACAGCCCGTTATTAATAAAGTTGAGATCGATGTTCAGCCCGGTCAGCGCCGGCCAGTCCGGCTGGAAGGCAAAAGTGGCATTCTTCAGCGGGACATAAACCTGGAACTGCCCTTCATTGTGCGGGTAAGGGAAAAGATGCGGATTGCCGCCATACACCAGCGTCGCATCGCGAGCCTGTCCGGCTTTAATCGCGCCGCTGAGATAGTCCACCAGCGCCTTGCCCATCAGGTTTTCCGGGAAGTAGCGCCATGCCTGGCCGCCGTCATTGGTGCTGATGCCCGCCAGAATGCCCAGCCAGGGATCATCTCCCTGCGGTTGCAGATAGCGGAAGCCGCCGCGGGCGCGGACACCCGTCGCCTGCACGTCAATATCGCGGCCATCAAGCATAAACCCTTTGTCGTTTTTCACCCAGCTGAGGGTGGCTTCGCCAGCGGCGATCTCCAGCGGGGCGCGGAAAACACCGGTATAAGGCATCAGCGCCTGCGTCATGCGGGCGCGCAGTTCCCCGTGCTCAACGCTGCCATTCAGACTGCCGGAAAAGTGTTCCGCTCCCGGCAGGAGTTTCCACTGCTTCCATGCCAGATCGCTCCACTGCGCCTGAAAGCGCGTTTTCTCCGTCGCCTGCAGGGGAATATCGAGCGCCAGCAGGTTGATTTTGCCGCTGGGCTGCGTGGTGCGCCAGAGCTCGCCCAGGGAAGGCGCCAGCTTATCGGCGAAAGGCTGTAATCCGCTGAGGCCGCTGAGGGTTAAGTTGCTGGCACGAATGCGTAATTCATCGCTACGCTGATGGTCGTCGCCACCGACGTCCTGCGCCGGGATCCAGGCCATCGCCAGCGCGCCGCTTGGCCAGGGTTTATCGTCGATAGCGATCCGCGTATCGGGAATGTAGAAGCCCCAGCTCTGCTTGTCATGGGAGAGATGCGCCGTCAGGTTATCCACTGACAGGTGATGCACCTCGTCATCCCCCTGCCAGCTGGCGCCCCCTTTTTTCAGCCATACGTCACCGCTGGCCACATCGCCTTTTTCAATGGTCATCCAACCTTCAAGGCTGAAGCGGGCGCTCTTCAGAGCGATATTGTCCTGCATCCAGCGGCCGAGCCACGGTTTGACGTCAATATCGTCAGCCTGTAGCCAGACTCGCCCTTTATTCAGCAGGCCATCCTCATCGCGGAGATCCATCCGCACCTGCATCACGCCATGCTGGCCGGTGAGACTGGAGAGGCTAAGCTGCCCCTCGGCGCGGTGACGGTTCCTGCCGTTAAGCCAGGTCAGCTGCGGGACTGCCAGCTCCGCCCGCTGACCGGAAATGGTCAGGAAGCTCAGATGGCTGTCGCGCAGGGTAAAGTGGTCGAACTGACGTAAAAAGAGATCGCTGATGCGGTCGGTTTTCAGGCTTTCGCCGCCGTCATTGGTCTGAATAGGGGTGTTGGTATGAACCTGCAGCTGCCAGAAGGTAAGATCGCGGAACTGCCAGCGCATATGCAGCAAACTCTGCCAGACGTCCAGCGCCAGGGTCACGCGCTTCACCGCCATTTTGCCGCCGTCTTTCAGACCGACCTGAATATCACGAACATCTAACGTCGGACCAAAATTTTGCCAGCTGGCCGTGATCTGCGAGGCATCCACCGGCGTGCCGGTAAGCGCGGAGATCTTCTCCAGCAGCTGCGGACGCCAGGCGTCGAGCTGCGGCAACACGAGACGCAAGCCACTCACCAGCAGCGCGACGATAACAATCAATGTTGCCACGGTGAGCAATAAAATCCCGGGCAGTCGCCTCACGCCTCTCTCCTTGTCAGCCGCACAATGACGCGGTGTCTTACATCATAACCACATCGAACTGCTCTTGATTATAGAGCGGCTCAATTTGTACCTTGACCTGCTTACCGACAAAGATTTCCACTTCCGCCAGCGCGTGCGACTCTTCCCCTTTCAGGGTTTCCGCCACCGCAGGGGAAGCATAGACCAGGAAGCGATCGGAATCATAAGCATGATGTACGCGGACGATCTCACGCATAATCTCATAGCATACCGTTTCAACCGACTTTACCGTTCCGCGTCCGTGGCAGGTCGGGCACTCGTTGCACAGCACATGCTCCACGCTTTCACGCGTGCGCTTGCGGGTCATCTCCACCAGTCCCAGCTGCGAGAAGCCATTGATGCTGGTTTTCACCCGATCTTTACTCAGCGCCTGCTCTAAGGAGTGCAGTACCCGTCGACGATGGTCTTCATTGTTCATGTCAATGAAATCAATGATGATAATGCCGCCGAGGTTACGCAAACGTAGCTGGCGGGCTATCGCCTGGGTAGCTTCGATATTGGTATTGAAGATAGTATCGTCAAGATTCCGGTGCCCGACAAACGCCCCGGTATTGATATCAATGGTAGTCATCGCCTCGGTCTGATCGATGATCAGGTAGCCCCCGGACTTCAGCTCAACCTTACGCTCCAGCGCGCGCTGAATTTCGTTCTCCACGTCAAAGAGATCGAAAATTGGCTGGCGGCCGCTGTAGTGTTCCAGCTTGCTGGTCATTTCCGGGATATATTCAGCGGTGAACTCAAGTAACGCCTCGTAGGTCAGGCGAGAGTCGACGCGAATACGGTCGAGATGCGCATCGGCAAAATCACGCAGCACGCGCTGAGCCAGGGCCAGCTCACCGTACAGCTGATAACGGGTCTGGTTGCGCTTTTTGCGCTCCATCACCTTAGTCCAGACGCGCTTCAGATAGGCGGCATCGGCGGCCATTTCCTGCTCGTGAACCCCTTCCGCAGCGGTGCGAATGATAAATCCGCCCTGCTCGTCGCAGTAGTCTGCGACAACCTTTTTCAACCGCTCACGCTCGGCTTCGCTTTCAATGCGTTGGGATACTCCCACATGGGAGGCGCCTGGCATAAACACCAGATAACGGGAAGGCAGGGTGATATCCGTGGTCAGACGCGCGCCTTTGGTGCCCAGCGGATCTTTGACCACCTGGACCATCAGGTCCTGGCCCTGGCGCACCAGCTCCGAAATATCGCGTACGGTAAACTGCTTTTGCTCCTCACCGGCGACACATTCGGTATGCGGCATGATATCGGAGGCGTGGAGGAACGCCGCCTTATCGAGACCAATATCTACAAAAGCCGCCTGCATTCCCGGCAGCACTCGGCTAACACGACCTTTGTAGATATTGCCTACTATTCCGCGTCGCGCTTCACGCTCAATATGGATTTCCTGCAGAATACCGCCATCGATATACGCGACGCGCGTTTCGGATGGCGTTACGTTAACTAATAATTCAGCCGTCATCTTTATCCCTTTTCTTTACGCAGTGAGTTAAAGTTACTGAGCAACTCATACGTTTCCACCAGCGGTAAGCCGACTACGGCGTGATAGCTGCCATTAATCTTCCTGACGAAGCAACCACCCAACCCTTGAATACCGTATGCACCTGCTTTATCTAAAGGCTCGCCGCTGGCCACATAATCGGCGATATCCTGCTCGCTGAGCAGCCGGAAAGTCACTTCAGTGACCACCAGGCAGTCCAGCGTCTGCTGCGTGTCTGCCAGCGCCACCGCCGTCATTACCTGATGCGTTTGGCCGGAAAGCAGACGCAGCATCGCGGCAGCGTGTTCAGCGTCGCGCGGTTTTTCCAGCACTTCGCCGTTAAGAATGACAATCGTATCCGCTCCCAGCACCGGTAAATCGCGCGATGCCATCGCCACTCCGGCCTGCGCTTTTTCGCGCGCCAGGCGGACAACATAATGCTCGGCGCTCTCCTGCGGCTGGCGCTGTTCCTCGATACCAGGAACCAGACGTTCGAAAGTGAGACCAAGCTGAGTCAGCAGTTCCTGCCGACGCGGGGAACCAGAAGCAAGATACAGAGTTGTCATATCAACCTTATTGCACTGCAAATTGCTGACGCACTTTGCGCATCAGCAGGAAGAGCCATGGCCAGAGGACACCATTTACTACACTACTCCAGAATACTTCTGGACGGAAAGAGACGTTGATCACTAAAAACTCTGCCCAGAAAACAATGATATCCACGGCCAGGGATAACAGCATCACCACCAGCGCCTGTTGCCACAGCGCCAGGTTACGGAACAGCTGATACTTCAGCGCGACCAGATAGGCGATGATGCTTAAGGACAGCGCGCGAACGCCCAGCGTCGAGCCGCTAATGAGATCAAGAATAGCCCCCATCACGAAGCCCGTCCCTACGTTCACCCGATGCGGCAGGGCGAGGATCCAGTACAGCAGGATCAATAATACCCAGTTGGGCCGGAAAACGCTGATGTCCGCCGGCCAGGGCATAATTTGCAGCAATAGCGCGATAAGAAACGAGAGCCAGATAACCCAGCGTCCCTGGCTACGGTAACTTGCCACTATTGCCCCCCTGCAGGCAGAGACGGCTGCGATGGCGTCAGCCCGGTGGCTGGCGCTGGCATCTGCGGCCCCATCGCATCCGGCGCAGGCAGCACCTGCGGCATCATCTGCATCAGGCGTTCGTTAGCCACACGATGGACCTCTTCCGGGGTCATCGGGTTGGCGCCATTGCGATCGGCGCCCCACAGCAACAACAGATAACGCAAGCGTTGCAGACCGGCCGTCGGACGTGCCTGAATCACGGTGTAGGCACGCTGAGTGTCCAGCTTCACTGAGGAGACCACGCCAACCGGATACCCTTCCGGGAAGCGGCCGCCGAGACCAGAGGTCACCAGCACATCACCGACGCGAATATCGGTATTCGCCGGCAGATGTTCAAGCTGGAGATCGTCGGTACAGCCGTTACCGGCGGCAATCACGCGAATGTCGTTACGCAGGACCTGGATCGGCAGCGCATGGGTGGCATCACAGATCAGCAGCACCCGGCTGGTCATTTTCGCCACCGCTACCACCTGCCCCACCACGCCTTTATCGCTGATAACCGGCTGGCCTTCGTAAACGCCGTTCACGCTGCCCTTATCGATAACGACCTGATCGCTGTAGGGATCGTTAACCGTTGAGATGACCTGCGTCACCATTTTTTGTTCGTCCTGGCGCAGCGGCGAGCCAAGCAGTTCCCGCAGACGCGCGTTCTCCTGCTTGTACTGGCCCAGCATCAGCAGATCGCTGTTTTTCAGCAACAGCTCCTGACGCAGCGCGCGATTTTCCAGTTCGAGCTGATCGCGGGTCGCCAGCGTTTGCGATACGCTGTCGAGCAGTTCCCGGGGACCATTAGAGACAAAGTAGAAAGGGCTGACGGCTGTATCCATGTACGTTCTGATTTGACTGAACGTACCCAGGCGGCTGTCGGCGATAATTACGCCAAGCGCCACCAGCACCGCCAGAATAAGGCGAATCTGTAGCGAGGGGCCACGGCTAAAAATTGGCTTCATAGGCTATGCGTATTCTCGTGTCAGTAAAGACAGGGGCAGCCGTTAAGCCACCCCAGACCTTCAGGCTGACTACTCTTCGCTAAACAGGTCGCCGCCGTGCATGTCGATCATTTCCAGCGCCTTGCCGCCGCCACGCGCTACGCAGGTCAGCGGATCTTCAGCAACCACGACTGGAATACCGGTTTCTTCCATTAACAGACGGTCCAGGTTACGCAGCAGCGCACCACCGCCGGTGAGAACCATCCCGCGTTCGGAGATATCAGAAGCCAGTTCCGGCGGGCACTGCTCAAGGGCAACCATGACCGCACTCACGATGCCGGTCAGTGGCTCCTGCAGCGCTTCAAGAATTTCGTTTGAGTTCAGGGTGAAGCCGCGTGGAACGCCTTCCGCCAGGTTACGGCCGCGAACTTCGATTTCACGCACTTCATCGCCCGGATAAGCCGAACCGATTTCGTGTTTGATACGCTCAGCGGTCGCTTCACCGATCAGGGAACCGTAGTTACGACGCACATAATTAATCACGGCTTCGTCGAAACGGTCGCCGCCGATACGCACGGAAGAAGAGTAAACCACGCCGTTCAGGGAGATAACCGCGACTTCAGTAGTACCGCCGCCGATATCGACAACCATAGAACCGGTCGCTTCAGAAACCGGTAAGCCTGCGCCGATCGCTGCCGCCATCGGCTCTTCGATCAGGAAGACTTCACGAGCGCCAGCGCCCTGCGCGGATTCACGGATCGCACGACGCTCAACCTGAGTGGCACCAACCGGTACGCACACCAGCACGCGCGGGCTCGGGCGCATAAAGCTGTTGCTGTGCACTTGTTTGATAAAGTGCTGCAGCATCTTTTCCGTCACGAAGAAGTCAGCGATGACGCCGTCCTTCATCGGGCGAATCGCCGCAATATTACCCGGGGTACGGCCGAGCATCTGCTTCGCTTCATGACCTACGGCGGCGACGCTTTTCGGCGATCCGGCACGATCCTGACGAATGGCCACCACGGAAGGCTCATTCAATACGATGCCTTGTCCTTTTACGTAAATAAGGGTATTCGCGGTACCCAGGTCAATGGACAGGTCATTGGAAAACATGCCACGAAATTTTTTTAACATACTAAGGGATAATCCTGAAAGCTGGGGCGGAAAACAAAATCCGCTTACTTTACCAACCACACGCAGCAGCGACAAGGCGCAAAAATCACCTGCTGCGGTGAAAATTAGTGCAGTTCATTTCCTTTGTTACAAATTTTTCCGACTCCGTTCATTGCTGAAATCTTCAGCAGCGCTCCACGCCTGAATTTGTAACCTGTCAAAGGAGGGTCACTGGCATTTACATTGCGATGATCCGGCGGGTAGACAAGCACACCCCCTTCACGATGGCGCGCGTTATTCTACGTGAAATCACGCTAAACGGCAGATCAAACCGAGTATCTTTGCGAATATTTTTTCACATTTGTGTCAAGTAGCTGTGAGGCCGCAAAAAATTCCCCCTGACCGCCTGTGACACCGCATTGAGACAGCACCAACCACTCGCTGCGGCTACGTACGCCAGTCGCAAAAACTTGCATAGGCATGCCTTTGCAGGCTTCCACCAGACTTTGCACCAGTAGCTGGTTCTCGCTGCGCTTTTCAATGTTGCGCGCCAGCCCAGGATGCAGTTTGATCAACTCCGCATCCAACTGCTTGATCCAGCTGGTTCCCACCAGGGTTAACCCCGCCTGAACGACCGCCACCCGAACACCCAGGGCGTTAACTAACCGCATAACCGGCTGTAGACGGCCGATATATTGACAAACATCTGCCTCTGCAAGTTCAAAAATAATCCGCTGACGCTGCGATTTTTCACACTGCATCAGGGCATCGCGCAGCCAGCGCTGGAAACGAGGACGGATCAGCGACTCCACCGACAGTTGTAACGCCAGGTTTTCTTCAGGCCAGAAGCCTAAAAATGGCAGCAGGCGCGTTACCTGCAGGCGGTCATACTCCTCCGCCAGACCAAACTGCAGCACCATCGGCATATACTCGGCCGCAATCACCTCTTCTTTACCGTCGTACATCCGGGACATCAGTTCACGGTGATGCACCCGCCCATCTCGGGTAACGGCAGGTTTTTGGTACAACCGCGGTCCCCCGCGGCTCAGCATCTGTTCGATCAGCGTCCGCCAGCGCACGTTGCCGCGGCCTTTCTCCGGAAGGGTGTCATCATAAACCGACCAACTGTTGCTGCCCTGCAGCACCGCGTTGCGCGTTGCCGCTTCCGCATGTTCCATCACCTGCGCTGTCGATTGCCCGCTGCGGAAAGCACAGATCCCGATGTGCATCATATCGTCACGATCGAGAATGCGCGTTGGCGGCAGCGCGTCCATGGCCTTCAGCAACAGCCCGGCGATACTATCCGCCTCTTTTAACGTGCGGTGCGGCAGCAGTACGGCGAAGTCACTACGGTGATAACGCGCCAGTAGCGCGCCGGGATAACGCATAATAAAGGTAGAGAGCAGGTTGATAAGCGTGAAGTAATGCTCTTCAGCCGCCGCTCGTCCCCAGTTGTCCCGCAGCAGATCGAACTCCGGCAGACGGATCATCATGACGATGCCGTAGGCGCCCACTTTCTCCTGGTCTTCCAGCAGCGTGGCCAGCTGATTATCAAAGAACAGGCGATTATTCAGACCCGTTTTAGAATCCTGTGCCGCATAGGAGCGAATCAGCGTATCCATACGGCTGCGCTGATCGCTGGCAAACTGCAGCTCCGACAGCAGCATATCCAGCGCGCTGCTGGTGCTGGCCGGCCATTCATAGACCGACCCGCGCACCTGGGGCCCGCGCTCGCCGCTCAGGATACGCGTGGAACGAAGCTCAAGCAGCTCCTGACCAGCCAGCTGGCGGCGGATCCAGCGGACGGCGAAGAAAATAATCACCACCATGAAGCCGATGGAGATCGACAGCGGGGCCGTGATCGACAGCGAGCGGAAATAGTTCACCATCGGGTCGATGTAGACCAGATGCAGAGTGATACCAGGGTGTTTCAGTGACGGGACCGTGATCTCACGGAATTGCTCATGGCTGCCCAACGGGCGATAACTGTCGGTTCGGGAGTGGCTGTAGAGTGGTTTGCCGTTAAGCATGAAATCGATATGCACGATCTCGATCGGCGTCATCAGCTCATCCAGCTGCGGCTCAAGCTTATCAAAAGAGGTGGTGATGAGCCGGTTGTCCAGCATGGTCGCCACCGCCTGAACCCGGTTTTCGACCTTGTTCTCAATGCCATTATAAAAACTCAGCGAAGCGCCAATCAGCGTGACAAAGATGGTCAGGCTAGTTAGCAGCGTGATAAAGGCTGAGAACTTCGTCGTTAATCGCATCCCTGTGTTAACTCCGCGAGTGAATGACTGCCCGATGAACCATCAGGCTCCCGTGCCGGCGCGCGCCTTGCCGCTAGCATTAACCTTTTAAAGCGCGACGCATACTATCAAAGATGGCGAGTCTGGCAATGGAATGCGTATTATCGGCGAAAGTATGCCGATAGCGAGTATAGTCGGCAGAAAAAATTTGCCAATCATTGCCCACCTGCGGCCTGCGCCAGAAGCGCTTTAATTTTAGACGCAGGATGACAAACCGGCGCCAGCGGCGCAAATTATTACGGCTTTTACCTGCAGACTCGCTTTCCACCCTCTTTGCCCTGATAAAGATGCCGGGTCAAGCGCGGTAAAGGAAACGTCTTGTGCCACTTTCCGATGATTCCTGGACGACCGCGCCTCTGCTTCGGCGGCGGCTCCTCATCCTAATCTGCAATTTTTCGTGACATATTCGCGATAAATCGTCGTCTCCGTCATGCTTAGGGAAACGCATGACGGAGGACACCATGAAAAGAAAAAAACTGACGGAAGCCGACGTCACGGCCGAATCCGTTTTTATGCTCAAGCGGCGCCAGGTACTGAAAATGCTGGGCATCAGCGCGACCGCCCTCTCGCTTCCCGCTACCGCGCAGGCCGATCTGCTGGACTGGTTTAAAGGCAATGATCGCCCGCCGGCTCCGGCGGGCAAGGCCCTGGACTTTGCTAAACCCGCCGAGTGGCAGGCTAATCTGACGCTCACCCCGGAAGATAAGGTCGCCGGTTACAATAACTTTTATGAATTCGGCCTCGATAAAGCCGACCCAGCGGCGAACGCAGGTAGCCTGCGCACCGATCCTTGGACACTGACCATCGGCGGTGAAGTGGCGAAGCCGCTGACCCTTGACCATGACGATCTGACCAAACGCTTTCCGCTGGAGGAGCGCATTTACCGTATGCGCTGCGTGGAGGCCTGGTCGATGGTGGTTCCCTGGGTCGGTTTCCCGCTGCATAAACTGTTGGCGCTGGTGGAGCCCACCAGCAACGCACGCTATGTCGCCTTCAAAACCCTTTACGCCCCGGATCAAATGCCCGGGCAGAAAGATCGTTTTATCGGCGGAGGGCTCGCTTACCCTTACGTGGAAGGGTTGCGGCTTGACGAAGCCATGCACCCGCTGACGCTGCTCACTGTCGGGGTGTATGGCAAAGCGCTTCCGCCGCAAAACGGCGCGCCGGTCCGCCTGACCGTGCCGTGGAAGTACGGTTTTAAAGGCATTAAATCCATCGTCAGCATTGAGCTAACGCGCGAGCAGCCGCCGACCACCTGGAATCTGGCGGCGCCGGACGAATACGGCTTCTTTGCCAACGTTAATCCCCATGTCGATCATCCCCGCTGGTCGCAGGCCAGCGAGCGGTTCATCGGCTCAGGCGGAGTGCTCGACGTGAAGCGTCAGCCGACATTGTTATTTAACGGCTATGCCGACGAAGTGGCCTCACTGTATCGTGGTATGAACTTGCGGGAGAACTTCTAGTGCGTTTCACCGTCAAACAGATCGCCTGGTTGAAAGTCCTACTCCACCTGGCGGGGTTTTTGCCGCTGGTCTGGTTGTTCTGGGCCGGACATCAGGGCTACTTTAGCGCCGACCCGGCCAAGGATATCCAGCACTTTACCGGCAGGATGGCGCTTAAGTTCCTGCTGGCAACGCTGCTGGTATCCCCGCTGGCGCGCTACGCGAAACAGCCATTATTGATTCGCATTCGCCGCCTGTTAGGTCTATGGTGTTTTGCCTGGGCGACGCTGCACCTGACCAGCTACACCTTGCTGGAGCTGGGCATTAACAATCTGACGCTGCTGGGCTCGGAGATTATCAATCGCCCCTATCTGACGTTAGGCATGGTCTGCTGGATGATCCTGCTGGCGCTAGCGGTGACCTCGACGCAGGCAATGCAGCGAAAACTGGGCCGTCGTTGGCAACTTTTGCACAACTTCGTCTATCTGGTGGCGATCCTCGCGCCGATTCACTACCTGTGGTCAGTGAAGATCGTCTCGCCGCAGCCCATCATTTATGCCCTGCTGGCGGTGGTGCTTTTGGCATGGCGTTATAAGAAGTTCCGCCAGTGGTGGCGCTGAATCCGGTAATGTGCAGTTTCCCGCAGATCTTTTATCAACCGCGACTCTTTTTACGATAGCGGTTGATAATCTTCCCTGATAAGACCAGTATTTAGCTGCCAATTGCTACGAAATCGTTATAATGTGCGACTTTGGTTTTCCTGACGGGGTTTTCTGACCCTGAAAAGGTGACAAGGGCGCATTGAAGGTATATGTTGTTTTTTACCCGAAGATGGCAGGAGATCGCCACACGATGGCTGACAAGTTTCACATTTTGCTTTTGAATGGTCCAAACATTAACATGCTCGGTACCCGCGAGCCTGATAAGTATGGCACCCTCTCGCTGGCTGAAATTGTTAACCGTTTGACATCTGAGGCGGCGGCACTGAATGTGAGCCTGGATCACCTGCAGTCCAACGCGGAGTATGCGTTAATCGACCGAATTCATCAGGCTAAAGACAACGTGGACTATATCCTGATTAATCCGGCCGCGTTCGCGCATACCAGCGTAGCAATCCGTGACGCTTTGCTTGCCGTGAACATCCCGTTTATCGAGATTCACTTGAGCAACGTGCATGCACGCGAACCCTTCCGCCAGCACTCATACCTGTCAGATGTCGCCGCTGGCGTCATTTGCGGTCTGGGGGCGGACGGCTATTCATACGCTTTACAGACGGCGGTAAAACGCCTGTCACAATCACACTAAACAAAGAGTACGGAACCCACTCATGGATATTCGTAAGATTAAAAAACTGATCGAGCTGGTTGAAGAATCAGGTATCTCCGAACTGGAAATTTCTGAAGGCGAAGAGTCTGTTCGCATCAGCCGCTCTGCACCGGTCGCAAGCTATCCGGTTATGCAGCAGGCTTATGCTGCGCCGATGATGCAGCCTCAGGCGCCTGCCGCCGCGGCTGCCGCACCAGCTGCTGCAGCTGAAGCGCCGGCAAAAGCGGAAATCAGTGGTCACATCGTACGTTCCCCGATGGTTGGTACTTTCTATCGTACGCCAAGCCCGGACGCGAAAGCGTTTGTGGAAGTTGGCCAGAAAGTTAACGTGGGCGACACCCTGTGCATCGTCGAAGCGATGAAAATGATGAACCAGATCGAAGCCGACAAAGCCGGCGTGGTGAAAGCCATTCTGATCGAAAGCGGCCAACCGGTAGAATTCGACGAGCCGCTGGTAGTTATCGAGTAACGAGGCGAACATGCTGGATAAAATTGTCATCGCTAACCGTGGCGAGATCGCATTGCGCATCCTGCGTGCCTGTAAAGAACTGGGCATCAAGACCGTCGCTGTGCACTCCACCGCGGATCGCGATCTAAAACACGTATTGTTAGCGGACGAGACGGTCTGTATTGGCCCGGCTCCGTCCGTAAAAAGCTATCTCAACATCCCGGCTATCATCAGCGCGGCGGAAATCACCGGCGCGATAGCGATTCACCCGGGTTATGGTTTCCTTTCCGAGAACGCCAACTTTGCCGAGCAGGTTGAGCGCTCCGGCTTTATCTTCATCGGTCCGAAAGCCGACACTATCCGCCTGATGGGCGACAAGGTGTCCGCGATCACTGCGATGAAAAAAGCCGGCGTCCCGACCGTTCCTGGTTCTGACGGCCCGCTGACCGACGATATGGACGCTAACCGCGCCCATGCCAAACGCATTGGTTATCCGGTGATCATCAAAGCCTCCGGCGGCGGCGGCGGTCGCGGTATGCGCGTTGTGCGTAGCGACGCTGAACTGGCGCAGTCTATCTCCATGACCAAAGCGGAAGCGAAAGCGGCTTTCAATAACGACATGGTCTACATGGAGAAATACCTGGAAAATCCTCGCCACATCGAGATCCAGGTACTGGCGGACGGTCAGGGTAACGCTATCTATCTGGCAGAGCGTGACTGCTCCATGCAGCGTCGTCACCAGAAAGTGGTCGAAGAAGCGCCGGCGCCGGGCATCACCCCGGAACTGCGTCGCTACATCGGCGAGCGTTGCTCGAAAGCCTGTGTGGATATCGGCTACCGCGGGGCGGGTACGTTCGAGTTCCTGTTCGAAAACGGCGAGTTCTACTTCATTGAAATGAACACCCGTATTCAGGTAGAACACCCGGTTACCGAAATGATCACTGGCGTTGACCTGATCAAAGAGCAGCTGCGTATTGCAGCCGGCCAGCCGCTGTCCATCAAGCAGGATGAAGTGGTCGTCAGAGGCCATGCGGTGGAATGCCGTATCAACGCCGAAGACCCGAACACCTTCCTGCCGAGCCCGGGTAAAATTACCCGCTTCCACGCGCCGGGCGGTTTTGGTGTGCGCTGGGAGTCTCATATCTACGCCGGTTACACCGTACCGCCGTACTATGACTCCATGATCGGTAAGCTGATCTGCTACGGCGAAAGCCGTGACGTGGCGATTGCCCGCATGAAGAATGCGCTGCAGGAGCTGATCATCGATGGCATCAAAACCAACGTTGATCTGCAGATGCGCATTATGAGCGACGAGAACTTCCAGCATGGTGGTACTAACATCCACTATCTGGAGAAAAAGCTCGGACTGCAGGAAAAATAATCCTGTATTCGCTGCAAAAGGCCGGTTAATCCGGCCTTTTTTCTTTTTCTCTCCCCTCGACTTTTCCATGCGGTACAATCCCCGCTTTCTTCATCCTCAAGGGACAAAAAATGGACAAACGTTTTGTTCAGGCCCATAAAGAAGCGCGCTGGGCGCTGTGGCTGACCCTTCTCTATCTTGCCGCCTGGCTGGCGGCGGCCTATCTGCCGGGCGTCGGTATCGGTTTTACCGGCCTGCCGCATTGGTTTGAAATGGCCTGCCTGCTGGTGCCGCTGCTGTTTATACTGCTGTGCTGGGCGATGGTGCGCTTTATCTTCCGTGATATCTCTCTGGAGGATAACGATGCAGCTTGAGATTATCGTGGTGCTGATCGCTTACCTGTTTGTCGTCTTCGGACTGTCGATTTACGCGATGCGTAAACGCAGTACCGGGAACTTCCTTAGCGAGTATTTCCTCGGCAGTCGATCGATGGGGGGGTTTGTCTTAGCCATGACCCTCACCGCCACCTATATTAGCGCCAGCTCATTTATAGGCGGCCCCGGCGCCGCCTATAAATATGGGCTGGGTTGGGTACTGTTAGCGATGATCCAGGTACCGACGATCTGGCTTTCTCTTGGGATCCTCGGTAAAAAATTCGCGATCCTGGCACGCCGCTATAATGCGATCACCCTGAACGACATGCTGCAAGCTCGCTACCAAAACCGCGCGGTGGTGTGGATTGCCAGCGTCAGCCTGCTGGTCGCTTTTGTCGGCGCCATCGCTGTGCAGTTTATCGGCGGCGCGCGCCTGCTGGAGACCGCCGCCGGGATCAAGTACGAAACCGGGCTGCTGATCTTTGGGATCACCATCGCGCTGTATACCGCTTTCGGTGGTTTCCGCGCCAGCGTACTTAACGATACGATGCAGGGGATGGTGATGTTGATCGGCACGATCGTCCTGCTGGTCGGCGTGGTACATGCCGCCGGTGGCCTGCATCAGGCGGTAGATACGCTGCAGCGGATCGACCCACAGCTGGTATCGCCGCACGGCGCGGATGATATCCTGACCCCCACCTTTATGACCTCGTTCTGGGTGCTGGTTTGCTTCGGCGTTATCGGCCTGCCGCATACCGCCGTGCGCTGTATCTCCTACAAAGACAGCAAAGCCGTGCACCGCGGGATTGTTATTGGCACGATCGTCGTGGCGATTCTGATGTTCGGCATGCATCTCGCCGGCGCTCTTGGCCGTGCCGTTCTGCCGGATCTGACCGTTCCCGATCAGGTGATCCCCACCTTGATGGTCCAGGTGCTGCCGCCGTGGGCTGCGGGACTGTTTTTAGCCGCGCCGATGGCGGCGATTATGTCGAACGTGAACGCCCATTTACTGCAGGCATCGGCTACGATCATTAAAGATCTGTGGCTCAGCGCGCAGCCGACAAAAAAACGCAATGAGCAGAAGCTCAAGCGGATCTCAACGATCGCCACCTTAGTGCTGGGTATATTAATGATGCTGGCCGCCTGGCGGCCGCCGGAAATGATTATCTGGCTCAATCTGCTGGCCTTTGGCGGCCTGGAAGCGGTGTTCTTATGGCCGCTGGTGCTGGGCCTCTACTGGGAGCGGGCAAACGCTGCCGGGGCGCTCAGCGCGATGTTGGTGGGCGGCGTGCTGTATGCCGTGCTCGCGACGTTTCATATTCAGTACCTGGGCTTCCATCCTATCGTGCCCTCGCTGCTGCTAAGTTTGTTGGCTTTTGTCGTCGGGAACCGTTTCGGCCAGCCCGTCCCGCCAGCCCCTGTTATGACTACTGATAAATAAAGAGTTTTGCTATGCCTTGGATCCAACTAAAACTGAATACCACCGGCGCGAACGCTGAAGCGCTGAGCGATGCGCTGATGGAGGCCGGAGCGGTCTCCATCACTTTCCAGGACACTCACGACACGCCGGTATTCGAGCCGCTGCCGGGTGAAACCCGTTTATGGGGCGATACCGATGTTATCGGCCTGTTCGACGCAGAAAGCGACATGAACGAAGCGGTTGCCATCCTTGAACAGCATCCGCTCCTCGGCGCCGGCTTTGCGCATAAGATCGAGCAACTGGAAGATAAAGACTGGGAGCGCGAGTGGATGGATAACTTCCACCCGATGCGTTTCGGTGAGCGCCTGTGGATTTGTCCGAGTTGGCGCGATGTCCCCGATGAGAACGCGGTCAACGTGATGCTTGATCCGGGACTGGCCTTTGGTACCGGCACCCATCCGACTACCGCCATGTGTCTGCAGTGGCTCGACGGTCTTGACCTGCAGGGCAAAACCGTTATCGATTTTGGCTGCGGTTCCGGCATCCTGGCGATTGCCGCCCTGAAACTGGGCGCCGCTAAAGCTATCGGAATTGATATCGACCCGCAGGCCATCCAGGCCAGCCGTGATAACGCCCAGCGTAATGGCGTCTCAGAGCGCCTTGAACTGTATCTGCCGCAGGATCAGCCAGAAGCCATGAAAGCCGATGTGGTGGTCGCCAACATCCTGGCCGGCCCGTTACGTGAGCTGGCCCCGTTAATCAGCGTGCTGCCGGTTACAGGCGGTCTGCTGGGTCTTTCCGGCATTCTGGCAAGCCAGGCGGAAAGCGTCTGCGATGCCTACGCCCCGCTCTTCACCCTCGACCCGGTGGTGGAGAAAGAGGAGTGGTGCCGGATTACCGGCCGGAAAAACTAAGCACCATGCGGCCCGCGGGCCGCATTTTTGTTTCCAGTAGCCACCAAATAATGCCTGGAAATGAGAGGCAGATCGCACTACAGCGTACTTTTTTGACTACAAAAACAGCGTTTTATGCCGCCAGGTAGCGAGTTTATCTAAGAAAAATCGAGAAGTTTTATGATTTTATAAATGGACACAAATTACCCATCACCCATTAAAGTAATGATTAATATAAGTATTTATTCATCGCTTTTACGCTAGTCCCGGATTCATTGATCTGCAACAGAGGATTGCTCAAAGTTTGGCCTTTCATCTCGTGCAAAAAATGCGTAATATACGCCGCCTTGCAGTCACAGTATGGTCATTTCTTAACTCATGCGCATCGGACACCACCAGCTCAGAAATCGCCTGATCGCAGCGCCCATGGCTGGCATTACTGACAGACCATTCAGGACGCTGTGCTACGAGATGGGGGCAGGTTTAACCGTTTCTGAGATGATGTCCTCTAACCCACAGGTGTGGGAGAGTGACAAGTCCCGTTTACGGATGGTGCATATCGATGAGCCCGGTATTCGTACCGTGCAAATCGCCGGTAGCGTACCGGAAGAGATGGCTGCAGCCGCGCGGATTAACGTGGAAAGTGGTGCCCAGATTATAGATATCAATATGGGATGCCCGGCGAAAAAGGTGAATCGCAAGCTTGCAGGTTCAGCCCTCTTGCAGTACCCCGAGCAGGTGAAGTCAATCCTGACGGCGGTCGTCAACGCGGTGGACGTTCCTGTGACACTCAAGATTCGCACCGGTTGGGAACCGGAACACCGTAACTGCGTAGAGATTGCCCAACTGGCCGAAGAGTGTGGCATTCAGGCTCTGACTATTCACGGACGCACCCGCGCCTGCTTGTTTAACGGAGACGCTGAGTACGACAGTATTCGGGCAGTTAAGCAGAAAGTTTCCATTCCGATTATCGCGAATGGTGACATTACTGACCCGCTTAAAGCCAGAGCTGTGCTCGACTATACAGGGGCTGATGCCCTGATGATAGGCCGTGCAGCTCAGGGAAGACCCTGGATCTTTCGGGAAATCCAGCATTATCTGGACACTGGAGAGCTGCTGCCCCCGCTGCCACTGGCAGAGGTTAAGCGCTTGCTTTGTGCGCACGTTCGGGAATTGCATGACTTTTACGGTCAGGCAAAAGGGTACCGAATCGCGCGTAAACACGTCTCCTGGTATCTTCAGGAACATGCTCCAGATGACCAGTTTCGGCGCACATTCAACGCCATTGAGGATGCCAGCGAACAGCTGGAGGCGTTGGAGGCATACTTCGAAAATTTTGCGTAATAGAAATAAAGAGCTGACAGAACTATGTTCGAACAACGCGTAAATTCTGACGTACTGACCGTTTCTACCGTTAACTCTCAGGATCAGGTAACTCAAAAACCCCTGCGTGACTCGGTTAAACAGGCACTGAAGAACTATTTTGCTCAACTGAACGGTCAGGATGTGAATGACCTGTATGAGCTGGTACTGGCTGAAGTTGAACAGCCCCTGTTGGACATGGTGATGCAATACACCCGTGGTAACCAGACCCGCGCAGCCCTGATGATGGGCATCAACCGCGGTACACTGCGTAAAAAACTGAAAAAATACGGCATGAACTGATACTAGTCAGTTGCTTGCTTGATATAAAAGGCGCTCTTCGGCATGGGGAAGCGCCTTTTTTATTATCTGCGCCAGCAGAACACGTTACTGATTGACCACCCGCAGTACAGGCTCCTGCGATAAACGTGCAGCACAGACCACCGCCATAATATTATCCACCAGCGCAGGTGCCTGCTGATAAAGATCGAAGCGTTGCGGATCGAGCAGCCAGTTTTTAATCAAGCCGGAAAAGGCGCTATGTAAAACAATTAATATCACGTCGATATTTGTTTCGGCTGGCAATATATTGTTACGTACACAGTGCTGCAGAATCCCACCAATAACGGAATAGTTAAATCCAATACGTTGGCGAATTTCGCTTTCCGATAACATATCGCTGGCAAACTCACAGCGTTGATAAAGAATTTGCATCAGAGCACGCTGGCGAGGATTCTCAGCAATATAGCGTAGCCCGGCAATAAATCGCTGCCGCAAATCATTTAAGGGCTCCTTCTCATTCATTGTCGCCAGGCTTTGCTGAATCAAATCCCTGAGCGGTGGCTGTTGCTGCCACATCTCATTAAACAGCTCCGTCTTACTGGCAAAATGCCAGTACACGGCGCCGCGAGTCACCCCCGCCGCATCAGCGATATCCGTCAGGGTCGTGTTGGCCCCCCCCCGCAGGGCGAACTGCTGGATCGCGGATTCAATCAGGAGCTGCCGCGTGCGCAGCGCCTCCTCTTTGGTTTTTCTTGCCATATAAGGCCTCAGTTCCCGATTAACAGGCAATATAGATTTTTCTGAAGATCCCTTAATCTAACATTTGGTGCACAATATTATTTAGCAAAAATGCAGACAAGTTAATTCTGATGTAGAAAACTAACGAATCATCTTAATGAATATTAATAGCCAACTCATTCATTAAAATAATGTCTGTTTATTATGTTTTACAATTGAGATAAATAGCAAAAACAGAACGACCATTTTTTTGTTTTTGCGTGCCTTGCTGAACGTTTAAAAATGAGTATCCCTTACATCCAGCGACGTTTATTTGTAGGATGGCAAACTGCTTTTTGACTCCCTCTTTCTTTCACAGATTCGCCGCCGAATTTGGTACGTAATCTATAAGGAACCGCAATGACAACTCACGCCAGAGTGACACTTTTATCCGGTTTAATTATCTCGGCCTTATTGCTTACCGGCTGCGATAATTCGGGCAACCCGCAACCCCATGCACAGGCGCCGCAGGTGACGGTCCATATCGTGAACAGTGCACCGTTGTCGGTCACCACCGAACTACCAGGCCGTACCTCTGCTTTTCGCGTGGCGGAAGTCCGCCCCCAGGTGAGCGGTATCATCCTGAAGCGTAACTTTGTTGAAGGAAGTGATGTCGAAGCAGGTCAGTCGCTCTATCAGATCGATCCGGCAACCTATCAGGCTGCCTGGAACAGTGCTAAAGGCGATGAGGCCAAGGCCGAAGCCGCAGCCGCCATCGCCCATTTGACGGTGAAACGCTATGTTCCGCTGCTGGGGACCAAATATATCAGCCAGCAGGAATACGATCAGGCGGTGGCCACCGCCCGCCAGGCCGATGCCGACGTCATCGCCACCAAAGCCGCCGTAGACACCGCCCGTATCAACCTGGCCTACACCAAAGTGACCTCCCCCATAAGCGGGCGCATCGGCAAATCGAGCGTCACCGAGGGCGCGCTGGTCACCAACGGTCAATCGGATGCCCTGGCCACCGTCCAGCAGCTCGATCCCATCTATGTTGACGTGACGGAGTCCAGCAATGACTTTATGCGCCTTAAGCAGGAAAGCCTGCAGCGCGGCGGTGATACAAAAAGCGTTGAGCTGGTGATGGAGAACGGTCAGGCCTATCCGCTTAAAGGGTCGCTGCAGTTCTCTGACGTCACTGTCGATGAAAGCACGGGCTCTATCACGCTACGCGCTATCTTCCCTAACCCGCAGCATGCCCTGCTGCCGGGGATGTTCGTCCGCGCTCGCATAGACGAAGGTGTCGATCCGCAGGCCATCCTGGTGCCTCAGCAAGGAGTGACCCGCACGCCGCGGGGCGATGCCTCCGTGATGCTGGTGAATGACAAAAACCAGGTTGAAACCCGGGAAGTGGTCGCGACTCAGGCCGTTGGCGATAAATGGCTCATCACCAGCGGGCTGAAGCCGGGCGATAAAGTGATTGTCAGCGGCTTACAGAAAGTCCGTCCTGGCGTCACCGTCAAAGCGGAAGCGGAGCGTGCGGCACCGGCCGCACAATAAGGATACCCAGCTATGTCTAAGTTTTTTATCCATCGACCGGTCTTCGCCTGGGTGCTGGCAATCATTATGATGATTGCCGGCGGCCTGGCCATCCTGCAGCTACCGATAGCGCAGTATCCCACGATTGCGCCCCCTGCGGTGGCGATCTCCGCCACCTACCCGGGTGCAGACGCGCAAACCGTGCAGGATACGGTCACTCAGGTTATCGAACAGAATATGAACGGTATCGACAACCTGATGTATATGTCGTCGACCAGCGACTCCGCTGGCTCGGTAACCATTACGCTCACCTTTAAGTCCGGTACCGATCCGGATATCGCCCAGGTGCAGGTGCAAAACAAACTGCAGTTGGCTACGCCGCTGCTGCCTCAGGAAGTACAGCAGCAAGGGATTAGCGTCGAAAAATCCAGCAGCAGCTTCCTGCTGGTTGCCGGCTTTATCTCTGATAACCTGGCCACCACCCAGGACGATATTTCTGACTATGTCGCCTCCAACGTGAAAGACCCTATCAGCCGCCTCAACGGCGTGGGCGATGTGCAGCTGTTCGGCGCGCAGTATGCCATGCGTGTCTGGCTGGACGGCAATTTGCTGAATAAATACAACCTCACGCCGGTCGACGTCATCAATGCGCTGAAAGTTCAGAACGATCAGATCGCCGCGGGTCAGTTGGGCGGTACGCCAGCGCTGAAAGGCCAGCAGCTGAACGCGTCGATCATTGCCCAGACCCGGCTTAAAGATCCGCAGGAGTTTGGCAAGGTCACACTGCGGGTCAATGCCGATGGCTCAGTGGTCCATCTGAAAGACGTCGCCCGCATTGAGCTGGGGGGAGAAAACTACAACGTCGTCGCGAGAATTAACGGTAAACCCGCCTCTGGTCTGGGCATTAAGCTCGCGACCGGCGCCAACGCGCTGGATACTGCCACCGCGATTAAAGCGAAGCTGGCCGAGCTGCAGCCCTACTTCCCTCAGGGGATGAAGGTTGTCTATCCATACGATACAACCCCTTTCGTCAAAATCTCCATCCATGAAGTGGTTAAAACACTTTTTGAGGCAATTATCCTCGTCTTTCTTGTCATGTATCTGTTCCTGCAGAACATGCGCGCAACGCTCATTCCGACGATTGCCGTTCCTGTCGTGCTGTTGGGTACCTTTGCGGTACTGTCGATGTTTGGCTACTCCATCAACACCCTGACGATGTTTGGCATGGTGCTGGCGATAGGCCTGTTGGTCGATGACGCCATCGTGGTGGTGGAAAACGTCGAACGTGTAATGGTTGAGGAGAAGCTCTCGCCAAAAGAAGCGACAGAAAAGTCGATGTCGCAGATCCAGGGAGCGCTGGTGGGTATCGCCATGGTGCTCTCTGCGGTATTCGTCCCGATGGCCTTCTTCGGCGGCTCGACTGGCGCGATTTATCGTCAGTTTTCGATCACCATTGTCTCCGCCATGGCGCTCTCCGTGCTGGTTGCGCTGGTGCTGACGCCGGCGCTCTGCGCCACGTTGTTGAAGCCAGCCTCAGCCGAACACCATGAGAAAAAAGGATTTTTCGGCTGGTTTAACGCCCGCTTCGACCAGAGCGTCAATCACTATACCAACAGTGTTAGCGGTATTCTGCGTGGAACAGGCCGTTATCTGGTGATCTACCTGGTAATAGTCGTGGGCATGGCCGTGTTGTTCATGCGTTTGCCCACGTCTTTTCTGCCCGACGAGGATCAGGGCGTCTTCCTGACCATGATCCAGCTGCCTTCCGGCGCTACCCAGGAGCGCACGCAGAAGGTGCTGGATACCGTAACCGACTACTATCTGCATAACGAGAAAGCCAACGTTGAAAGCGTCTTTACTGTTAACGGCTTCAGCTTCAGCGGCCAGGGGCAAAACTCCGGCATGGCGTTTGTCAGCCTGAAACCCTGGGAAGCGCGTAGCGGTGATGAAAATAACGTGGAGTCGATTATTAAACGGGCCACCGTGGCCTTCAGTCAGATAAAAGACGCCATGGTTTTCCCGTTCAACATGCCGGCCATTATTGAGCTGGGTACCGCCACCGGCTTCGACTTTGAACTGATCGACCAGGGTGGGCTTGGCCATACCGCCCTGACCCAGGCGCGAAACCAACTGCTCGGCATGGTGAAACAGCATCCGGATCAACTGGTCCGGGTACGGCCCAATGGGCTGGAAGATACCCCACAGTTCAAACTGGATGTCGATCAGGAAAAAGCGCAGGCGCTGGGCGTATCTCTCTCCGATATCAATGAAACGATATCCGCCGCGCTGGGGGGGTACTACGTCAATGATTTTATTGACCGCGGCCGCGTGAAGAAAGTGTACGTCCAGGCTGATGCCCACTTCCGTATGCTGCCGAGCGACATTAACAACATGTACGTTCGTAGCGCCAACGGCGAAATGGTTCCGTTCTCCGCCTTTGTCACTTCACGCTGGATATATGGCTCGCCACGCCTGGAGCGTTACAACGGTTTGCCATCCATGGAGATCCTCGGTGAAGCCTCGCCAGGCAAAAGTACCGGGGAAGCCATGGCGCTGATGGAACAACTGGCCAGTAAACTGCCGAGCGGCATCGGTTACGACTGGACTGGAATGTCTTACCAGGAACGCCTCTCCGGCAACCAGGCGCCTGCGCTCTATGCCATCTCACTGATCGTCGTCTTCCTGTGCCTGGCGGCGCTCTATGAGAGCTGGTCGATTCCGTTCTCAGTGATGTTAGTCGTTCCGCTGGGGGTCATTGGCGCACTGTTAGCCGCCACACTGCGTGGGTTGAATAATGACGTTTACTTCCAGGTCGGTCTTTTAACCACGATCGGTTTGTCGGCGAAGAATGCGATCCTGATCGTTGAGTTCGCCAAGGATCTGATGGAGAAAGAAGGGAAAGGGATCATTGAGGCCACGCTGGAGGCATCGCGGATGCGCCTGCGCCCTATTCTAATGACCTCTCTGGCTTTTATCCTCGGGGTCATGCCGCTGGTGATTAGCCATGGTGCCGGTAGTGGGGCTCAGAATGCAGTGGGCACCGGCGTGATGGGCGGGATGCTTACCGCGACACTACTGGCGATCTTCTTTGTTCCGGTGTTTTTCGTGGTCGTCAGACGACGCTTTACCCGGCACGCTGAATAATCGACTATAATTATCAAGGCGTCATGCGGCGCCTTTTTTTATATCTATCAGAACAACAAGTTAGTAGAAATATTAATTTTTTATCCCCGACTAACGCATTGGAAAATCCCTTCCTGCATATTCTCTTCATTATTTTTCATTTCTCTTCACGATATTTACACTGCTCATAATTTGAGATTATTTCCCCTTCCAGGCCTGTGTCATTGCGGTGGTAAAATAAGCTATTCCGTTATGTGTCAACAACGTTGACAGCAAACGGTTATTTAGAGGTAATACCATGAATAAATTAATATTAGTGACATTGTTAGCAACGTTGCTTGCTGGCTGTGCCCATGATTCCTCGTGCGTGCCTGTCTATGACTCGCAGGGCCGACTGGTGCATACCAATACCTGTGTAAAAGGCACAACACAGGATAACTGGGAAACGGCTGGCGCGATCGCTGGTGGGGCCGCAGCGGTTGCCGGTCTCACGTTAGGTATCGTGGCGCTGACTCGTTAGCAACTCCGCTCCACAAATGTTCAGCCTGGAGGCGTTCCCTTCGGCTCAGTCGCCAGAAAGACAAAAGGCCCAGTCACACGACTGGGCCTTTCATTTACGTTGATATGACCGCTGCTTTCCCCGGAGGCGGTGCTGCGCACCTTTTCCGGGCTACGGGGTCTGTAGCCCCGGTAAGCGCAGCGCCACCGGGGAGCTGGCGGCGCGTCTGGCCGCAAAAGACAAAAAAGCCCGGTCTTCCGACTGAGCCTTTCGTTTTATTTGATGCCTGGGAATGATGGCGGGCGTCCTGCCCGCTACCCTCCGGGCCGTTGCTGCGCAACGTTCAAATCCGCTCCCGGCGGATTTGTCCCTACTCCGGAGAGCGCTCATCGGCAAACAACAGATATAACAAAAGCAAAAGGCCCAGTCTTTCGACTGGGCCTTTTGCTTTATTTGATGCCTGGCGATTCCCTACTCTCACATGGGGAGACCCCACACTACCATCGGCGCTACGACGTTTCACTTCTGAGTTCGGCATGGGGTCAGGTGGGACCGCCGCGCTATTGTCGCCAGGCAAATTCTTTACAACGTGCCGAACTTTAACCTAAAAAGTGGTGCTGATACCCAGAGTCGAACTGGGGACCTCACCCTTACCAAGGGTGCGCTCTACCAACTGAGCCATATCAGCACGCTAAATTTGATGCCTGGCAGTTCCCTACTCTCACATGGGGAGACCCCACACTACCATCGGCGCTACGGCGTTTCACTTCTGAGTTCGGCATGGGGTCAGGTGGGACCACCGCGCTATCGCCGCCAGGCAAATTCTGTTTTATCAACACGTCACCCGGACGCATCGATTAATCTGTATCAGAGCTGAAAATTCTCTCAAATCGCCAAAACATCTTCGGCGTTGTAAGGTTAAGCCTCACGGTTCATTAGTACCGGTTAGCTCAACGCATCGCTGCGCTTACACACCCGGCCTATCAACGTCGTCGTCTTCAACGTTCCTTCAGGAGACTTAAAGTCTCAGGGAGAACTCATCTCGGGGCAAGTTTCGTGCTTAGATGCTTTCAGCACTTATCTCTTCCGCATTTAGCTACCGGGCAATGCCATTGGCATGACAACCCGAACACCAGTGATGCGTCCACT
>NZ_PIOG01000156.1:0-511 GCF_002810545.1 Klebsiella sp. A-Nf5 | reverse complement strand
TTATTGGGTAAGGTTATTACTTTAAATAAACAAATTTTGACGTCTGGCTATTTATTATATTCACAACTAACCCGTTACTGAAAACAGTAACTAGGAGATTATTACATGCAGAATTTACTGCCATACACTGCCATTCCGAAAATGCCGGAGCCTTATATCCCCGTACAAAACAGAACCCCGGAGGGTTACCCTGTCGGTGCGTTCCCGTCGGTGATGCGGGATGTCATTGATGCTCTTTATAACGAGACGGGTATCCCGGCGGAACTGATAGCGGGGGCCGTACTGGCAGCCGCTTCCCTCGCCTGTCAGGCTCATATTGAGGTGGTACCACCACACTCATCGGATCCGATGCACTGCGCACTGTATTTACTGACGCTGGCGGTCTCCGGTGAAGGTAAGACCAGTATCAGCAAAAAAGTGATGAAGCCTTTTTTCCGGTTCTCTGAGCAAATGAAGCAACAGCACGACGGTCTGATGAAAGCACACCTGCGTGCTGACAATATCTGGAAAA
>NZ_PIOG01000283.1:0-1465 GCF_002810545.1 Klebsiella sp. A-Nf5 | reverse complement strand
GCCGGGTTCGCGTAACTGGTGTTCCAGCAGGGTCAGTGCGCGTCTGATAGTGCGCTGTGCGACGGGAGATATTCCCCCGCGGTCAGGGGGACACGTGGTGGTATTCATTTGCTTTTCCTGTCTGTTGACGTATCCGGGACGGATGTGTTGTACAGCTTCACCGCAACGACGAACCCGTCGGGAAATGCAGGAAGGGTTCGTCGATCACAACGTCACCGTCCTCATCCCTGACCGTTGTTTTCCCCAGCGCATCCCACAGGGCATTCAGGTGAGACAGTTCATACGGCATGGCGGGACACTCAGTCGATAATGCGCATGATGGCGCTGCATTCCGGGTGATGCAGCGCATAGTCACGCAGACGCCAGTAATGTTCCGTCATGGCATCGCATTCTGTGCGGCATGCGTGATGACTGTAAGCGACAAGACAGACTGCAATCCCTGCAGCTTCGGCGCTCATGTCTGCGGCGTTGCCATTCATGGCGTTGAACAGCGACCAGAAGGCATCGTTGTCCGTTTCCGGAACCATGAAGGCCCCGCCGTTGCTGAGAGTATAAAAATTCCAGATACCACCGCTGTAGTCAGCGCAGAACCGGTCCATCCACGCAAAGACCTGCGGTTCAAGGGTCATCCACTGCGGGATGTTACCAAAGTGCTGCGGCCAGAACTCCACACGCTGTTCGTCCGGTACGGGCGTGGCTGTCAGAGCAGGTGCAGAACCGTTATCGCCAGCCTGCAGAGGTAGCTGATGGTTGTCGTTAATATTAATAATGTCGGTCATGTTAATTTTTCCTTATGCAGTCGAATGTAGGTCTCGGGCCGGGGATTGATTTCGGTGGCGGGGCGCGGATGATTACCTGTCCAACAGTTTCAGCATATTCTCCGCCATCACCCAGAGCGCACGGTTTAACTTAACGTCGCCATCAATCCCGTTTACTGGGCGGGTGTGGGTACGTTTCCCCTGCGCGGTACGGCCACTTAGCCCGCCTTTCAGCAGGTTTTCCTGAATGCGCTGGTAAGTGGTCCACAGGTCATCGCTCTCGTCCTGCCAGCGTCGAGGAGCAAGAATTTGCGATTCAGTTACTGGCTGGTACTCTTCCCCAAAACGATATGTGAGCGCCGCTTTAGCCAGTGCATGTTGTGCGGGTGACGGGAGTTGCACGGACTGCATGGCTTCACGTTTCTCTTCCACCCGCTCAAAGACGCTGAGAACCTCATAGGCCCCCTCAATCACCTTCCCGACAACGTCGCCCCTGTGTGGCACGCGGATCTCGCCAAACGACTGTCCGCAAACGAGCGAATTGGTGCAGACGCTTCGGAATATCCCCGGCAGTAACTGAAAACTTGATGCGCCATCGTGCGAATTCAGAATGATGATTTCCGGCACCTGCTGACCGTTTATTTGACCGGTACGACGCAGTCGGAGCATATGCTTTGTATGTTCCCGTCGGCTCTGGTCGCGCACTC
>NZ_PIOG01000105.1:0-314 GCF_002810545.1 Klebsiella sp. A-Nf5 | reverse complement strand
CTACCCTGACATTCAGATTGAAATCGGAATTGATTATGGATTTACCGACATCGTTGATCAGCGTTTTGACGCGGGGATCCGCCCCGGAGATGCGCTGAATAATGATATGATTGCCGTTAAAATCAGCCAGGACTGGCGGCAATTGATTGTTGCAGCACCGGATTATTTTCAACGCTATGGGAAGCCTAAAAAACCGCAGGATCTTTTGAATCACAACTGCATCAATGTCCGGTATTCCGACACGAGTGGTTTGTATGCCTGGGAATTCGAGAAGGAAGACCAGAAGTTCAGCCTGAAGGTGAAGGGGCAATATA
>NZ_PIOG01000146.1:0-515 GCF_002810545.1 Klebsiella sp. A-Nf5 | reverse complement strand
GGATAAGCAGCCTTAACTAATATCTTGTAATCGCGAACACTACCTACTGAAGTTGCTCCGGCTGTACCATTCCATTCATTCCATATTTGATAATATTTAACACGTCCCTTAAAATGATTCACCACATATGATGCATATCTTACATATGCATCAATGCTATCTTTATCTGTAGGCTTGTCTCCATTTTGATAATTCTTATTGCCATAAGCCAGTATCAAAATAGGCTCTAAACCTAATGCTTTTTGCTCATTTATTACTTCATCCCATTTTTGCGGGATTGATAATTGGCCTTTATTGATTTCAACATCGCGCCATAAAGCATCCATTCTTACATACTTAATACCAGCCGCTTTTATTTTGGTATTGGCAGTGCTTGGGTTTAACGAAGTCGGATTATTTGATAATAAATGAGCCGCAATTCCTAGGTTGAAATCTTGTGCATAACTGACGGAGAAATAACAAACACAGCATATACAAACAAACCATTTTGACATATAAGCCTCATCTGCATAGCA
>NZ_PIOG01000192.1:0-523 GCF_002810545.1 Klebsiella sp. A-Nf5 | reverse complement strand
CGGAGGCTTACCGCGCGAGCCATTGTGCGAGACCTTTGCCATTGATGAGGCCGCGCTGCAGGCCGGTCCTTCGCAGCAGCCGGTCCGCTATGCGCCAGTCCGGGAAGATATCGCCCGCGCCGCCGAGGCAATCGCCTGCGCCAGGCATCCCGTCATCTTCGCCCAGCGTGGCGCCCGAACGGCGGGTGGCTTTGCGCGCCTCAATAGCCTGGTGCGCGAATGGGCGATCCCATTGGTGGAATACTGGGGTACCGAGGTGACCCTGAGCGCCGATAATCCACTGCTCGCCGGGGCTGATCCCAGCGTCTGGCTCGCCGACGCCGATGTGATTCTGGTGGTCGACTCGCAGGCGCCATGGATGATCGCCGAGGGCGACTGTCGCCAGGACTGCACCGTGATCCAGATGGGCCCCGATCCGCTCTTCTCCCGCTACCCGGTGCGCGGCTATCGCGCGGACATCAACCTGGCGGGCGAGAACGATGAAGTCTTCGGTCTGCTGGAGGAGGCGCTGCACCCACTGCAG
>NZ_PIOG01000077.1:0-524 GCF_002810545.1 Klebsiella sp. A-Nf5 | reverse complement strand
AATTTGTGCGGGTAAATTAACGGCAGCACTGGCTTGCCAGAAGGCCTGACTACGATAGTAAATTTTTACCCCGTTTCTTCTGGTATTGACGCTACATCGCTCGAGTATATGTTCGTTATCAGCGTAATATGCCATATTTCTTGACGCCCAGTAAAATCCTGCACTGCTAGTCGCCTCATGGTTATCGCTGCTGACATTATTCCTCCAGCTAATAATGTTCTCAGGAATGTTGTTTTCTGTATCAGATAGGTGATTGTCGGTGTAGCGAATGCCCCGGTGTGAATAAAGACGATTATATTCATTTATCAGAGTATCTTTGATGTTTACAGGATATACTCGTCCTCTGAAGCTAAAATATTCGAAATAATTTAGTGGGCTGGTTAGCTGTAACAGGCCTCGGCCATACCACGGGTAGTACCAAATATTATAGCGACGAACGACCTGATGCGTGCGTGGATCCCTTTCCGTATAGCGATAACCTTCCTCCATTGTTCCCAGCCACCCCGTCTCCTGAATCCCGTTTC
>NZ_PIOG01000131.1:0-260028 GCF_002810545.1 Klebsiella sp. A-Nf5 | reverse complement strand
CCCGGGCTCCGGCCAGCAACATCGCCACTGCGTGGTGCCTTCGACTTATCCCTGCAGGCTTCGGGTCGGGCCGAGGCAGCGTCCTTGCAAAACACGGCCCTCAGCCCGCATCCATGCGGGCTGCCCCGGCCTGCCGGGAACGTCTCAGCGATGTTGAGGCCGCCAACACCGGCAGTTTCAGCAACCATGGAGAATAAATTAAAGGCAGGCCGCACGGACCGTAGCCCGGGTAAGGCGTAGCCGCTACCCGGGAAAACCCGCGCGCCTGGCCCGCCAACTTCCCTCTCTTTTCGCTATGCAGAATCCCCCACGATTGACAAGTGAACCGCATCACAGCGGTGAACTTTATTCATTCCTGAAAGGAAAGAACCTGCGCCAATTCACCTTTTATTATTTCCGTTCCGTGTTTTATTGCTTCACGAATCGGCCAATTGTTTAATTCATGTAACGAAGAAATAATCCGATTGTTAATAGCTTTTTGCTACGAACCCTGACCCTACAGCGTGATAACAACGACAGGCTAAAGCCACCGACGGGCAATCATGCCCAGGAGATCACCCATGTTGAGCAACGTAAAGAAAAAAGATGTGCCGCTGATTGCCATCAGCCTGGCGGCCATTGTTTTCATCGCCGCTACATTAAGTCTCTTCCCCCACCAAACCGCGCAGGCGGCTGATTCGATTTTTAACGGCGTGACCCGGCTGCTGGGTTCCACGGTACAGGTACTGGTGCTGCTGGCACTGGGACTGGTGCTCTATCTGGCAACCAGCAAATACGGCAATATCCGTCTCGGCGAAGGCAAAGTCGAATACAGTACCCTCTCATGGCTGTTTATGTTTATCTGCGCCGGGCTCGGCTCCTCCACGCTGTACTGGGGCGTTGCCGAATGGGCTTATTACTACCAGACCCCGGGCCTGAACATTGCGCCGCAATCGCCGAAAGCGCTGGAATACAGCATCCCTTATTCTTTCTTCCACTGGGGGGTTAGCGCCTGGGCGACCTACACTCTCGCCTCGCTGATCATGGCCTATCACTTCCACGTGCGGAAAAATAAAGGCCTCAGCCTCTCCGGGATCATTTCAGCGATCACCGGAGTGAGTCCGCAAGGCTTCTGGGGCCGTCTGGTTGATCTGATGTTCCTGATCGCCACCGTCGGCGCGTTAACCATTTCGCTGGTGGTCACTGCCGCCACCTTCACCCGCGGCCTGTCAGCGCTGACCGGACTGCCGGATAACTTCACCGTGCAGGCGTTTGTGATCCTGCTCTCCGGCGGCATTTTCTGCATGAGTTCGTGGATTGGCATCAACAACGGCCTGCAGCGCCTGAGCAAAATGGTTGGCTGGGGCGCGTTCCTGCTGCCGTTGGTGGTATTACTGGTTGGCCCGACCGAATTCATCACCAATAACGTTATCAACGCCATTGGCCTCACCACCCAAAACTTCCTGCAGATGAGCCTGTTTACCGACCCCCTCGGCGACGGCGCCTTTACCCGCAACTGGACCGTCTTCTACTGGCTGTGGTGGATCTCCTATACCCCAGGCGTGGCGATGTTCGTCACTCGCGTCTCCCGCGGGCGCAAAATCAAAGAGGTCATTTGGGGACTGCTCCTCGGTAGCACCGCCGGCTGCTGGTTCTTCTTCGGGGTGATGGAAAGCTACGCCATGCACCAGTTCGTTAACGGCGTGATTAACGTACCGCAGGTGATGCAGACTCTCGGCGGCGAAACCGCCGTCCAGCAGGTGCTGATGTCGCTGCCGGCAGGTAAGCTGTTCCTCGCCGCCTATCTGTTCGTGATGATTGTTTTCCTCGCCTCGCACATGGATGCGGTGGCCTACACCATGGCGGCGACCAGCACCCGCAACCTGCGCGAAGGCGAAGATCCGGATCGCGGCATGCGCCTGTTCTGGTGCGTGGTGATCACCCTCATCCCGCTATCGATTCTGTTTACCGGGGCTTCGCTTGAGACCATGAAAACCACCGTGGTACTGACCGCCCTACCGTTCCTTGCCATTTTGCTGATTAAGACTGGCGGCTTCGTGCGCTGGTTAAAACAGGACTACGCCCACGTGCCGGTCAATCAGATAGAAACCCATACGCCCGAGCCAATGATTAAAGCCGAGACGCTACCGGTTGGCACGGTACTCAAAGGCGACGGCCAGTCGCTGTAAAACCTCTTACTGACAATAATCACAAGGTGACCTTACATGAGCAATTTGAGCCCTGACTTTACGCTGCCGATTAATTTTTGCGCCAATCCGCAGGATGCCTGGACCATTCCGGCCCGTTTTTATACCGACAGCCAGGCGTTTGAGCACGAGAAAGAGCGCATCTTCGCCAATAGCTGGATTTGCGTCGCCCACGGCAGCGAGGTCGCCCGGCCGAACGACTACATCACCCGGGAGATCATTGGCGAAAATATCGTTATCGTCCGCGGTCGCGACAACATTCTGCGCGCTTTCTATAACGTTTGCCCGCACCGCGGCCACCAGTTGCTGAGCGGTGAAGGTAAAGCCAAAAACGTGATTACCTGCCCCTATCACGCCTGGGCCTTCAAGCTTGACGGCAATCTCGCCCATGCCCGCAACTGCGAAAACGTGGCAAATTTCGATAGCGAAAAGGCGCAGCTGGTGCCGGTTCGCCTGGAAGAGTATGCCGGCTTTGTGTTTATCAATTTGAACCCGGAAGCCGAGAGTGTGGAATCACAGCTGCCGGGCCTGCAGGACAAAGTGCTGGAAGCCTGCCCGGACGTGCATGATCTGAAACTGGCGGCGCGCTTTACCACTCTCACCCCGGCGAACTGGAAAAATATCGTCGATAACTATCTGGAATGTTACCACTGCGGCCCGGCGCACCCGGGCTTCTCGGATTCCGTACAGGTTGACCGTTACTGGCACACCATGCACGGCAAATGGACGCTGCAGTATGGCTTCGCCAAGCCGTCGGAGCAGTCGTTTAAATTCGAAGAAGGTACCGAAGCCGCGTTCCACGGTTTCTGGCTATGGCCGTGCACCATGTTCAACGTCACGCCGATCAAGGGCATGATGACCGTGATCTATGAATTCCCGGTGGATGAAGAGACCACTCTGCAGAATTACGACATCTATTTCACCAACGAAGAGCTGACCGACGATCAGAAAGCGCTGATTGAGTGGTATCGCGACGTGTTCCGCCCGGAAGATTTACGCCTGGTGGAAAGCGTGCAGAAGGGGCTGAAGTCCCGCGGCTATCGCGGCCAGGGACGCATTATGGCGGATAACAGCGGCAGCGGTATCTCCGAGCACGGTATCGCCCATTTCCACAATCTGGTGGCCCAGGTGTTCCAGCCGTAATCGTTGAAGGAGTTTGCTATGTCCGTGTTTCACTCAGATCTGTTTCGCCAGCAGGCGCTGATTGCCGGAAGCTGGCGCGACGCCGCCGACGGCACGACGCTTGCCGTCAGCAATCCTTCCACCGGCGCGGCGCTCGGCCAGATCCCTAATATGGGTCGGGCGGAAGCGCAGCAGGCCGTGGATGCCGCCGCGGCCGCGCTGCCGGCCTGGCGCGCATTAACCGCCGCTCAGCGCGCCACGCTATTGAAAAACTGGCACCGCCTGATCCTCGAAAACAAAACCGCGCTGGCGCAGATCATGACCGCCGAGCAGGGCAAGCCGCTGGCGGAAGCGGAAGGCGAAATCGCCTATGCCGCCTCGTTTATCGAGTGGTTTGCCGAACAGGGCAAACGCACCAACGGCGAAATAATCCCCTCCCCTGGCGCGGATAAACGCCTGATGGTGATCCGCCAGGGCGTGGGCGTCTGCGCGGCGATCACCCCGTGGAACTTCCCGGCGGCGATGATCACCCGTAAGGCCGGCCCGGCGCTGGCTGCGGGTTGTACGATGGTGATAAAGCCGGCTAACGAAACGCCGTTTACCGCGCTGGCGATGGCGGAACTGGCGAATCAGGCCGGGATCCCGCAGGGCGTCATTAACGTCGTTACCGGCCAGTCGCGCGAAATTGGCGCGGTGTTCACCGGCGATGAGCGGGTGCGTAAACTCTCCTTTACCGGCTCGACCGAAGTTGGCCGCGTACTGATGCGCCAGTGCGCGGAATCCATCAAAAAGCTCTCTTTAGAGCTCGGCGGTAACGCGCCGTTTATCGTCTTTGACGATGCCGATATCGATAAAGCGGTCGAGGGAGCGCTGATCGCCAAGTTCCGCAACGCCGGGCAAACCTGCGTCTGCGTCAACCGCTTCTATATTCATCGCGCCATCTACGACCAATTCTGCGATAAATTCGTGGCCCGCGTCGCCGCCCTGAAAGTTGGCGATGGCAGTGAGTCCGATGTACAGATTGGCCCGCTGATCAACGCCGACGCCGGGCGCAAAGTCCAGTCCCTGCTCGACGACGCCCTGACCCGCGGCGCAACGTTGTTAACCGGCGGTAAAGCGCACCCACTGGGCGGTAATTTCTTCACCCCTACGGTGATCGGCGATGTACAGCCGGGGTCACTGCTGCTGCAGGAAGAGATTTTCGGCCCGGTGGCGGCACTGGTGAAATTTGACGATGAGCAGCAGGTCATCGAGCAGGCAAATGACACTATCTACGGCCTCGCCTCCTATTTTTACAGCAACGATGCCGCCCGTATCTGGCGCGTCTCCGAGCAGCTGGAATACGGGATGGTCGGCATCAATACCGGACTGATTTCCAACGAAGTCGCGCCATTTGGCGGAGTGAAGCAGTCCGGCCTTGGCCGCGAAGGGTCGGAACACGGAATCGAAGATTACCTGGAGATGAAGTATCTCTGCCAGGGGTTGTAAATGTCCTCTCCCGGCGGCGGCGCTGGCCACGCCGGGATTTTTTGATGGAGTTCAGCGATGTCTGATTATCAAATGTTTGAGGCGATCGTTCGCGATGTTGAGCAGATCACCCCCCTTGTGAAGCGTTTTACGCTGGTATCGCCGACCGGCGCCCCGCTGCCGGCATTCAGCGGCGGCAGCCATATTATCGTCCAGATGCAGGATGGCGAGCAGCGCTACAGTAACGCCTACTCGCTGATGAGCTCGCCGCTGGATACCACCAGCTGGCAGATTGCGGTGCGTCTTGAGTCGCCTTCCAAAGGCGGCTCGCGTTTTATGCACCAGCAGGTACGCCCGGGCGATACCCTGACGGTGTCCACCCCCAACAACCTGTTCGCCAACGAACCACAGGCGCGAAAACATCTGCTGATCGCCGGCGGCATCGGCATCACGCCGTTTTTAGCGCATATTCCTGAACTGGAACAACGGCAGGCCGACTGGCAGCTGCACTACTGTTTCCACGACGCCGACAATAATGCTTTCGTCGATGCGCTCAGCGCCGCGCCGTGGCGAGATCGGGTCAATGTTCATGTATCAGCGCTCGGCAGCCGTCTCGACCTGCCGCGCCTGTTCGCCGACCTCGAGCCCGGAACCCACGTCTATACCTGCGGCCCGGCGGCGCTTAACGAGGCGGTGAAAGCCGCCGCCGAACGCCATCAGGTGCCCGCCAGTCAGCTGCACTTTGAGCAGTTTATCGTTGAGGATAAAGGCGGAGAGGCGTTTACCCTGGTGCTGGCGCGTTCCGGACGCGAATTTACCGTACCGCAGGACATGACCATTTTGCAGGTTATTGAGAATAACAAAGCGGCGAAGGTGGAATGCCTGTGCCGCGAAGGGGTGTGCGGCACCTGCGAAACGATGATTCTGGAAGGGGAAGCGGACCACCGCGATCAGTATTACAGCGAGGAAGAGAAAGCCAGCCAGCAGAGTATGCTGATCTGCTGCTCGCGCGCCAAAGGCGGCCGCCTGGTACTGGATTTGTAAAGCGCACACCGGCCGGCACCGCTGGCCGGTGTGCAGATCACAGTTCCAGCTCGCGGCGCAGCAGGTCGGCAATATCCTCGCTGCTCTCCGCGGATACCAGAGATTGGCGGAACTCCGCGTGCATAATGCGCCGCGCCAGCCGCGAGAAGATACGCATATGCTGATCGCCCGCCGAGTGCTTGTTCAGCGTCAGCATAATCACAAACTGCGCCTCTTCATCGCCCCACACCACCGGCTGCGCCAGACGGGCGACGCTGATGGTCGACTGCTCGATATGCTCGGATTTACTGTGCGGAATGGCGAAGCTAAAGCCCAGACCGGTGGAGAACACCGCCTCGCGGGCCCACAGGTCAGCCTCCAGCTTACGTGGATAGCGGCAGCGTCCGGCCAGCAGCAGGTTATCCGTCATCCCTTTCAGCACCTCCTCCTTGCTGCGCCAGTCGCTATTGAGCGTAATGCACTCGGCGCTCACCAGCGGCACATCCTGCTGACGCATGCGGAACTGGGCCAACAGATGCTCCACTTCCAGTGAGGTACGGCACTGCATGGCCTGATTCAGCAGCTGGCGGCAGGCGCGGCTGTCCAGTTGCGCCAGGCGCGATTTGGTCGCCGGGATCGCCGGCGCGCTCATGCTCAATTCATCTAAACCGAGGCCTACCAGTAGCGGTAGCACCGATCCTTTGGCCCCCAGTTCGCCACACAGACCGATCCATTTCCCCTGCCGATGCACCGCCTGTACCGCATAGTCCAGCGCGCGCAGGAAGGCGGGATTCAGGCTGTTGTAATGGCGCGTCACTTTCGCATTATCACGATCGACCGCCAGCAGATACTGCGTTAAGTCGTTGCTGCCGATGCTAAAGAAATCCACCTCTTCACAGCACTGATCGATGATAAACATCACCGATGGCACCTCCAGCATGATGCCGAGCGGGATCTTTTCATCAAACGGGATCTGCTCGGCGCGCAGCGACTGTTTGGCCTCCGCCAGTCGCTCTTTCACCCACAGGATCTCTTCCATTGATGAAATCATGGGGATCATAATCTTCAGCGAGCCGTGTGCCGAGGCGCGTAAAATCGCCCGTAGCTGAGTGTGAAACAGCGCCTGATACTCTTCATAGATGCGCACCGCACGGTACCCGAGGAACGGATTGTTTTCCGCAGGGATGTTGAGATAGGCCACCGGCTTATCACCGCCGATATCCATAGTCCGCACGATAATGCTGCGCCCGGCAGCGGGTTCCAGTGCCTGGCAGAAGATGTTGTAGAGCTCATCTTCCGACGGCGCGCTCGGGCGATCCATATACAGCATTTCAGTGCGGAACAACCCTACCGACTGCGCGCCCTGGTTGAATGCCGCCACCGCTTCCACCGAATGGGCGATATTGGCGGCGATCTCCACGCGGATACCGTCTTGCGTCTGCCCGGCTTTATCCAGCCATACCTGCTGCTGTTGCTGGATTTGCGTCTGTAGCCAGGCCTCCTGCTGATAGTAGCGCGCTACCGCCGGACTCGGATCCACCACCAGCAGCCCGGCGTTGCCGTCAATCTGCACCTGCGTATCCACCCACGGCAGCAGCGCGGCTAAATCCACGCCCACCAGAGTAGGGATATTGAATGAGCGTGCCAGAATCACGGTATGCGAGGTGGTGCCGCCGCTGCGCAGCAGCAGCCCTTTGAGATGCGTTTTATCCAGTTCCAGAAACTGGCTGGGGGTCAGCTCGTCGGCAAGGCAAATGGCCGCTTCCCGCAGCTGGCCCGGCGCCGGGAAACGGGCTTCGCCGTAGATATGCTGCAACAGCTGGAAGCAAACGTCGCGGACATCCAGTACCCGTTCCTGCAGATAGCGGTTACCGGAGTCGCGGAACTGGGCGCAGAAGTGGTCGCCGGTGGCGACAATCGCCTGGGCGCAGCTCAGCCCGGTGAGAATACCGCCAAGCAGGTGCTGGCGCAGCGAAGCATCCGTCGCCAACGAACGGTGAGCTTCCAGGATCGCGCTGGCGGTGCCGTCGTTGTCCAGCAACCGCAGCGCAATATCTTTCACCAGTAGCCGCAGGCCATTATCCAGTGCCGCCTGCTCCTGTTCGGGACTGGCGGCGACGGGCAGTTCACCCAGCTCGTGCAGATCGCGTGATTTGAGATGAACCAGCGTTCCCCCAGCGCTGCCGGCGCACACCGGACGGGCATGAAACAGCGTCGGGTTCAGCCGCGAAAGCGACTCTGGCACCGGCTGGACATCCAGCGTTGGCGCAGCGGGCAGCGGCGCGTCACAGTGGGGAAATTCATCGCGCATAAAAGCCGTTAACGCGGCGAATGCCTCAGCTTCATCTTCGCCGCTGATAAGCAGCTGGCAGGCGTCGCCCTTCAGGGTATTGCTGCCGATAATCGCCAGCGCGCTCTTGGCATTTCCACCGCTCTCGCGGCGCAAGTTCCGCCACTCAATCGCTGATGAAAAACGATTACACAGCGTTTCGACCAGACTGGCCGGACGCGCATGCACGCCGTTGGGCAAATCACATGTAAATTCAATGACCAGAGCCATCGCCTTCCTCCTGAGCAATCCATTATTTCCCCAAAAGGTAATAAAAGACAGCCCCCGGGACTAGGTGATAAAACTGGCAATTACTGGACTATTGTACACACGATACTTTTTTATGCCCGCCATCACAATTCCACCCTGTTAGCGCTCATCTTTCTTGTCACCACTAAGATTTGAGGTGGATCGCAATTCTTTTCTCACCTTACAAATATCCAGTAAATGCACTTTTTCTCTACTGTTTAATACCCCGCCCTTTTTCTAATGTTGAGGCATCAATACTGTCACGGGCCCTACAGCGCTCAGGAGCAAGCAATGAACGAACTGGTGCAAATACTAAAAAATACCCGCCAGCATCTGATGACCGGCGTCTCGCACATGATCCCCTTCGTGGTTTCCGGCGGGATCCTGCTGGCGGTCTCCGTCATGTTGTATGGCAAAGGCGCGGTGCCCGATGCCGCCACCGACCCTAATCTGAAGAAACTCTTTGATATTGGCGTCGCCGGGCTGACGCTGATGGTGCCCTTTCTCGCCGCCTACATCGGCTACTCCATTTCTGACCGCGCCGCGCTGGCCCCCTGCGCCATCGGCGCATGGGTGGGCAACAGCTTTGGCGCCGGCTTCTTCGGCGCGCTGATCGCCGGCATGATTGGCGGCCTGGTGGTCTATTACCTGAAAAAAATCCCCGTACATAAAGTTCTGCGCTCGGTGATGCCGATTTTCATCATTCCCATCGTCGGCACCTTTATCACCGCCGGGATCATGATGTGGGGGCTTGGCGAGCCGGTTGGCGCGCTGACCGCTAATCTGACCGGCTGGCTGCAGGGGATGCGTGAAGGCAGCATCGTGGTGCTGGCCATCATTATGGGCCTGATGCTGGCCTTTGATATGGGCGGCCCGGTGAACAAAGTGGCCTACGCCTTCATGCTGATCTGCGTTTCGCAGGGCGTCTACAGCGTGGTGGCCATCGCCGCCGTCGGTATCGCCGTACCGCCGCTGGGCATGGGGCTGGCGACGCTGATTGGCCGCAAATATTTCACCGCCGAAGAGCGGGAAACCGGCAAAGCGGCGCTGGTGATGGGCTGTGTCGGCGTGACCGAAGGGGCGATTCCCTTTGCCGCCGCGGATCCGCTGCGCGTCATTCCGGCCAATATGATTGGCGCCGCCAGCGGCTGCGTCACCGCCGCGCTGATGGGCGTCCAGTGTTACGCCGGCTGGGGCGGGCTCATCGTGTTGCCGGTGGTCCAGGGCAAGCTGGGCTTTGTCGCCGCGCTGCTGGTCGGCGCCTGCGTCAGCGCCGCCTGCGTCATCCTGCTGAAAGCCTTTGCCAAAAAGAAACCCACTGACGTCAACGCTGACGATGAACTAGACCTTGATTTCGAAATTAACTAACAGACTGGAAGGAACAGATTATGACCCACATTATCGCTGTCACCGCCTGCCCGTCGGGCGTGGCTCACACCTACATGGCCGCCGAATCGCTGGAAAGCGCCGCCAAAGCCAAAGGCTGGCAGGTCAAGGTAGAAACGCAGGGTTCTATCGGTATTGAAAATGAACTGACGGCGGAAGAGATTGCCGCCGCCGATATGGTCATTCTGACCAAAGATATCGGCATCAAATTCGAAGAGCGTTTTGCCGGGAAAACTATCGTGCGCGTCAACATCAGCGATGCGGTAAAACGCGCCGACGTCATCATGAACAAGATAGACAGCCACCTTTCCCAGAGCGCCTGAAGCCTTAAAAAGGGCGCCCTCGCGCCCTTCGCCACAACATGGAGTTTATCATGACGAATCGTACCCAACGCCTGAAAGCCAGCCTGTTCGCCCAGCCGCGCGAAATCTCCCTTGAACGCGCATTACTCTACACTGCCAGCCATCGGCAGACGGAGGGCGAACCGGTCATTATCCGCCGGGCGAAAGCCACGGCGTGGATCCTCGATAAGGTGATGATTTCGATTCGTGAGGATGAACTGATCGCTGGCAACCGCACCGTCAAACCACGCGCGGGAATAATGTCGCCAGAGATGGACCCCTACTGGCTGCTCAACGAGCTCGACGCCTTCCCGACCCGCCCGCAGGATCGCTTCGAAATAAGCGAAGAAGATAAACAAATCTACCGCGAAACGCTGTTCCCCTACTGGGAAAAGCGCTCAATGAAAGATTTCATCAACGGTCAGATGACTGAAGAGGTCAAGGCTGCTGTCAGCACCCAGATATTTAGCGTTAACCAGACCGATAAAGGCCAGGGCCATATCATCATCGACTATCCACGACTGCTGAATCATGGCCTTGGCGCGCTGGTCACCGAACTCAAAACGCACTGCGCCCGGCAACCGGAGAACCCCTTTTATCAGGCGGTACTGATCCTGCTGGAAGCTTCCCAGCGCCATATTCTGCGCTACGCCGCGCTGGCCGAGGAGATGGCTGGGCACTGTCAGGACCCGCAGCGTCAGCAGGAGCTGTTAACCATCGCCGCTATTTCGCGCCACAACGCGCAACACCGGCCAACGGACTTTCCCCAGGCCTGCCAGCTGTTCTGGTATATGAATATCATTCTGCAGTACGAATCCAATGCCAGCTCGATTTCGCTGGGGCGTTTTGACCAGTATATGCTGCCGTTTTATCAGGCATCGCTGAATCAGGGTCAGGATCCCGCGTATCTCAAGGAGTTGCTGGAGTCGCTGTGGGTGAAATGCAACGATATCGTCCTGCTACGCTCCTCCAGCAGCGCGCGCTATTTCGCGGGTTTTCCCACCGGCTATACCGCCCTGCTCGGCGGGCTGACGGACACCGGGCGCAGCGCGGTCAACGTGCTGTCATTTTTATGCCTCGACGCCTATCAAAACGTTCAGCTGCCGCAGCCGAATCTGGGCGTGCGGGTCAACGAGCTGATTGATCGCCCGTTCCTGCGTAAAACCGCTGAGACCATTCGCCTGGGTACCGGGATCCCGCAGATTTTCAACGATGAGGTGGTCGTGCCGGCCTTCCTTAACCGCGGCGTGTCGCTGGAAGATGCCCGCGATTACGCGGTGGTCGGCTGCGTGGAGCTCTCTATTCCAGGGCGCACCTACGGCCTGCATGATATCGCCATGTTTAATCTGCTGAAGGTGATGGAAATTGTGCTGCAGGAAAATGAACATCAGCCTGACGTCAGCTGGGACGGCCTTATCTGCCAGATCCGCGACAAAATTCGCCATTACATCAAGCTGATGGTCGAGGGCAGCAACATTTGCGATATCGGCCACCGCGACTGGGCGCCGGTCCCACTGCTCTCCTCGTTCATTGAAGATTGCGTGCAGCACGGCAAAGATATCACCGCTGGCGGCGCGCGCTATAACTTCTCCGGCGTCCAGGGTATCGGGATCGCTAACCTGAGCGATTCGTTGCACGCCCTGAAAGGTATGGTCTTCGACCAGCAGCGTCTCAGCTTTGACCAACTGATGGCCGTGCTGAAAGCCAATTTCCAGACGCCGGAAGGGGAAAAAATCCGCGCCCGGCTGATTAACCGTTTTGACAAGTACGGCAACGATATCGACGATGTCGACAATATTAGCGCCGATCTGCTGCGTTTTTACTGCAAAGAGGTTGAGCAGTATCTGAACCCACGCGGCGGTCATTTTACCCCCGGCTCCTACACCGTCTCCGCGCACGTGCCGCTGGGTTCGGTGGTGGGCGCCACCCCGGACGGGCGGCTGGCCGGTGAGCAACTGGCAGACGGCGGCCTGTCGCCGATGGTCGGTCAGGATTCCCAGGGGCCAACGGCAGTGCTGAAATCGGTCAGCAAGCTGGATAACTATCTGCTGTCGAACGGTACGTTGCTAAACGTCAAATTCACCCCGGCAACGCTGGCCGGCGACGGCGGCCTGAACAAACTGGCAGACTTTTTACAGGCCTTTTGCAAGCTCAAGCTGCAGCATATTCAGTTCAACGTGGTCAACGCCGACACCCTGCGTGAAGCGCAGCAGCGGCCGCAGGACTTTGCCGGCCTGGTGGTACGCGTCGCGGGCTACAGCGCCTTCTTTGTTGAGCTGTCAAAGGAGATTCAGGATGACATTATCCGCCGCACCGCGCATCAGCTGTGAGGTCATCGACACGCGCGCCGACCGGGCGCGTATTTTTAACCTCCAGCGCTACTCGCTCAACGATGGCCAGGGGATCCGCACGGTGGTCTTTTTTAAAGGCTGCCCTCATACCTGCCCGTGGTGCGCCAATCCCGAATCAATTTCACCCAGGATTCAGACCCTGCGCCGGGAGAGCAAATGCCTGCGCTGCACCCGCTGCCTGCAGGACGTCGCCGAATGTCCGTCCGGTGCGTGGGAACAGATTGGCCGCGATGTGACGCTGGATAACCTGTTGCAGGAGGTGCTGAAGGATGAGGTCTTCTTTCGCGCCTCCGGCGGCGGCGTCACCCTCTCCGGGGGCGAAGTGCTCATGCAGGCCGGGTTTGCCGCCCGCTTTCTCCAGCGCCTGCGCCAGTGGGGGATCCGCACCGCCATCGAAACCGCGGGCGACTGCGCTTTCGACCGCTTCCTGCCGGTGGCCGAAGCCTGCAATGAAGTCCTGTTTGATTTTAAAATCATGGAACCTGAGCGGGCGCGGTCGCTGCTGCGAATGAATCAGCCACGGGTGCTGGACAATTTTCGCCAGCTGGCGGCGAGAAAAATCAACCTGATCCCGCGGGTGCCGCTGATCCCAGGCTACACCCTGAACGTCGATAATTTTCGCCAGATTCTGGCGTTTCTCGCGCCGTTCGCGCTAAAAGAAATACACCTGCTGCCGTTTCATCAATATGGCGAGCCCAAATACCGTCTGCTGGGCAAACGCTGGCCGCTCGCCGGCGTGAAAGCGCCTGACGAAGCGGAAATTCAACCTTACCGGACGCTGGCCGAAGCGGCCGGATTCCACGTCACTATCGGCGGATAACGCCAGGAGGATATTATGGACTTTACGATCGTTGCCGTAACCGCCTGCGTCAGCGGGGTGGCGCATACCTACATGGCCGCCGAACGACTGGAAAAGGTCGGTCATCATGAAAAATGGCACCTGAAAGTCGAAACCCAGGGCGCGCTCGGTGTTGAAAACCGGATCACCGCCGAAGATATCGCCCGCGCCGAAGTGGTGCTGCTGGTGACGGATATCGAAATCGATGACGCCCAGCGCTTTAGCGGCCTGCGGACGATTAAAACCAGCATCAAGAGCTTCCTGCTGCAGCCGCAGCAGATCGTCGAGGCCGTGAAAAGCATCATGAAAAAGCCGGTCGTCTATGTAGAACTTCCCTGACCGGCGACAGACCTTATTCTACATCCAGCAGCCACTTTTGCGCCGGCGTCAGCCGGCTTGCCGTCTCCGGCGTCAGCCAGCGCCGCTGGTCCTGCTGCGGCGTATCCGCGCGATCGATATATAACCCATGCAGTACGCGTCGTCTGCTGCCTTCACGATTACGAGTACCACCGTGCCAGGCGTGCGCGTTATAAATCATCACACTGCCGGCCGGTGCGGCAAACACAATCTCATCGGGATGGGTCAGTTCCGGGTCGGCCAGCACCTCCTCCGGCAACGCCGGGCGCAGGTGGGTACCGGGAATGATCCGCGGCGCGCCGTTGGCGGCGCTCAGATCATCTATCGCCCAGATGGTATTCACCAGGTGGACTTTGGGAAAATCCGGGCGCGGCTTTTTCCAGTCGGCGTGCAGCGGCTGGTGGCCGCCGTTATACAGCGCCTCGCGGGCGTTCAGGCTGGAGACTTTAAAATCCCCGTTGAAGATATAGCGACAAGCGGAGAGGATCAGCGGGTGTGACCAGACTTTCTCCCAGATAACCCCCTTATTAATCAGGTTAGCGATCCGCGTCGCCATCGCCTCCTGATGGTGCTCCATCGCCAGATTATCGCCTTCGCGTTCAACCAGGGTGTCAATGAGCAGGCGCATTTCGCTCAGCCACTGGGCGTCAACGACGTTATGCACGACGGTGTAGCCGAGGGTGTCGAGCTCGTGTTTCATTTGCGCGCTGAGCGTCTGGCTGGCGCCTAACGCATCGAGAAAGTTAGCCGATGATGAGTTCATTTTACGTTCCTTTTAACGTTCCGATAACACAAATAAACTCTACTGGCCCCGCCGCGGTATAACAGGAGGCGAGCGCTACGAAAAACTGGACATACGTATGCGAGCTCACAAAGTGTGATGGGCATCAATAATCTTATTTCCGACGATGGATGCGCTGCAGTTGGTCATGAATTCGCAGCGCAAAATCGCTAAACAAACGCTGTCGAGCCGAAAAAATTAGATTACCATCAACAGGATAATGCGCATGCTGAGGCCATAGAATGATTGAAGAACTGCCGGATATTCTGCATCGGTTAATCGGTCAAAAAGATCACTTACAGGTGAGATTTCCTGAGCCGGATATCTCCGTGCCTGCCCTCGCCTTCAACGTGCCGTTTCCGCGTCTGGAAATTGTGCTGGAGGGCCAGCTGAGTGAACAGGGACTGCCGCTGGCCGCCTCGACGTTAACCACGCTGCAGGTACTGTACGTGCAGGCGGGGAAGTGGACGCTGCCGCAGTGGACCGGCCCGGCCACTACCCTGAGCATCCTGTTTGGTCGGCAGAAACTGGGATTCAGTATTCAGCGCTGGGACGGGAAAAGCCTGCATACGGAAAAGCAGAGCGTTTCCCGGCTTGGACCGCGCGTGGGCTCTTACCTGTTGCTGAGCCTGAATGAAGTCAGCCTGCAACCCGACCCGCTGACCGCACGGCTGGTGGTCGCCGCGCTGTTGAGTCATTGTCGTGAACAGCTGGTCGGTCTGGAAATGCGCGTCAGCCGCAGTCGGGATCTGTTTCTCGCCGTCCAGGACTACCTCGAGGAAAATCTTAGCCTGCCGCTGACACGGGAATCGGTAGCCAAACGTTTTCACATCACACCCAACTATCTATCGCATATTTTTCAGAAATCAGGCTCGGTGGGATTTAATGAGTATCTGACCCGGGTTCGCCTGGAAAAGGCGAAGCAGCTACTGCGCGGCTATGACCTGAAGGTGAAAGAGATCGCCCATAATTGCGGTTTCGTCGACAGCAACTATTTTTGCCGGGTATTCAAACGCTACACCGAACGCTCACCGTCGGAGTATCGGCGACACTGCCGTAGCGCGCAGCAGGCCTAACCTGCCGCGCCGGAATCTTACGCCCACTCCACGCGTCCGCGTCCGTTGTGCTTGGCCTTGTACAGCGCCTCGTCGACTTTACGGATAAATGTCTCCTGCGCTTCGCCTGGCCGCCACATTCCGACGCCAATGCTGATCGACAGCGGCGTCTGATGATTGATCAGGATGGTGCCGGCATTGTCGAGGATCGCCTGCGCCAGGGCGTGCAGCTCGGGCTCCGACAGGCCATCGACGATAATGGCAAACTCTTCCCCACCGATACGCGCCGGCTGGATGCGATCGCTGGTCAAGTTTGCCAGCTGTTTACCCAGCGAAAATAACACTTCATCCCCGACCAGGTGCCCCCAGGTATCGTTGATTTTCTTAAAAAAATCGATATCCAGAATCATGAGTCCCAGCGCATGCCCGGACTTCTCGCGAATGGTATCAATGAAAAAACGCCGGTTGGGTAACTGGGTCAGTTCATCCTTCAGGGATTGCGAGCGCGCGTCAACGTACAGCAGGTTAATCCGCTCAATAATTTTGTAGACACCCACCACGGTCAGCAGCATCCCGGAGAGGCGCAGCAGATCTTCGCAGTAATAGCCCATCCAGCGCGGCTGAACCACGATCTCATCCATCACGTCAAAGGTGCCACCGGCAATCCACAGCAGCAGCCCATAACGCACCCAGTTGACGGCAATGTGGCTCATCCGCACCTTTGCCGAGCTCCACAGCATAAACACCAGAAACAACAACGCCAGCAGATCGATATAGAGGCCGGGGTTAGTCAGGATCTCGTGTCGTGTACCGACCGGAGGCGACACCAGGGCGCAGCCGACAGCAACAGCGACGATAACCAGCAGCGCAGGCAGGAGCGTCACCCGGGCCACAGCGGCCGGGCCGGGGCGATTCGCAGGAGTATGGAGTTCAGGCATAGCGGTGTCTCATGGTAACAACAGGGCCGATCGCGAGACAGGATAACAGTTAAGCGTAGCGGGACGAATGAAAAAGCGACGGATCGGTAAAATGGTGGGCGCTGGACTGACCCCGCGGAATTGTTCCAACGTACTACCACTCCATGGCGACGAGGTCAGTGGCGCGGATACTAGCGGCTTCATCCGCCATCTGATTAGCTTTCCGTGCGGCGCCGTCGATAGCCGACGGCGCCTGCTCAGGGATTAGCCGCTAAACACCCGCGCCTTGCCGCTGACCGTCAGTCGTACCGTCGCGCCGGGCTGCCACGCCGGCTGGCTCACGGTTCGCAGGACAATCGGCCGCTCGTGCCCGGCCATCGACAGCGTCAACGTGGAAAGCTGGCCTGAGAAATCGACATCGCGGATGATGGCGGTACTTTCCTGCGGCCCGCTCACACTGACGCTCAGTTGTTCCGGACGCAGCATCACCCTGCCTTCGCCAGCAGGATGCAGTGCGTCCGTCGCCAGGTCCCCCAGCACGCAGCTTGCCCGGCCGGGGCTCAGGCGCGCAGGAAGGATCAGGGCATCGCCAAGAAACAACGCCGTCTCTTCATCCACTGGCTGCGAGTAAACTGTCAGCGGCGTTCCGACCTGGGCAAAGCGCCCCTGGCGCATCACCGCCACCTGAGTGGCAAACGACAGCGCTTCGTTCTGATCATGGGTCACCAGAATCGAGGCGATTCCCGTCTCGGCCAGCAGGTCCGCCGTCGCTTTACGCGTGCTGGCGCGCAGCCCGGTATCCAGTGCAGAAAACGGCTCATCCAGCAGCATCAGCGCCGGCTGCTGAGCCAGCGCGCGGGCCAGGGCAACGCGCTGCTGCTGACCACCGGAAATTTCATGTGGCCAGTGGCTCGCCAGGCCAGCGTCGAGGGCGACCATCTCCATCAATGCCCCCACCCGGCGACGCTTCTCCTCTCGGCTGGCGTCCAGCCCCCAGGCGATATTGTCCGCAACATTGAGATGAGGAAACAGCGCCCCTTCCTGCGGAACATAACCGATCCGCCGCTGGTGGGCGGGGACAAACACGCCGTCGGCAAACAGAGGAGTACCGTGCATGACGATCCGCCCGCGATCGGGCGTTTCGAAACCGGCGAGAATGCGCAGCAGCGTGGTTTTTCCCGAGCCCGACGGACCAACAATGGCCGTCCGGCTCCCCGGCGCCACGGTCAGATTGAGATTATCGAGAACCAGCGCATCGGCGAAGGATTTCGAAATAGAAGACAATTCCAGCATATTACAACCCTGCCATTTTTTTCGACTGCATATAAAGAACCGCGGTCAGCGGCAGCGAAATGACGATCATCAGCAGCGCGTACGGCGCCGCCGCCACGTAGTCGATCTCGCTGGTTAACGCCCAAAAACCGGTCGACAAGGTGCGGGTGCCTAACGGCGAGAGCAGTAGCGTGGCGGTGAGCTCATTACTGACGCCAAGGAACACCAGCGCGGCCCCTGCGGCCGCGCCCGGCGCGGCAAGCCGCATGGTGATACTCCACAGGGCGCGGGCCGGACTGCGTCCGAGGCTACGGGCAACGTTTTCCAGTTCTACCGGCGCCTGCGCGATACCGGCACGCAGGTTAATGAGCGCACGCGGCATAAACATCAACAGATAGGCCAGAAACAGCGTCACTTCGGTCTGGTACACCGGGCGGGCGTAGTGGATGGTGACCGTCACCAGCGCCAGCGCGGTGACAATACCGGGCAGCGAGCTGGTGATGTAATTACACCCCTCCAGCAGGCGGAACAGCGGGCGCGGATAGCGCACGCCGAGCCACGCAATGGGGATCGCGCAGGTTGTCGTCAACAGCGCCCCGCCCACGCCCAGTAGCAGGGTCTGGCGCAGCGAATGCCACAGATCGGCATGCAGCCAGTTGTCGATGCCGCCCAGCCACAGCCAGCGGCACAGGACCAGTAAGGGAACCCCCATCGCCAGCATCACCAGCAGCAGAAGCAGTAGCTGCGCGCCAACAGCGGCCCCTTTACCCAGCACAAGCCGCTTCTGCTCGCGGGCTGCCCCGGCGCCGATACGCGCGTAACGCGCTTTACCGCGTGAGGCGCTCTCCAGCAGCAGGATCGCCAGGCAGCACAGAGCCAGCACGCCTGCCAGCATATTGGCGGCCGGACCGCTGAAGGTCGACTGGAACTGATCGTAAATGGCGGTCGTGAAGGTATCGAAGCGGATCATCACATACAGGCCATATTCCGCCAGCAGATGCAGGGCCACCAGTAGCGCACCGCCGCAGATAGCCAGGCGCAGCTGCGGAAGCACCACCCGAAAGAATACTTTCCACGGCGGCGTGCCCAGCGATGCGGCGACATCTTCAAGGGTGGGATCGAGGCGGCGCAGCACGGCCGCCACCGGCATATAAATAAACGGATAGTAGGCCAGCACCGAGAGAAACACCCCGGCGGAGAGGCCATGCAGCGAAGGCACCGCGCTGACCCAGGCGTAGCTCTGGACAAAGGCTGGAATCGCCAGCGGGGCCACCGCCAGCGCCGACCACAGCTGCCGACCGGCAAGGGCGGTACGTTCCGTCAGCCAGGCCAACGTCACGCCGAGCACAATGCTGATGGGGACCGCCAGCACCGTCAGCCACAGGGTATTGCTGAGCAGCTCCCCTACCCGCGGACGAAAGACCAGCGCTTTGATCGTCGGCCAGCCGGTGTCGAACCCAACCGCCACCACAAACCCTAACGGCAACAGCGCCAGCAATGAAAACAGCAGCGCTAACGCCACCATCGGAAATGCAGGACGCCTGCGCTCGGGCAGGCGTCCTGTTTTCTTTCCGAGCGACAAACTCAGAACAGACATAGCAACATCACTTCCTCAGGATCAGAGCAGGCCAGCCTGCGTCATCAGCTCAATGACCTTTTTACTGTTCAGCGAGGAAGGTTCTACCTTCGGTGCATCCAGATCTTTCAGCGGGGTCAGTTTCGGGTTAGAGGCCGCGTCTACCCCCACGGCATATTCGAAGGCGTTATTGGTGCGCAGCGCATCCTGCCCCTGTTTGCCGGTGATCCATTTAATAAAGGCCTGCGCCTGCGCTTTATGTTTGCTGGAGGCCAGCACACCGCCGCCGGAAATGCTGACGAAGGCGCCCGGATCCTGGTGTTTGAAATAATACAGTTGGGTGTTTTTGCTGTTTTCACCGGTTTTTGACTGGTCGACGAAGCGATAGTAGTGGTAGATCACCCCGCCGTCGATCTGCCCGGCGTTGACCGCTTTCATCACCGTGCTGTTCCCTTTATAGGCGACAAAGTTGGTTTTCATCGCCTTCAGCCAGTCGAGAGTCGCCTGCTCACCCTTCAGCGCCAGCATCGCGCTGACGATAGCCTGGAAATCAGCCCCCGATGGCGAAGCCGCCCAGCGCCCTTTCCACTCCGGTTTTGCCAGATCCATCAGGGAATGCGGCAGCTGCGCCTCGCTGATTTTCGCCGGGTTGTAGACGAAAACGGTGCTGCGCGCGGCGATGCCGATCCAGCGCCCATGCTGCGGACGGTACTGCGCCGGAACCTGCTGCAGGGTGGCAGCATCCAGCGGGGCGAAAAGTTTGGCATTATCGACCAGCACCATCGACGGCGAGTTCTCGGTCAGAAACACATCGGCCGGCGACGCGGAGCCTTCCTGAACCAGCTGGTTACCCAGCTCACTGTCATCGCCATTGCGCAGCGTGACCTTAATACCGGTCTCTTTGGTAAATCCATCCACCCACGACTTCACCAGATTTTCGTGCTGGGCGTTGTAGACCACAATCCCGTTCTGAGCGTCAGCCGCCATCCCCTGCGGCGCCAGAAACAGAGAAGCGGCAACCAACGCTGCCGTACGGAGGGGCGATAAGCGAGATTTCATGAACGCATCCTTAATGAAATAGGGCAATAAACGGTAAATAGCCTGAGCGGAGAGGATTAAATCACAGCAAAAAAAGAATGATAATGAAAACAATTATCATAAACTTAAAAAAGCAAAAAATAGCGTCGGTCTGTTATTAGGGATTAGAAAATGCTTAAAACCATCCATTGCCGGAAGTTATATTAAGAAAACATTAAGATTTGTTTTTTTATTCCTGTCGTGACGGACTCGTAGCCGCATCCGGTCGTGAGCGGTTTTTATCAGCAGGTATTGTGATAATGATCATGTTTTTACATGCTCCGTCGTCACGGAGGATATCCCCCTTCTACGATCATTGGATAACGCCTTTTCAGCGGGATGGATGGTTCATTTTATGCTCGCTCCACATAGCACGCGTAATAAATGAAAAAGATAACGGTGCGAAACGCATGGATTGCCTTTTCCCTGGCGCTGGTGGTATTTCTGGCTGGGGTGTTCGTCATTAACTGGCAGCTGTGGCATTCAGACCAGGCCACCCATGTCGCCTCCGCCCGTCAGGCGGCGAAGAAAATCGCCGTTATTATTGATGAGGCTCGAGCCGCGACGGTCACAGCCCTGAACGTCAGCCGCAGCGGTTGCTCCGTGCAGGGCCAGTTTCAGCTCGGAACCGAGACCGCTCTGCAGCCACATTTGCGTACCATTTTGCTGATAAAAGATGGCCAGGTGTGGTGCTCGTCGCTGCCAGGAAATCGCGTACTGACGCTTCATCCTGAGTCTTTGTCTGTCGAGCCACTGCTGCTATTGCCAGCCAGAATGATGGTTAATAAGCGACCGGTGCTCATTTATCAGACGCACTCAGCGCAGATCCGGGTGATTGTCACTATCAGCGACGTGCATCTCCGCGATGCTCTGTATAGCGATACGGATAACGACGGACTGGTACTATGGGTCAACCATCAGATGATCGCCAGGTATGGCGATGTGGAATCGCTAAACGCGGGTCCACACCAGGGTATATTTAGCTCACCGGACTACCCGTTTCGCATTATCTATCCCGAGTCGCCTTTTTTTAGCCCCGGCCGCTTATTTCATAATGGTTTCGGTCTGCTGATTTTTATTTTTTCTGTCGCGCTATTGTTTTATTTCCTGCTGCGCAAATACCTCAATGTCTATACCTCTGAAGAAGAGAATTTGCGCTACGCTATCGCCCATGGGTATATCGTTCCCTACTACCAGCCCGTCGTGAACGGGAAAACCGGGGAGATATACGGCGTGGAAATTCTGGCCCGCTGGAAAAATACCACCGCACCGTGGCGTTCGCCCGCTGAATTTATTCCACTGGCCGAACGTACCGGCTTAATTATCCCACTGACCCGCAGCCTGATGGCGCAGGTCGCCGCCCAGATGAGACCCATCTTCAGTAAGCTGCCGGATGGGTTTCATATTGGCCTGAATATCAGCGCGTCACACATTAACGCTCCGACGTTTATCGACGATTGCCTGCACTATCAGCGCGGCTTTGAGGGCAAAGCGGTGAAGCTGATGCTGGAGATCACGGAGCAGGAGCCGCTGTTGCTCAACGGCGCGGTTGTGGACAAGCTCAATACGTTACACTCCCGCGGGTTTTCCATCGCGCTGGACGACTTTGGCACCGGCTATTCCGGGCTTTCCTATCTCCACGAGCTGGTTTTCGACTATATCAAAATCGATCAGAGCTTTGTCGGCAGGGTGACCGGGGAGACACCGTCAAGCAAACTGCTGGACTGCGTGATAGAGATGGCCCGGACGCTGTCACTGCGCATCATTGCCGAGGGTGTCGAAACCCAGGCCCAGCTGGATTATCTCAATCGCCAGAATATTCATCTGTTACAGGGCTACTATTTCTGGAAGCCAATGCCCTACGTCGCCCTGGTCATGCTTCTGCTGAGCAAACCGAAGGCGCGAATTGTCGAAGAATAAGCGGGCGACCCATCACCCGCTGGCCTGCACCAACGTCATCACTGAGTGAACGTGTTCAGCGCATCCTGTCGAGTCTCCTTAATGGAAAAGATGCGATCCATACGGGTGAGCTTAAACAGGCTTTTAATCGTATCATTGAGCGAACACAGCACCAGCTCGCCCTGACCGTTGACGCTTTTCAGAATGGATACCAGCGCGCCAAGACAACTACTGTCGATGAAATCGACGTGGCTCAGATCCAGCAGCACGTTTTTGGTATCCGGGTCGATAGCCTCCAGAACCTGCTGCTTAAACGCCTGTACGACGGAAGCGTCCAGTCGGCGCACCAGTGGCATAATAATTTTTACGCCCTGCTCGGTATGTAATTCAACGTTCATGCTCATCCTCAATAGTGACTGATATCCGTCGACGAGTCCCTTTCCGCTCGGCGTGTTCTCTCTTTAGCAGGTGATACCCCAAATATCCCGGGCGTAGCCACGTATGGTTCTGTCGCTGGAAAATTCTCCCATCCGACAAATATTGAGTAAGGCCCGACGGTGCCATTGTTCCGGCAGTTCAAAATCGGCCATCGCCTGCCGCTGGACCTGACAATAACTGTCGAAATCCAGTAAATGACAGTAATGATCGCCCTCCGTCAACATGTGGTGAAGTGGTGCAAACAGCTCACGATCGCTGGTGAACAACCCAGACACGAGGGTATCGACAACACGCGCAATAGCCGGGTTCTGATGATAGAAAGCATGGTGATGCCCGAGTCGCCGGCTCTCTTCAATCTCTTCCGCTACGGCGCCAAACAGATAAAAATTATCGATTCCCACGGCCTCGCGGATTTCGATATTCGCCCCATCATAGGTGCCGATGGTTAACGCGCCGTTCATGGCAAACTTCATATTGCTGGTGCCGGACGCCTCGGTGCCGGCAGTGGAGATCTGCTCAGAGAGATCCGTGGCCGGAATGATTTTTTCCGCCAGCGAGACTTTATAATCTTCGAGGAAAACCACTTTAAGCTGCCCGGCAACCTGCGGGTCGCTGTTAATTTTCCGGGCGACGGTATTAATCAACTGAATAATCAGCTTCGCCATCCGATAGCCCGGCGCCGCTTTACCCGCAAACAAATGCACCTTAGGCGCGATAGTTTTCCCTGTCTCTTTGATATCCAGGTAAAGCGCGATCACGTGAAGAATATTGAGCAACTGACGCTTATATTCATGAATACGTTTGACCTGACAATCAAACATCGCCAGCGGATCCAGGGCAATGCCATAGCGTTGCGCGACCAGCTGGCTGAGCGCGGTTTTGTTGGCAAATTTAATGGCCCGGATGTTATCAATAACAGCAGTATCATCGGCCAGGCTTTCCAGACTGGACAGCAAGGGTAAATCGGTTGGCCACCCTTCCCCCAGCTGTTGGTGCAAAAATGCTGCCAGGCCGGGGTTAGCCTGCTGCACCCAGCGTCGCGGCGTGACGCCGTTGGTCTGATTAATGAATTTCTCCGGGGTCATAAAATAGAAGTCGGGCACCAGTTGTTTCTTGACCAGTTCCGAATGCAGCCATGCTACCCCGTTCACGCGATGGCTACCAACAATGGCCAGATTGGCCATGCGGATTTGCTTATCGTGATGTTCGTCAATTAAAGACAGCGAAGATAACAGATGATGTTTATCCGGCCAGCGCCGGGCCACCTCTTCAAGGAAGCGATGGTTGATCTCAAATATAATTTGCAAATGACGCGGCAGCAGTTTTTCAAACAGCGTCACCGGCCAGGTCTCCAGCGCTTCCGGCATCAACGTATGATTCGTGTAGGCACAGGTGTTTTGCGTTATCTCCCACGCCTGCTCCCAGGGCAACCGGTATTCATCGACGAGGATACGCATCAGCTCCACCACCGCTAATGCCGGATGGGTGTCATTAAGCTGAATCGCCACATGCTGCGGCAGGAAAGTAATATCGTCATTAACCTCGGCATAGTCGCGAAATATATCCCGCAGCGTACAGGCCACCAGAAAATACTCTTGCGTCAACCGCAGCTCTTTTCCGGTCAGCACCTCATCGGATGGATAGAGTATTTTTGAAATATTCTCCGAAGCAATTTTATCACTCACCGCCTTGATATAATCACCACGATTGAAAATATGGATATTAAAGGAGTCAGAGGCGACCGCGCTATAGAGCCGCAGCTTATTGGTCGTCGTATCCCGGTAGCCGGAAACGAAATAGTCATGGGGAATACCGATAATCGTTTTCCAACCCAGCCACATTGGGTTGTAATTACCATCAACATCTTCGCTGTGTTCAATATAGCCTCCCAGCGGGATCAGGATTTGCTGAGCATGGTGTTCGACCAGCCACGGGGAGTGCATGGAATGCCAGTCATCCGGATGCTCCATCTGCTGGTCATTTTGAAAGGATTGGCGAAAAAGACCATATTCGTATTTGATGCCATGCCCGGATGCGGCAATATCAAGGGTGGCCATCGAATCGATAAAACAGGCGGCTAAGCGCCCTAACCCCCCGTTGCCCAGCGCGGCGTCGGGCTCTTCGTCAAGAAGGTGGTCAAGATCAAACCCCAGGTCATTCACCACCTGGCGCATCTCCGCCAGTAAATTCATATTCAAAAGGTTATTACGCAGCGACTGTCCCAGTAAAAACTCCATCGACAGATAGTAAACGCGCTTTTTATGTTCTTCACGTTGCCGCGTCTGGCTCAACAGAAAATGGTCCTGTTGAAAATGACGAATGGCCAGCGCCACCGCGTTAAAAATATCGCCAGGCGTAGCTTTATTTAAGCTAACACACAATGTGTACTTTAATTGCTGTTCTACCAAAACCCGTAGTTCTTTGATTTCTGGACGATTAGTGACAGGCATTCTGACCTCACTGGTCTCTGTATCTGCGTAAAACCATGGCAGGTAAATCATCATTTTTCCAAGTATAGACGAAGATATTTTGCCGAATGGTTTTTATTCCTCAGCACCATTGCCGTTTATAACGAGAGGCTGAATAATTAAAATCACAACCATTTGCAATGGATTGATCGTCACCTTTTCGCCAGCGATAACGCTACAAACATGGCAGGTTTGCGGAGTCGGGAGGTGAAGGTGAAGGTGAAGTGCAGTCAGGACGGCTAGAGTGGAAAAGCAAAAAGGGGTTACCTTTCGGTAACCCCTTCTTTTATATGGCGGAAGCGCAGAGATTCGAACTCTGGAACCCTTTCGGGTCGCCGGTTTTCAAGACCAAATCAAATTACTTTATAATCAGTAAGTTATGATGAATTCATAGAATAAAGTCGTTATTTGACACCACTAGAAATCAATAAGTTACATTTAATGCATGGGTTTTATTCTTTCAACTTTTAAGGGATCTCCCTTGACTTCCTCACAGTTTCAAGAGTAAAAATACTGTACATAAAAACAGTATTGGTGACCAAAATGATCTACAGAGAATCCAACGCATCGAGCATTCCAGAACTGACTGGCTTTAACGTCAGCCATTCGGCTTTAACCCGTCAGGTGTTCCTCAATGCTACTTTTACTGACAATATGGCTTCAGTACCTCACTGGCCACTGAAAGAGTTTCCTGACCTGTTTTGTTGCATCTCCAGGGATAGGGCGGAAGCCTTGCTCCATCAACTCCAGAGAGCGATCTATTATCTGGATGCTGGGATGGATTCGCCCTCGCTATTTCTTATCGACGATGACCTCTGATGCGGGGCAATAGCGATAGATGGTTTTCACATCGACACCAATCACCGCGGAAACCTGCTGCCTAGTAGCGCCGTTCTCCAGCATTCTGCGGCACCGCTCCACCACTTCTTCAGTCATTACCCGGCGGCGGCCGCCTACTCTACTCTGCTCCCTCGCTGCGGCTAAACCAGCTCGGGTTCGCTCTGCTTCTGATTGTTAATTTTTATGCAAAGCCGTTGCAGAAACAAAAACAATGGTCTACATAATATCTGTTACTCAATGTAACTTTATGTAAATACAAATACAGCAATGACTCATGGAGCTAAAGATGATAAATAGCATAAGTGAAATTGAATGCGCTGACGCAGAAAAACTCATAGGAAAATTGGATTTAAAATACAACATAACATTTTTGTGTTGGTGGAGGCAGGATGGCATATGGAAGTTAATTATTGTCCTGGGTAACTACAACTCCCTTGATAAAAATGAAATAAAAAGTGACATTTCAAAAGAGATTTCAGATATCGGAATCACTTCTTTTGCCACTTCGGATTGTGCACCATCAGTCACCAACATAATAGATCAGTCTTTGAGAAAATTTGCTTCAATGCCACCTAAGAAATTCATGAGGGTAAAGTTAGCAAATTTTCAATTGTATGGACTCCCTGTTGAAAGTACAATAATTTTGCGTTCATAGCTTCCATGAATTTATATACACCGCCAATAATCTGGTAGAGATATTTTATCTACCTTACTACGCGTTAGCCTCAAATAATTGGATTTGTGACATTGCACCGCCAGTTATGAGCTGGCGGTATTTTTAATTAGCATACATCTGCACTGACAGATTTCCATGGCATCCATGTTGCCTGCTAACTACTATCCCGCAGCGACTGCAATACAGACCATGAAATGTTTCCGGCCTGGATTTATCAGTCAATTCAATAATTTTATTTAAGTCACATCCTCTTTGCTCGCCAATACGAAAAACCGGCTCACCTTTCGTTATCACAGGTCTAAATGAGTGCCCCAAAACCCTTCCTAAAAAACCGTGGCACTTTCCGGTTTTCTGTTCATCTGATAATTTAGCCATCAGTAACCTCATTACTTACCAGCATCAAATACAGGTTTTGAAATGTTACCCCATGATTGCTCAGGGTGGCCCTCTTTCACTTTCACAGCATCGGTAACGGGGTTATGAAAGGTTACACTTCCACCAGAATACACGGGGCGCTCCGGGGTTCCGGTGAGCATCATACCTTTAATGCATTTAATTTCTTTTCCGTTGAGCATTTTATTTACCTCTTGCTGTTTGGTTATTGCTTCCGAATAGTGATTGAACATCCACTAATAATTGACACACCCATAATCGTGCAGAAAGCGTAAGCGGGAGAGAAGTGTTGCGTGATGTAAACTATTACAAAAGATAGCATCATCACCCGGCCAACCAGGCCTCCGCTGTATTTAAAGTTAACTTTCATTATTTGTAACCCCCTCTCCAAGTACTGCCTTAAGTGCCGGTTCTGCCTCATCCAGTGGGTTTCCGCTGCCGCTGTACTTGAAAGTGAAAGAGTAATCAAACGGGCTTTTCTCATTGCCGACAGCAACAGAAAACAGCGCGGTTACGTTGGTTCCGTCAAAGTTGCTAATTCCGGTCGCGGTGTACGTCACATCCACTGACTCCGTCCCTCCGGGAACGGTAAGGCGCAGTCCGGGGTATGTGATTTGTTTTTCCAGCGTTCGGCTGATTGTTACAGACATCATGACCTCCTACATTTTTGCGTTAAATGTGGAAACAAATACTTTAATAGTGCTTCCAGTGCGGTTGGTTACAGATAGATTTCCATTCGATGATGAAAGATAAATTTTACCGTCACCGGATGTTCCTGTTCCAGATACTGAAAAGTTAGAAGTCAGACTCAAATTGTCGGCAATCTTCAGTGTGCTAACGCGTGCATCCCCTGATACCACCGTTGCACCAATAAACACAGACGATGAACTTTCAACAGAGATGGAAATAAGACACCCGCCTTTGATACACCCGCTAATAACCCCAGTCGCATCATTTGCTATGTCTTTCTGGTCTGTTACCGCCCCGCCAGAGTTCTTGTTCATCTGGGTAGGGAACCCATCAACGCTGAATCCGCCCTGAACGATTTCGCCATAATCGGCGCCGTCGGCCAGGACCAGGTTTTTGAATTTTTTGTACTGGAATGCAGAAGGCGCTCCTTTGATACCCCACTGCATTTTCCCGCCAAAAGTGACGTTCTCTACCCGAAGGTCAGCTACAGAGCTCTGCGCAATCCAGGCACAGCCATTGCTGTTACTTCCGTATGGTGTGGAAAAATGGGAATTCCTGATAATGTTGTTTTTACCCGACACGGAAAACACATTGAATGTGCCAGACGGAAGCACACGGTGATTCTCAACGGTCAGGCCTTCCACCAGTACATTATCGACAATGTTTCCCAGAGTTGGTCCGCACTGAGTAAGCGTCACACCCCGAAGGTTTATATCAGAACCCGTCAACAGGTAGCGTACATGGTGCATATAACCACCAGTAATATTAAGACGCCCCCGCTTAGATGAGTATTCAAAATAATCCCCTGAGAGGTTCTGGCTATCTATTGTATGACACCCAATAAACTCAATCCCGCGGCAGTGGTCATTATCATAGTCAGATGTATCATCATCGCTAGTGTCGTTCATGACCGTCGTGCCAACCGCCCTAAACATACGATGACCGATATTGCTCCATGACAACTCCACGCCAATAAACTGAAGGCCGTCTACTCCCTCAAATACTGATGGTCCGTAAGCCAACGGGTCGTTATTACGAATCCCCTCCAGTTTCCCACCAATAATAAAGTTATGCCGTGAACGCAATCCTATTTTCATCATCGCCGGGCAGGTTTCAATATGTAGTCCAATGAATCTGTTTGCATTAGAGCCATCGGTACCGTCATTGCCTGGGCCAAAATTCAACCCATATTTAATATTGTTTCGGTCACGCGTATTACCACAGTGCATGATACGAACGTTATAAATCGTGGAGTCCCACACGGATTCGCCAGTTAACCCCTCTCCGTCCAGATACCGCATTTCCACGTTTTCTATAATTGCATAAGAGCTGTGCTCCAGCTTAATGCCGCCAACGTTCTCTGCAATAACGACTCCGGGGAATTTATTCTGAAAACCATACCCGATTTTGATATTTCGAAAGACAGGCCGGAATAACCGCTTTGCACCGCCGCTTGGGGTAGTGGCCTCAGTGCCTTCGGTAATCCAGACATGGGAGGCATCCGTTCCGGCCTCCGGAACAAATAACGTACCGTCATTGCCCTCAATTACAATATTGGACTTTACCAACAAGCCTGCTGCGAGAAACACGCCACCACGGAATACCAGTCGGGGATAGGTGGTGATATCACCGTTAAAGGTACTGTCGACCTGGCTGTTGATTTTGGCGATGGCGTCAAGAATGCCCTGGGTTGAGCTCGTCTGTCCTGTCGGGTCTACCCCCGGAAACGCGTCGGCATAAAATTCCCTCAGTGCGTTCTGTACATTTCCTGGCTGCTCAAGCTTAGATATACCCGCTCCCATGCCCGGTTCGCTTGAACCCAGGTTTGAGCGAAGGGTCGCATCGGTAACGTCGATCCACTTACCCTTTCCTGTACCGCCAGCCGTCGCCGGCGTGCTACCAGGTAAAACGACCTTAGGCATTACGCCATCCCAGCGCCAGTATTCGTCCGTGGATTCCCACAGAAGAACCTCAAAACGTTGAGTGAGTAGCGATCCCTGCTCAAACGAACCTATGGCCGGAACGTATCCCCATAGCCCCGTTCCTGCAGGGTCCTGCAATTTAGGCTGACCAGCACCGTCAAAACCCAACCCCTTCCAGGCGCGGTCTTGGGCCGATGGTAGCTGGCTTATATAGGAGTCAGGGACACGCAGCGAACGATTAAAGTTGCTGGTTATCTGCTGCTGCAGATCGATATCACGACTATCGACGTAGCTTTTTGTTGCGGCATCCTGCGCCAGTGAAGGATCACGCAGGTTACGAATACGGTTATTGAGCGCGTCATAATAGTTAGCGAAGATATTTGGCTTTTTCAGAGCCAAAGAGTCCCACCACCAACCGAATTTTTGGATAAGCATAGTCAGCTTATCAAGCGCGCGTTCATGGCTTGTCGCAGGAAACTTACCGGTCGCCAGATAACTGGTTAACTGGGTCGCATCGGGATCACGATAAATCAGTAGCGTAGCGCCACTGTGTGCGGAGAGCAAAGTCAGCTGACCGCCATTCTTATCGCCGGCGCCGTTCAGATAATAATCAACGTCAATTGTCAGCGTAGTTTTGTTAAAGTCGTCACCGTTCTGTGTATACAGTTCCGCGACAATATGCCCGTTTTCAATGAAGTAGAAAGGGATGCTAAAAGGGCCAGTGCTGGTTGATAGCTGATACTCAACCGATGAAGTGTCGTTCTCGACCATCATCTACTCCAAAACAGTTCGACATGGTGGCATTGTCAGAATCGTTTTGAAGCTGGGCAAAAGTAAGGCCGCAATATGCGGCCCTGAGGGGTTATTTCTCGGTGGTTTCCGATGCTTTGGCTGCGACAGCATCATCAAATTTTTTCTGGAAGTAGGCCCGGATTGACTTGTAACCGCCCGCTACCAGATATAGAGCCGATACCACTACGCTGAAGTAAAGTAAGCCCATTTGCACGTTCGTCATTTTGTCTCCTGTCTTTTCTGTTCAATCTGGCGAATACCAGCCAGCTGGTTATTTGCTTTTTCAATGGCAGCAAGTAATGGGGTTATCCATAAAACAGCCTGGCAATATGTCAGTTCGCCGGCGGTAATGGTGCCAGTACTGGGCTTGTCAGATCCGTCGGTATAGGCGTGCACTGCGCTGGAACGTAAACTGTTCGTGTATTCGAGCAACCCACCAGAAACGTCAGCAGGAACAGGCATATCACACGTTTTTTCGCGCTTGAGAATCGTTCGATATTCAATGGTTTTTTCCTCTGTACCGGCATCTACTGCCCTGTTTTTTTCCTGGACATCGCCGCTTATAGTTTGAAAAGCAGCGATATTATCCGCCTGTATTTGGATAACCCTTGCCTGCAGCGTCACCTGACTTTCAGCCGTTTCAGCTCTGCTGGATGCCGAGCTATATCGATAGCCCAGCCCTGCGGCGATTGTGAGCCCGATGATAAGAAGAAGCATAATAACTGCCGCGGCGATGGATTCTGGTTTCACTTATCGATCCCCCAACACGTCAAGGCGCTTTCCTGGTCACGTCGCTCAACCTGACCGTAGCAACCTTTCTTCTGGCCTTTGGTGAGGCGGCAGTCACGGCCACCATCAAAGATCCAACGACGAATTTCAGAGCACGCCCCTTTACGGTCGCCCGCATTAAGCTTGCGGTAGAACGTGCTGGGGAAACATTTCCCCGGTCCGATGTTGTACGGACAGAAGCTGGCGATACCAACTTTCTGTGGTGCCGTCAGCGGAACCCTGATGTTCTGGTCAACCCACGCCAGCGCCTTGTTACGCTCAATAGCGTTTACCTGATCGCATTTGGCCTGCGTCAACTTCATACCCTTCGTTACTGGCTTGCCGTCAATGCGGGTTGCCCCCCGACAAATCGTCCAGACACCAGATCCGTCAAGGTATGCAGTTAGACTGTTGCCCTCTTTCTCGTTCAGGAACTGATCCATGAGCGTTGGCGCGGATGCACCGGCGGCAATTAGCGCCAGCATGGCTGCACTGAGCTTTGCTTTGGTCGAAGCCATATTATTCTTCCGAGAACTTGCCGCGGCGATACGCGAGCCATTTGAAGTAGATATTTACGAGAAAGGTCAAAGCGGTGAACACCAAGCTGCCAATGACGCCAATAGCTGCCCACTGGCCGGGGGTGTATGAATCAAGCAGCTGCGAAAACCAATACGTAGCGCTGACTGTTGACGTCCCGTAGGTGATGACCTCGGAAACTCTGTGTGTCATTTTCATCGTTCCTTACCTCCCGGCCGGGATGGCTGATTTAAGTGGCAAGGAAGATTTTGATAGGGCCTCTCACACTGGGCAAAAGCTGATCATTTTTCAGGATTCATGAAATGAAACAGGTGCTATAGTGGTTTTGGGATTATCCCTATGGCAATGATTAAGGAATGACGAATGAAAAAAATAATTACTCTGTTACTGGTTGCGGTGTTTGGTGTGATGTCAGTGTCGGCGATGGCTTGCCCGAAAGGCACCCATCCGCATGGAGGAACGGGCTCCCATCATAAAGGTGGTACCTGCTCTTAATCAGGTTTCAGAAACTACACACAAGGAAAAACATGAAAAAATTATTCGCTGTGTTATTTGTTATGCTCTCTTTGGGATCTGTAACGCAGGCGTACGCCGGAAACTGCCAGCATCCTGACGATACCGCTGCTGACGGTTCACGTTGTGGTGGTCGTTCGGCTGACTCTCGCCCGGGCGGGCAGTAATGATAAAGCCCACCATGCGGTGGGCTTATTTATGCCGCAGTACATTTCACCACGCAGCACACCACTGTTTAAATATCAGGGTTTTATCTTGTCAAATGTCAGATTATGTTTCTACCTATCACGAATTTTTAAGAGCATTACCATATGGAAATTTTTTGGGTTGTGGTGGGCGTTGTGGTTGTGATTTTGTACCTCATCAACCAGAACAAAACCAGAGTGACAAACAGAACTGAGATAACCAGAGATCGCAAGATAAAAACGGATGACGGCGAAATCAGCATACGTGAACGACAGGTTATAGACAGTGTATCAACCCAATACACTAAACCAAATACAGTGAACGTCGCACAGCCGGATTATGACAACGCGGTGATATCTGATTACTACAAACAACTAGCTAAGCAAAAAGCTATTGAGTCTCTAAGGCAAAACCAAACACAGCCTGTTGCATCAAGCAGACCTGTGGAGAAGATAGTCAACCCATTGCCAAGAGTTGAGCAGAAACAAATCACACCTAAAACCGAATCTGCGCCGGTGGAACACAGAAAAGTGTGTACCAGATGCAGTCGCAATCTACCGATGGATAAGTTCAGAAAGTCGAGCAAGTCCCATCATGATGGTTACACCACATGGTGCGCCCATTGTCTTGATGGCCCCAAAAACACTAGGCACACCAAATGGTGTCCAATTTGCGAGATCCGCCGCAAACGAACCAGTTACTATAAGAATGCTAACAATGCGGACGGATTGATGTCATGGTGTAAAAGTTGCTGGGATTCTTATCGAGGAAGAAGTTAAGCCCACCTAAGTGGGCTGATTATCTGTTATATTAAAAAGATACTTCTGTAATGGTGGATAATAATGAACCGTGAGTACAGCCAGGTAATATATCTCGCGATCGGTATTGCTATAGCAATCAGCTTTGTTACCGTTCTGAATGATGGGTTTTCACTGCTGAACATTCTGTGTGGCCCTTTTGCAGTAATCGGAACTGTTGCAGGATTATGTATCGCTTGGTATTCCACTATCGGCATCAATAAAATCCTGCAAAAATTTGGGTTCAGGGATTACTGATTATCGTCCCAACATAAACTGCGAAGGCGGGATAATAAAGTCGTTTCCCTGCTCTTCCTTCACGCGCTGCTGGTAGCGTTGCAAAGATCCAGGCGACATCCATTCCCGCATCTGGTTCAGGATCAGGAAGTCCATCACCGGGCGCACCACATGCAGGTTCATGTACGGCGTGTGGTTTATCGCAAAGTTGAAGTAATCAGCGGCTTTTGCATCCCCCTGTTTCGTCAGTCCAAAAAGATTAACCAGTTGTGCTGCATCTGATGCAAACGGACCAGCCAGCGACGTCGCCGGGGTATTTCCGAACCGGTTGTACTCCCCAAATAGGAAATCCCCCAGAATACCCAGCCCACCGCCCTGCGCCATGGCTGCTGTCCATGTACTGACATTGTCGGCAGGGCGCGGGGTCTGGCCCCTAAGCATCAGCTTCGTTTGCATGGAGAGATAACCGAACGCCGTCGCCCACAGGAAAAGCTGAGCAATGCCCATCAGCTCACCGTTTCCATTACGCATCGCCCGGATCAGAGCGTTATTGCGAAAGGTATTATTCTGGCTTAGTGAACCAAAATCATAACCACGCCCGTAGAGCTCTCGACCGATCGCGTTCTGCATAAAGCTGGCTGTAAAAGATTTAAACTGCCATGCAAATCGCAGCATTTCGCCATAGGCAGTGCCTCGCTGCATACCCTGCTTCATGATCGACATTGTGCGTGCATCCGGTTCGTTCAGAGCTACGCCAACGCGATCGAGTATATAACCGCGCACCTTATCGGAGAGAAGCTCGCGAGCGTATTCTACTGAACGATCATTGATTTTTATCCCGCGGTTGGTGAGGTAATTCTCTATATCTGTTCGAGGTATATCTGCTACTCCGTCAGGAGTCATGTAGGCGTTACCGTCCGCTGCGTGCAGTTTCATTTTGCTGAGCGCTGCCCACTCGTTTTCTTCAATGCCATGCATCGATAGAACCCGGCGCAGTTCTTCCGGCACATCACGGAATGATTTTCCGGCGTGCGCTCCCATCCATTCAGAAACCATCATGCCGGTACTGTAGCGGCTGCTATTCGTCCACCAGCTTTGAAGGTTCAACCGGAAATAATTGCGCATCGCGCGGTTAACTCTACCAGGCATCGAATTGTCAGCGCTGAAGCGATAAATTAGCTCATCTTTCATCGCATCAGCATGTAACCCGATCGATTTAAGAACCTGCTGACGCTCCGCATTTTTCCAGCGTGTTAGCTGGACTTTATTGGCCGTAGCTTCCCAGACAGAGCCCAACATATTTCGTCCCTGATAGCGCATCTCCATAGCCTGGGTAGCGATATCATTGAATGATGAAATCATTGAACCGCCGAGCTTCATCATGGTTTCTATCGCGCGGGTTGTTGCTGCGACCCTGGCGAGCGCGGCATTACCGGGAATGTTGGTTTGCCCGGTGATTTCCTTTAACTGATTGGTCAAAGATGTGTTTCGTTTCTGGCGGAATTTATTCAACGCATTATCATCTTTCGCGGCTTTGTAGCGCTGTTCGATCCGGTCGGCAAGCTCATTAAACATGTTTTCCGGATTGGTCCCCATACGCCGCATCAGTCCGGTAGTTTCAGCTGAATGAATAAGACCGCTCCCCACGGCTTCACGCAAGTTACCCACGCCAAATTTATCGTTGTAGCGGTACCACGACAGCCCGTCTTTGAAATGCAATACGCGTTCCTGGCTCGCCCGGCGCGCAACGTTGGTGCTACCGCCTTTAAAACCCGTCATCCAGTCCGGGCGGTCAGTACGTAAATGGACGCCGGAAGACAGCCCCACGTAAACGTTATGCAAAAAATCATCGATGACCGCCTGTGATGGCGACAGTCCGCCCGGCGTCGCCGGATCAAAACGCGGGATCCGCCCGGCGACGCTCACCCACTCGCCGCCGTCATTCCGGAAACCAACGATATCACCGAGATCGATATCCTGCCCGTTAGCCAGCAAATCACCATTGCGGAAATTCGCCCGCACCACCTGCCCGTTACCGCGCATGAGATCGACATTTTCGCTGACAATACCTTTGATATAAAAACGTCCATCAGCACGCTGCGCCAGCGCTCCCACGTTTTCAGGTTTCAGTGGTTTGGCCGGGCGGGCACGTCCGTAAATCTGGTCTTCCGTCATCACCGCCGCTTTTCGAACGGTCACGCCGTTTTGACCGTTAACGTCCAGACCTTCGAAAGTACGATGGTCAAGCTCCGGGAGGATGGCATCACGCCAGGCCTCAAAGCCTGCGGTGCGAATTTTATGGATATCGTGAGACTGGCGGGCAATATAACCGGGCAGTTTGCCAATCGACGCGCCAGCACGGTTTGCATCGATGCGGGCTTTTTCCTGCCACTTCTCCAGCACGCGGGCAATTTTGATTGCGTCTTCCGGAATATGCCCCACATCGAGGTTGTTTCCCAACCGCCACATAGCATCAGCAATATTCTGATCCAGTGAACCATTAGCAAAAACAGGTAAAACCCCCTGCGCTTCCAGATCATTGGCAAGACCGGAAATGTAGTGATCGCGCAGCTGGCGCATGTTATTAAACGCGCTGTCACGGGAACCGGCTACAGCCTCATTGCGCCCCACCATGATAGCGGACAAAGCGAGATCAGGGCGTCCACCGAAGGCATCAATACGCTGAAGGTTCTCATGCATCAGGCGAAGATTGATAACCCGGTTTCGCGCTTCGATGTGCTTCGCCAGCGCATCATCACGCGCCACTTCATCAGCAGCACGGAGAGCAGCTTCCTCCAGGGATAACCCCTGATTTTCTGCCCGTATACGCGCGACAGTAGATTCCATACGGGTAACCAGCTCCTGCATCTCATCCTCACCGAGCTGGCGCCCGGCCGCCGTGTTTACTGCCTGCTCGCAGGCTGTCAGAAATTCACCCTGTGCCATTAGATGGCTCTCCTCAACATACAGGCAGCAAATGCGCGTGCAGCCTGAGCAAAACTCATATCCCCGGCCCCAGCCTGAATTTCAGCAAGGTGGGCGTTTATTTCTGCCTGATTTTCCAGTCCATTAAAATGCGCCTGGGCCAGTTCCATTTCAGACTGCAGGTCTTCTTGCGCTGCCCGCAGTTCGTCGTCTCCGCGCTGCTGGATGGTTTGTTCTGCATCTGTGCTGGCTGCACGTGCGGCCGCATCAGAATGCCGCTGGTTATCAGCCTGCATCTTCAGGCGATTGAGTGCAGCGTTACGTTCCGCCGGATCTGCAAGACGGAAAAAATCCTCAATATCAGGATTGTAACCGTCTACTGCCTGGCGAATCGCAGACCTCAGTGCATTCTGGCGAACAAAGATATTCGCATCGCTGAAACGCTCAGACGCGGTTCTTACACCTCCAACCAGCGGAGAAACCTGCAACCCTTGTTTGATCTGCCCGGCCCTGGCTTCAATCAGACTTGCCAGATCATCCGGAATTTCCCCACGCTCAAGCTGGTGTAATTTGCCGCGTGAGATTTCTGCGTCCCGGTTGGCAGAAATTTCTTCGCGTAACCGTGCTGTCGATTCCTCAGTGTTTTGGCGGATTTGCTCAATATCTTTTCGCGCACGTGCTTCCGCCTGCTTGCGGCTCATGCGCTGGCCCTGATACTGTTTTGCCAGGTCACGGAATTGCTGATCTGACTGCTGCAACGAGACTTCATTTTCGGCAATCTGCCGGTTGATGTCGGCAATGCGGGGCGACTGCCCGTCAAGCTGCCCGGAGAGAGAATCACGATAGGGCTGAATAGTTTCGTTCCATGCACGCTGCCAGGCATAATCATCAAGGCCAGTGTTAATGGTTCGGGCCAAGTCAGCCTGTGCGTCGGCAAAACTGTCACGCAATACAGGAGTGTTGTCCGGAGTGAGCCCAGCGGCATTAACGATATCCGCCTGCCCTGCTGGCGCAGCGTCAGAAACCGCCTGCGGGTTATCCTGCTGTAAACGCTGCTGACGCCTGGCGGCTATTGAATCACGAATGGCACCGCCAAAGGCATGCAGTCCACCGCCGGCTATCGTGTTCATGAAGAAATTTTCCACTGCCTGGCCGAGGGTGTAATCATCACCTTCAGACGCTGATGCCAGGGCATTAATAGGTTCAGCAACCAGAGACTGGACGGCACCGGCGCTGGCACCCTGTACAAATCGCTGTGCAAATCGACCAGCAACGCTGGCCGCTCTCACCTCCCCAAGACCTGGAACAAACCCCAGAGCAAGGTTACCCGGATCCGTCATTGCGCCAGCCAGCCCCGCGGTAAAAATAAGAGGTGTTGCTACGCCGGAAGGCGCGGACTGCAATATTGCTCGCCGCTCCTGTGTCGCCCGGCTTGTCTCGGTTACATGGTCCAGATACGCCTGTGTTACACCCTGTTCGGGTATTTTGATATTTTTGATGCCCAGAGAGTCAAACTTTTGCTGAGCCGTCTGCTGATCTACTAAAGGAGATGTAGGATCATTAGCATAGGCCTCGGATTCAAAAAACCGACTTCCAGCGTTGGCTGGTCCTGAGCGCATTCCTTCAGAAAAAGCAGCCCCCAAAGCCTGACCAAATCCGCTTTCAAAGTTACTACCTGGCTGCTGCAGGCCTGAACCTCCGTCACCATCATCAACGAATATTGGCATTGGTGTCCCTCATTCCTTCAGAAAAGGATGGGCCGCTTTGCGACTGGCCGCCGTACGTTTCACGTAATCCCTGAAGATTCTGCGCTCGCGCATCTCTTTCAGTCCCTGGAGTATACGTCGTCTCCCGGGATGCGAATTTTTTAACGCTCTGCCACCAGGATGGGTCAGCTTTCGCCATTTTGTCGAGATCCGCAAAGCTAACGGTAATCGGATTTCCACTGGCGTCATTCTGTACGTTATTGCCCAGATACAGCACCAGACCGGTATCATCCGAGTTATTTACCCAGTGGGCGTTATTTTTTACCTCATAAAGCGTTTGTGATTTGGTGAATTCGTCGGGCGTTTTACTCCCGAAATTAAGAGGCTGAAGCTGATCTGCTGTCAGCTTATCTTTAAACAGGCTGGCACCGCGGGCGATGTAATCTGGTTGATAGCCAAGATAAGTTGGAACGCGATATGTATCGTTGACAGTGTATTGACTGGTGAACATATCGGCAGCAGCCTGCTTTGCCGCAGCACCTGCATCCATTCCACGTAATACGTTGATCATCGTCAGCCGCTGCCCCTGTTCGTCAAGCGTTGACCAGCTTCCTGCACCGCCGGGCTGCACAAGCATCGTCTGACGGAAACCTGCAGACGCATCGGCCCATTCTTGCATAACGGAGGTGTCTGACCCCTTTCCATTTTTTGCAACGACTGACTCTTTCAGGGCTGACGTTGGCGTGTTTCTTTCCTGCCACAACGGTACACTTGCCCGCGGATTTCCAGCTGATAATGCACCAACCAGAGGACCATTTTTACTTTGCCCCATAATCTGTCGGCCGACCGCCTGCGAATATGGCCCAAACGCGTTCAGCTGCTGCCTGATGGATTCAACCGTTGTTTCTTTGTTGTTGTTAAATCCTTCAGCCATAGCCTGCGCTATCGAGTCAGGAAGCACCTTCTGACTGCTGATACCGAATCGACTTTTCTCTGACTGCACCGAAGCAATAAATGACTGTGCCATAGCAGGATCGGCGGGGTTTTGTTGCCATGAGTTATATGCCTGCTGCACAAGTGGCGAGTTTTTCATAAACCACGCGCCGGGATCACTTTTGCGCTGTTGAGTTACCTGCTGCAACTGGGCGGTAGCTTTCTGGTATAAAGACAACTTGCGATCAAAGTCAGGGTCGTTAGGTTGCGGGTAAAGCGCCTGAACGCTCTGCTGCGCCATCGCGACGGGTTGGGTCATTATCGTGTTATATGTCGGCACCAGCGCTTTTGTCGCTTCATACTCATCATACTGGCGGTTGTATTGTTCAAGCTGCGGCGCTGTTGCTCCCTGCGGCAGATATGAGAGATATTCCTGGCGAGTGACGTCACGTGTGGGCATGATCCCGTTCTGCATCTGAGCCATATTATTTTGCATGGTGTCCTGCAGGTTCTGCATGCCGTATGCGCGCTGCCGGTTTACTTCAGCGGATACCTGACCTAAAAACTGGCTCTTCTGCTCCGGACTCGCATTCTGATACCAGGGCATTTTCTGGATCTGCGATATCTCAGCTTCCGGCGGCAAAGACTGAGCACGGCTTAAAACATTCATGGTGTAATTACGGGTTTCGCTAAAAGGTATCCCGGCAATAAACTGATCGCTGGAAATCTCCCCTTTATTGGGATCCCCTAAACGAAGGAGCGCCGGATTTTTTCCGGCTTTATTCGTACCGTTAATCCAGTCATCTACCGCACCCGGCCCGGCGTTATATGCAGCTACCGCGAGCGCCTGGTTACCTCCGTATTTTTTGGTAAGATCCTGGTGATATAGCTGACCTATTTGCATGTTGTAACTGGCGTCAGACATAAAGCGTTGTGGATCCCACTGCATGCCATGTTTTTTGGCCGTTTCTTCAGCTGTTGCTGGGAGGACCTGCGCTATCCCCATGGCGCCAGCCGGCGAGGTAAGCGTTTGACCATTGCCATTAAACTGCCGTCCGCCAGATTCCGCAGGGATCATCGCTGAGAAAACTTTGTCAGACGAAAGGTCACCAGGTGTGAAGGTGGTTGGTGATGTCAGTTGTTTGGTCCGCCAGTCAGCAATGTATGCCTGTGTGGCGTTCTGAGACATTTGCTGCTCAGTTTTACGAATTTCACCATCTATCAGCTCTTGCGACCAACCGTTAGATTGCCCATAAGAAGTGATATTGTCTTTCATTCTGGCTAAGGTAAGTTGATAGTTTGGCGTATCAGCACGGAACGTCTGAGCATCCGCAATAGCCATTTCCCGGTTGCCCTCATACTGCCCGCGCTTGAATGCCTGGTGCTGGTCAAGCTCATGTGTGTCGGTTGTGCTCTGGAGTTGAAGGCGAGTGATGGCAGCCTGTCTGTCCCACTCCTCCATACGGGACTGAGGGATATTTTGCCTGAGGGTGGCGGCGTAATCGTCAAACTGGGAAAGTGCTTGATCAGATGATCCATCGGCATTAATCCCCAATTTCTTTTGTTGTTCTTCTGCAAGGTTGTAACGGCTATACGTAAGCTTCAGGAGATTATCCTGTACAGAAGTATCATCCAGATGGGACTGGATTGATACCGCAGCTCTCGACGCTGCGTCGGACCCTTCGTCTAAAAACTGCTGATCAGTAGTAGAGTTGGGGAGGTTAACAGGACCCGCTCCGAGGCCCTGAGTCGTCACCTGACGGTTGTAAAAAGGAAGTTGTGGCATTTACGCTTCCTCTGGTTTTGTTTCAGTAAGCATAGTTGCGCCCATGTAATTTAATGAGCCGGGGGCTGCCCCATGTTCCTGCTGGAGCAGAGAATTACGTGTAGCAAGAAAATCCTTTGTCGCTTCTTCTGCTACCGGCGCGGTGGCTAGCAGTTTTTCCAAATCTTCCTGCTGCGCCTTTATTTCTTTCTGCTTTTCAATGCCCGCGTAGACATCCTTCAGCGCTATATCAAGCAGGCTACGCACCAGTTCGGGGATTGATGGCGCTGCGCCGTAGGGAGAACGCGCCCGCTCTTCACTCTGGATAATTTCCAGTGCTTCGCGTTGTGCGTAGGTTAAAAGGATAGGTTTGGTTTTGGTCAGCTGATTCATGGTCTTTCCTCCTGTTTGGGTTTCAGGAGGAAAGTACGTTGGGCGCTATTTACTGGGCAAATTTATTTCGTTTGGCTTTGGCTTGCGTGCTCAACTGGGCGAAACAGGTTGCTATGTCTTCTTCCCGTACTTCGCCCCGAGAAACGTTGACGCCACTGATGTACCTGCTCCCAAATAGCCCAGTAAGCCCGGTCGTGCAGCTTTAGACTGCTGACGCATGGCACTGGCCTGATTCTTCAGGGCATCAGACTGGAGAATGCCTTCGTTAGCAACGGCGTTTGCATCCTCCTGGATGTTGAGCGAGGTCTGCCGGCGCAGCAGCGCATTCGTGCCACCAAAGCCGGTACCGCTCGCAGCAATACGCGCATCCTGATCTCCCTGGAACTGGGCACCACGACGGCGAATAAGCGCCGACTGCTGTCCAGCATTTAAAATGGCCTGGTTAGCCTGCTGGTCAAGCAGCTGCGCGTTAGTGTTCAGGTTATTTGATTGCTGGCGCGCGCTGCTGAGTGATGAGAATGCATTTAACGCAGAGCTTGAGGTTTGCGCTATTGGTACTGCATTATTTTTGAAACTGTCGCCGACCGTCTGCCAGTTTACAGAATCCATAGATCACCTCGTTATCGCCCACAGTGAAGAATCCTCTCCCCTGTGGTTAAATTTCTTCAGATGCCCCTCACATCGCATACCCAGCATCGCCAGCATTCTTTCGCCTTCCGGGAATGTGGTGCTGGCCTCGATGCGATGATAGTTCGCCAGCGCCCGGTGTAATTCCCGGCGCGTTGCCCTGAATATCTCCGGCCAGAGGTGAGTAATCCCGGCCGAAATCATCATCCAGGCGTACCCTATGCCGGAGTCAAATACCAGTCCGTACTTTTCCGCGGGTACGATGCCACCTATTGCCACAGGCTGGCCATTGTGCAAACAGGTAAACGCGCCGACACTGGCAATGTTCCCGGCGTGCTGTTCAGTCCTGATACTGCCGATCTGATGTGGTTGCGGCGTAATGGCTACCAGGTGCCAGGGCTCAAACGGAACGATCATCAGCCACCCAGCAGCGTCTTCTGGCCTGAAGTATTAGCAGCGGTTCCCGAAGCTCCCGTTACGTTGCTTTGGTTCCCCTGCCGCTGCCGGCGGCGCAGCAGGTCATCGGATTCAGCAACTGAAGCATCCTGCGTAACCTGCGCCGATGGCTTTATGACGCTTCCTTTTTTATTTGCGCTGGAGATGGCTGAATAAGTTCCTGCACCAGCCGACAGAACAGCGGCACCAGCAGCCCATGATGCCGGGTCAGTTTCCAGTGTGAATTTGCGTTTAAACAGCATGATCACCTCACGATTGAAAATAATCTGGCGTCACAGCCAGGCTGATAATTGCGGATAATAGCGTCCTGCTGGTAACTGAGCATTTTTGCAACGCGGGCAGACAGGTTATCGGCGCAGATGCATTCCACTCGATAATTTTCGGATAACGCTATTTCGGTAAACCGCAGTGCAGCACGGAAAATATGAACAGGGAACTGTTCTGCATCTGGTACGGTATGTAACCAGAGTCTGACCCGGCCCGGGGCTAACTGAATGGCGCCACCAGCGGCAAGTGTTTTTTTCCCGTATTCCATCGCAAACGATGGGAAAGATACCAGCGACGCAACAGCCTCCGGCGGTAATGAGTCCGGGAATATTTCATTAAGGTGGAACTCCTCAAGATGGACGATTACAGGCTCAGTCATCTTCCATTTCTCCTACTGGATCGATGCTGACGATGGTCATGGGCTGCGGCAGGTCCTGCACGATACGGATGCTTCCATTCTCATTAAACTCGCCAGGCCACGGAACGGTAACCACGCCATTAAACAGCGGAGGCGCCTCATCCATATTGTCTGAGTAATCTCGCGCGCGAAGCTTATCCAGATATTTGCCGCCCTCGTCGCCGAATTTACCGCCAAGCGTATCGATAAATCGCAACCGGGCTTTGGCAAATCGCTTGATTCCCCCCTCCAGAGGCAGGGTGATAATTTCAGCCGCATTATTGATACCGACATGAACAACAGAAGATGGCCAGTCCAGCGTGATGCTTCCTCCGCTGACCGTTCGCGATGCGTGCGTGGCACCGTCGGTCACGACTGCTACAGTCTGCCCTTCCAGAAACCCCAGCCCGGAAATAACGGTTGTCGCAGCACCGTTGTACGTCGCCATACAATCCAGCACCCTCGCCCACGCTTGCGCAATAAAGGCGCTGTCATACTCCGGCAGCAGATACTCCAGATAACGTACCGTCGCACCGTTAATGGTACGCCTGACCACCATCCACAGCTCATCGCGTCCGCCATCGATATCCGGAATGACCTTGATACTTTCCACCGCACCGCCGGTAGCATGCTCATGCCAGCCGGTGATGTTTTGCTCTGCGTCATAGGTCAGTCCCAGCAGTTTGCCTTCTTCCAGCAACACCCAAAGGATCCGGTTGGGCTCCTGCTGATACGCCAGTGCAATGATTTCAGACGTAAAAAGATGGGGGGCCAGAATGCAGGAATTGGTTGCTGAAAACGAGTCACTGCCCGAATCATAGGCGGCAATCATCACCTTGCGCCCAGCACGCTGCACAAACGCAACTCGATCAAAAAGGCGCTCTGCCTGCACTTCGTTGCTGCCGATCGTACTGTTCAGCTCAACCTTTGTATTACCCGCTCCAAAAACGGAAGTCAGGCTTTGCTCGCCATAGGAGAATTCATACCCGGCAGTGCCGATAAATATTTTCCCTGCGGAGGCGACCAGCCATTGCATGGTGTCCTGAGTATCATCAATGCGATCATTAATCGAATCATCGCTTTCTGCCTCATAGCCATTTGTCATTGGGCTGAAGTTCTGCAGATCACCAGCGACACTGGACCATATTTTTTGTCGGCCAGCGAAGACCAGGCGTCCCCGGAAAAATGCCGCAAACTGGGGGTAGCGGAGAACATCAGACCAGTCACCGAAAGCGTATTTATACGTTTTCCCAACTGTGTTTCTGACGCTGGGTGGTAGTTCAGTGACGATCTTACCGGTTGCGGATGTGGCGCTATTGACCGCTGTTATCTCAATGATCCCCCAGCCACCGCCTGAATATCGCCAGAGCGACGCATCACCACCGCTTCCATCCCTGTGGGCGCCAGCTGTCCATGTAGGCTGCGTATTACCGGTCTTGGTGCCGTCCATGTCTTCGTAATATTTCCCATCTGAACGGCAGAAAACACCGGCGGAGAAAGTTTCTGATGTGCCAGCAGCCCAGGCGGGTATGTAACCGCTATGACCGGTATCATCATCCACTGCATCAGTGCTGGCTTCGATGTAAAAAAGACACCCTACATGCGCAGTCTGAAAAATATCTGTGTTGGCAGTGATGTTACACAGGCTTGTAGTGGTTGGGGTGCCATCAGGCAAATCGTTTCCATCCTCAGACCAGATCCTGAACTGGTCGGTGTAAACGACGCTGGATTTGTCAGAATTAATATCAGCGAATGGGCCACCGGAAAAACTGGCCTCTGCCAGGCTCCAGTTGGTATTAGTGTTTCGCGTCAGCTTATAAACAGGGTAATTTCCATTTGTGCAGGTTATGTAAATCACGTCTGCTGACTGCTGCAGAGACAGGCCAAATTTCCCGTTACGGGTCAGATCATCAGCTCCCCACGGCGTATCAATTTCAAGAATGTTGTTATCGCCATCCAGCAGTTGCGCATGGTTGTACCAGAACCGGATGTATCCAGGGCCAAACTCCAGGATAAAAGCCTCCGTCGTACTAAACTGAAATGATGCTAACCAGACTCGGTCGCTGCTGTTTTTTACTGAACCGGCGTATTGCGTCCCGCCGCGGCGACGCGCGGGCCCCTGCGGTAGCGGTATGAAGTTTTTCATGTACTTGACGGCGCTGGCCCACTTATCAAAATCTACTTGCCCATACATCACAGGCGAAAGTATTCCAGCATTAAAGCTGCGCTTTATAGGGCGGATTTTTGCCATTACAAACGAGCCTCCATCCAGGTTGAAGGTGGGAATTTCTCACTGGGCTTTTCTATAGCGTTTACGCGAATGGCTCCTGCGATGATCATCTGGAACTGCTGCAACAGCGATTCAACCAGCGTATCCTTGCCGGTCACCGCTTTACAGGAGCGAACCGCCAGCATACAAGCCAGCGCATCAACAAAGGTGGAGTCGAATTGTGATGCATCGGTTACTCTGGCCCGATAGCGCACGCTAAGCGGTGGCTGTAGATCCGTCAGCAATTCCCGTCCCTCGATGCGATATTCAGCCGTGACCAGGCGGGGATCGTATTCAGAGAAATCACGCCCGTAATATCTGTCCCCCACCGATACCAGTACCATTAAATCAACGGGCAGCTGGTAAGCGTATTGATAGTCGATGACAGGCGTTTTGTTTAACGGGGTAAGCTGGGCGCTGCGGGCGCAAAAATTCCAGGCATATTCGCGCTGTAGTTTTTCGAGGAGAGGGTTGTAAATCAGGTTCATCACGCGCGTGTTTTTATCCTGCTCATCACGATCCATGAGATGGTCGGATCCCAGGAAGGAAACCAGCGCCAGATTCATGATATCTGTCTGACCGGTCATCATAATACCTCATAAAAAAGCAGGGGCCGCAGCCCCTGAAAACGCACTCACTCCACCCTAATTAAGCAATGCTGAGATTAAGCGCAGCGAACTCAACGTTATTAGCGTAAGAGCGCCACGTCTGTGCATCTTTCGTTATGAAGGCATCCACTGCGCCGGCGGTGAATGGGCCTGTCGCCACCGTATATTGCAGGCTTAAAAAGCGTTTATAATTGGCCGAAGGCAGCGCCACCACGACAACCGGTTTGCCTGCGACGAGACTGCCCAGCGCTTTCGCTGGAGTAGAAAAAATAACGGTTGGCGTATCGCTTTTGTCCTCGTTGGCATAAGCGCGTAACTCAATCGCAAGCGTGGCCGCCCCTGCGGCAGCGAATGTCACCGACGGAGTCACAACCAGAAAAGTCGGCTCGCCAGCACCCGCATCGATCACTGTGTTGTAATCAAAGGCCGGGTTGAAATCGATAATATTCGTGCTGGCTGCCGAGGCGGTGATCGCCTGGGAGTCAGAAAATTCAAGCTGGGCATCAACAAACATGGTTATCTCCTGAAAAAGTAAACCGGAAAATCGCCCCGTTAAGAGGCGACGACCTGAGCTTCCCCGATTTTTAACTGGTCAACCCGGCGCACCGGAACCTCGCCAAAGAACATCACACGACGTCCGCCAGCCATTTCCATTGTCAGGGTTGAGTTTTTCACGGCATCAACCAGCTGCAGACGCAGCATCGCGCGCAGTGTGCGGTTCATGTAATAAGCCGGGCTTACACCAACCAGTGACTGGATACGCTCTTCCGCGATAGCCATCAGTTTGATGAGGTTTGCACCCGCATTAGCGTTAGTACGCAGAGCGGTAACATCAATGTTGGCGATGCGTACGACGTAGCGCCAGTCGTGCAGCGCAATACCGAGATCCCAGGTATAGAGGTCCATCAGCGCCCGGAAGCGGTTGCCATCATCATCAAAGGCGTCGCCCTCGCCCAAATCACGATGAGTCAGACCGGCTTTTGAACCTTTCGGAAAAATTCCGTAGACCTTGTCAGGCGCCCATCCGATGAGATAAATCGAGGTGAGATTCGCACCAGTACCGCCGGCGTCGATGATGTTGTCGGCATTAGGCGCAGACAAATCGCTGAAGCGTGGAGCAATGCCCAGGAATGCCTCCGGTTGCCCAACAAGCGTACCGTTAAGCATCTGGAATTGAGCCTTCTGGTTCATCGCTTCCATGAACGGTTTAGACTGGTTGAAGCGAAAACCTGCCGTATTACCATTCAGCGCAGCAACCCGAACATCAACCTGAGAGCGGGCTTCAAGAAGACCGGTAGTCTCATCTACCTGCGCGGTAGTTGCCTTGCTTTCCGGAATACCTTTGTTCAGCTTGCGCCAGTACACAGCAGGTAAACCAGTACGGGTTGTGATGCGCGTTCCGGTCGGCAGGTTGCCTTCATAAAACGGGCAATCCCAGAGCATTTCGTTGTCCTGATCCAGAACCTCCGCGACATTCGCAGAAGTGCCATCAGGATCAAGCAATTTCGCTGCGTCCCAGAGAGTCGGTAAGCCGGTAAGTGTTGGCATTTAAAACTCCTTATTGCATGTTCGGCCACATGCGGTGGGCAATGTCTTTTTCTGCTGCATTCCCCGTCGCTGCGGCTGTAACTGTTTTGTCTTCACCTAGCGCTTTACCGATCGCCAGGACTGCATTCACAAGGTCTGGGTCATTGAGTAATCCCGCAGTGTTGAATTTTTCAATCACAGCATCGGGGAAAAATCGCTGCACGGCGTTCTGGAGGATCGCTGTATTTGCCTCAACTTCACTTCCCCAGGACTTGATAACCTTTTCCCGGTTAGCAGCATTTTGATTAGCAATATTTTCCTGGGCACTTTTTTGTTGTTCGGCTGCATATTCGTTGAATTTATTAATTACGGTTTCAGCCTGCTTTTTATTGAGCCCGCTTTCATGCATCCAGCTCAAGGCCGTATTTAAAAATGCCCCGTCACTGCCTTCCGGTGGCTTAATACCGTAGTCTTCAATTTTTTCCGGGCGCCCCAACTTCGCATAAAGATCCTGCCAGCCTTTTTCGTCGCCATCGTCAGGCAATTTTTCAATAAACGCCGCGGGCGCCTGTTGTTGTTCCTGCTGCTGAGGTTGTTGGCCCGGTTGCTGCCCTGCTGGTTCACCGGGATTAAGAAGGCCGGGCTGCTGCTCCTGTTGTTGTTCTTCTGTTGCGGCTGCTGACGGGGCTCCACCCTCTCCACCTTCACCCGCAACATTCATAAGACGGCGCAGCATCAAACGTTCAAACAGATTCATTGTTGTCCTCCTCGTTTAGTTCGTTCATTTCTTCGGCGATCATGGCGGCAATATCAGATTGCGACAGGCCGAGATAGTGGTTTATGTGCAGGAAAACTTCCCGGCGGCCCTCCGAAACAAATACGGCGTATGGGTCGGTTTGCTGGGTCGTTGGGGAAATAGCGACACTGGAAGAATTGACGTGACAGAGTTTTGCCAATAGTCGGATGACAACTTTCTGTTCCGGCGTCATGTTCCCCGGGGTGCCGAAGACGGACTGGAAAGCCCGCGCACGGTTCAGCGTGAGCCACAGACTTTTTATACGGTTCATCATTATCCCTGTAACGCTGGCGACGGCGCGGGTGTCTGCGCAATCTGATTGGCCTGGGCGAAATCTTTAGCTGCGGTTGCAGCGACGGGAGCTGCAGCAAGAAGCTGCTGTAGTTGCAGTTGCCGCTGATCTGCAGCATCCTGCTCAGATATTTCCTCTGCGGTTTTAACGATCTGCTGCGGCGCGCCACTGGCTTTAGCAATAAAGCGCAATGCGTCGTCACCATTCAGGCTTCTGGCGATGCCCTGATCAAACTGCCCGATAGTGCCTGCTGCGTTTATAACGGTCATTATCCCGCTCGCTTCTTCGCTCATCTGCAGGCGCACCAGCGGGCTGGTGTATTCGATATCGTATTCGCCACCAATTTCTTTCAGTTGTTCGGGCGGTTCGGGCAGCAGACCGTTCTGATAAGCAATGTCAATTTCCCGCAGGATCAGAGTCCCCAGGAACTCGGCCTGAATACGCCCGGCGGTCGGCGCCAGCAACTGACCTTTTTCCTGAGCACGCAGCATCGCTTCTGTTGCAGTCATTTGAGGGTTATCAACGAGGATCTGGAAGAGCGTGATAAAAAAACCGTCGTTGATTGTCTGTCGTTTCTGCTCTGCCAGCGTCATCGCCACGCTAAAATCAGTAGCAGTATTCAGAGGTAAGGCAAGTGGTTTACCGTCCCGGTTCATTCCGCCGAAGTTCAGCGCGCCAGGCATCATTTTGAACGGTTGCAGAATGCCGTCTTCCGGTAACAGCATCGGCGGGCGCACGGCCATTTGCGCACCCTCGATAATGGCGCGGTTGATTTCGTTCAGCAGCTTAATATCCGGTAGAACAACCATTGCAGGTGAGCGTCCATATACCTCACCCGGCGCGGTGTAATAGCGGCTGATTGCATAGGGCTGTGACCAGTAGCCACCCTCCTGCACAATCTTGCTTCCCTCCATGCAAATATGCACAGACCGGAATGGCATGCCCTCTTTGTCCTGCCGTGACATGTCACGTTTATCATTAGGTTCGACGCGGTGTAGGAAGTTAAATTGCTTTGACGGGTCGCTCTTCGCGGTCGTTCTTACCTGTTGAGGGAGATTATCTTCGCCAAATTGCTGAATAGCCTGACGGGCAGTCATGCAATATTTACGGTGGACAACATCGATCATCCCCTGGAAATTCTCAGTGAAATAAATTTCTCGCAGGTGATAAGTGCAATAACGCGGGCCTTTTCCGATCACGTTATCAACGAACGTGCAGCCGGTCCCAAATGCACCCGAGGAAATATAATGCTCATGAGATTGCGAGGCGAAATTAGCCCACGGTGCATAACGGAGGCGGAAGAGAATATCGCGAACCTCCTGGAAATAACGCTGCACCTCTTCATCATTAGCGAATCGCTCATTGCTGAGAGTGTGCCATTTCTGTGTTCTCGGGGTGATAACTGATTCGATGGCCGCTCCGAATTTTTGCAGCGCCAGCGCGCCAGTAGCATCTATCGCTTTCTCGGTACGTTTACCGCCCTTCTGCCTGGTCCCCTTGAACTCAGCACTGCGCGGTAGAATGCGCTCTGCTATTTCCTGCCAGTGCTGTTCGAATACGGAGCGATCCGTTTCCATGCTCTTTTGCTCGCGCAGTATCCGGCCGATACGCTCTGATTCATTTTCTTGTGTGTTTTGGTCTGACATCAGTTATCCCCGTACAGATCCCAGTCGGAATCAGCGTAAAACTGCTGGCTTTGTCCAGGAGGGTTATAAGGATCGTAATTGGACTGGGCAAATTGCTGGATTGTGTGGCGGTTGCCGCTACGCAAAGACTTACTGCCTACTGCACCATAGCGGAATGAGTCTGCGCCGTGAGACGTCCAGTTATGCAGAGGGGTTGGCTTATACATTTTGCGAGTGTCGTCCCACTCTTTTTGATACTGTCCCAGAGCCTCCAGGCCTTTTTCGCATTTGGCCTTATCGAACCAGCAGGAACGCAGCATCATGCGCACCTCGCTGATACCATCATCAACCGATGTGGCCGGCAGTACCTTACAGCGTATCCCCAGCTTGCCCAGCGTCTCTTCGCGTGATGCTCCGGTGCTAAGTTCTCGGGCGCGTACATCGTGCGGGAAGAAATGACGCTCAGCATAGGTATACGGTTTCTCGCGCAATATTTTTACGTAGTGCTCCAGGCCAACACCGGACGATTCGTAATAATCAATGACGCGTACCTCTTTGCCGATAAACTGATAAAACCAGATAGCCGTTGCGTCGCCAATGCCCAGGTCCCATGACGTGTAAACCTCATACTGGGGATCCCACGGCACATTCCCTATTTGCCCTGCCTTCTCCAGACCAACCAAAATCGATGAGTAATAGGCGCCGGGTATTGCAGCGTTCCAGTCGCACATGTATTCCTGATTGAACAGAGCTTGCCCCTCATCCTCCCCGCGCTCTGCCTGCATCTCGCGCAACTCCTGAGCGAGTGTTTCCGGTGGGATGTGCAGCGTAATATCGGCGCTTAAATGATCACAAAACCAGTTGTCAGGATCCTTTAACCCACCCTGGAACATTTTGTAGAAGTGGTTTTTCCCGCGTGGTGTGGAGACAAAAAAAGCCCAGCCGCCGTTATCAGCCAGTATCGGTCGCAAAAATGCCCACGCAGAGGGGTTACTTAGTGCCCATTCAGAGAAAACAATCCCGACATGACCGGAACCAATGAGCGCGCCATAGTTGTCGCTGCCGACTGCCTGCCACGTGGAACCGTTGATGAACTCGATCATCATCTCGTTATCGAGCGTTTTTCTTCTCAACTCATGAGGAAAAGCCTCATCGATACGCAGACGCCCCGTCCTCGGATTAACCGCCTTCCAGATAGCCTTTCTTACCTGGTTCGCCTGCGGCAGGCAGTGGGCATAGTTCCCGACACGCTCGAATGCCTTACATGCTGTCATGTGCAGGCTGAAATCATCTTTCCCGTAACGGCGAGGCCAGCAAAGCGCCGCTCTTTTTTTTCCACCCTGAATTTCAGCCCATGCCCTTCGCTGATGTGGGCGGGGAGTCCAGTTGTTCGCCGGGAGAATAATTTCTGCCATTTATTCACTTCCTATTCACTCTACTGGATAAAATGCCGGGGTTTATCTCATTCAATCGATTAACCAGGCAATTGAAACGCCTGGCTATTCTTTTTCGTTGAAGTGCTTTACCTTGACGGTCATTTCCAGATCACCCTCAACAGATTTTTTTTCCACCAGCCCAAGCTCGCGAGCAATGATGTTGGCGTTAAGCAGATCAGCGGCAGCGCCAGAAAATTTCTGCTCATAGATGAGGCTTTCCACTCGCGTAGTGATCGGGAGTAAATCTTTTTTCTTCGCGTATGCTTCCCACGTCTTCCGGTCTATATCGAGGAACAGAAACAAGCCGCTAAGCGTCATAGCACGCATTTTCGGGAGTCTGGCTTTAGTGATTTGTCCCTGAAAACTGAATGCTTTGGTTTCCCACAGAGGATGCTTTTCCACCCAGTCGAAATATTCACAGCAGGCATCCCACAGCTTTTCAGGATCAGAGAACTTTGGGTTTCTCCCGTGCTTGCTGCGTGCCAGCCAGAATTTATTGCCCTTTGGCGCTGCCATATCTCATTACTCCGTGTTACGACGGGTGTATTTCCGTTTCTGCTGAATTTCTTCGGGATCGCTTTTTGGCTCTTCAATTTTCTCATCGTGTGGTTTTTCTTCCGGGTAAAGCGACAGGAATGCATCCACGACAGATGTGACAATGTCTTTAGCTGCCTGCGTTCCGTCTGAACCGCCGGGCCAGCCGAAATTTTTAGCCAGAACAGCACCAGCACTTTTGACGATCTCCACCTGAATACTGGTGTCTAACTCATGCAGTTTTTTCACTATTGTCTTCCTCTTCTGGGATGAGACCCATGGCGGCCATCAGGATTTTCAGTTCAGGGGCGTCACCGTTTTTTATTGCGCGTAAAATTACACGGTCAGAATCACCGTTCGCGTAAGCAGCTGCGCCGTACATAGCGGTATTAAGGTGAGCTTTTAGAAACCGCTCTTTCATCAGTGAGAGCAGTTTCTTTGCCTGTTCTTCATTAAGGGTGATCATTGATTCTCCTCTTTCGGTGGTTGGCGTGCGCTCCGCAGCAGCAGAGTGATCATGTAGTTTTTGCTGTGGCGCCGGCAGGAGTCGAAAAAGCTTTCACGCTTGCTCATAGGGATTTTTTTCCCGGAAAACTCCTCCGCCAGCTCTGCAGTTGGGAAATAAATACGACGTGAATTACGTCCTGTTTCGTTGTGGGCGCGGAATATGAGATTGGCTTTAAGCAGACTGTCCAAAATAAAAAATACTGTGCTGCGCGACATGCCGAGCGAATACATCACTTCGGCAGAAGTTATCCCTTCCGAACAGGTGCGAATAAGCTCAAGTACCGCAATTTTTTTTCTGGTTAAACCCGACATAGGCGCAACACCTTCACTTCAGTAGTCACCTGATCGAGCAACTCCAGTTCGGTACCGTATTTGCCCTCCCATGTCTTTTGTCCGGCATGAATTGCCACGCCAAAACCGCCAGTGCGGTGGTGCGCAGGGCAAAGAGGCAAGGTTCTTTTGTGATTTGCTCGCTGGCCGGCGCCCTGACCGGTTCGGATGTGGTGAATTTCTGCCGGAGTGGAACCAAAACCAAGATTGCGACAGACAATGCAACCCAGTTCGGCTACGTCTGACAGCCAGTCTTTATCGTCTTTAGTCATGGTGGTGACCTCAGGCCGCATAACTGAAAAGCTGAGAGGCTGCATTTTCTGCGGCCTGCTGTGTCGGGAAGGTGCGGAACAGAATGAAGTTCCAGAGAACGTCGAGGACTGACTTATAAAGCTGGGAGAATTCAAGGTCGTCCATTTTTGCGAACGATATGGATTTGGGTTCCTTGCGAGTGGTGCCATCAGGCATCTGGTATTCGTTATAAAAACCAGCTTCGATGGTTACCCAGGCGCGAAACGCTTCAAACGATTTAACAGCGCTGATATTCCCTGCGCGCTTTTCAGCCTCTTCACGGAGATATTGATCCGCCAGTTCCTGCAATGTGTCGCCATGTCCGGCATAGTGGGCCACCAGCAGCACGTAACCACGGACCAGTTTTTTATCGGCTGGCGATATTGCACCGCCGGAAGGTTGCCAGTAATCAAATCCCAGATTCAGGAGGGCAAAAAATTTGCGGTGAAATGCCGGGTTTCTTGCCTGCTTAAAATCAGAATAAAGGACTGCCCCTAGGCGAATTTTCTTAACAAACTCGCGGGCGTCTGGAGATGCAGGGATTAATACATCGCCTGCTGATTTGATAAATGAATACTGCGCCATTGGGTTCCCCTTTAGCGCAGCAATTGTTCAGAATTACATTGTGTTGGGTGTTCAGGCCAACGGAGTAATTATAGCATAGTACCGTCTGGTTTGATAATGGTGTAACCAGTCAATTTAGCTAACTCAAACAACGCGTTAAGTGTTGCCACATGCTCATCAGGGTGGACTTTTCTGGTCTTCTTGATCTTCCCATTTTCACACGTTATCAGTACATCGCCATCGTCGGGGAGAAGGTCTCCTGCGTCTTTCTTATCAACCACTACCTCTCCCTCAACAATAACACTGTATAAAATTACAGTATTTATACTATCAACTGACAGTAAGCGCAAATTTTTCAGAGCACAAATCGTTAAAAAACAACAATTAATCTGAAAATACCCGATTTAATATAAAAGAAAACCGTCATTTTTGACGGCTCTTATGTGTATGCCTGTATGTTTATTGGGAGTGTTGTTTAATGAATACACCGCATAAAATATCACTGGAACTTCCTTGGTGGCACCCAAGCCAAACAGGAAGTTCACATCTAATTGCTATAATTTCTGCTTTACAAGTCGTAAAAAAATATCCTTCAGGAGCCACAATTTGAAGCTAGATAATAATTTATTTTTTACATTCAGATAGAAAGGCCATTATTAGGACTTTGCAAGTAGTTCATTTAATGGCTCATGCCAGCTTGGTTTCAAATCTGATATTTGAAATTCGTTATCTGTCATTTGCCACTTCAAAACCAAGGCTATTATTTCTTTTTTAGTGAATCTCTTTCGATTATCCGGCGCTTCCATTTTTTCGATTATATGCTTTCCTACCTTTGAAAGCCTTTCCAAATCTAACTCAGATAAATCTCTATGCTTAACATTTAATGATTCATATTTTGATATGCCTTTATTATAGATTAATGGAATATCCTCATTCTCAAACCATTCTGAATCCAACCAAACAAAATCCATCACATCTGGTTTATCCATAGTCGTTGCTAAAGCAACAACTAATTTTTGCACTTCATCACTAGAAAAATCATTACTGTCTGACAACCAAACAGATAGCTGGTTTTTGCTTGTTTTAATGCAATTAGTAATAGCATCAGCAGTAAAATGCATTGGAGGGAATTCTTTATTCACCTTCCATTTAGAGTATGAAAACTTCCTTAATAAATAGGTCATATCCCACCTTTCAAATCAGCAAGAACAGCAATTCTATATTCCTCTAAGAATGAATCATTAAAGGGACGTAAATTTGAAATTAAAGAATAATGGCTGGAAACTCCCCAGGATTCCACAGCCCTAATACCTGCTTCATTTACATCTTCATCCACATGCGCAAATGCTCCCAAAACGAGAGCATCGGCCCTGTCTTTAAGGTGGTTATAATTCAGGCCGGCTGCTATACAAATGAAATTCCTAAACCTTAGCGCATCATCTCTAAAAAGCCTCAACCAAACCTGTTGAAAAACATCGGGGAATTGAATTGGATGCTTTTCTCTAATTGTTTCTAAATACAAGTGTGTTTTCGATATCTCGCCATCAATATACTCCTCAGAGACTAAATAACCTAAAACATTACTAACCAAATTAGGGACTTCGATATAAACATCTTGTTGTTGAGAAGAACCTGATGTTTGAGACTTAATCAAAGCCATTTCATTTACACTACTTGCAACTCCTTTCAATTCTGGAAATGCTAAATTTTTAGTGATTCCCAGGTTTTTATACCGACCGTCATTATCCCCTGACCTCTCAATACTGTTTTCCCCAAGAAAAGATACTATTCCAGTATAACCGCGAGAGCTATCATTTCGCTTGTAAGATATTGAATATAAATCACTTGAAAATTTACTCACTCCAACCTCCATTTATTTTGTGTATCTTTCAGCTTTTGCTAATTCAGAAGCGTTAATTGAGGATAATGATTTAAATAATTCAATAGTTCGATTCCAGTCATAACGAAAAGCAGATGCCTCACGTACAGTATTGGTATCATTTTCAAACATTATAACATCAGTATCTCTCCCTGAATTGACTAGCGCAGATGAAATTGTACAGCGTCTAATCACGCTAACATGATTAATATCTACATCCACTTCAGGAGTGTTGAATCTTTGAACTACTTTATTCTCCCACTCAAATGGTTCAATATCTTTATAGGTAAATAGTTTAGTATATGTGCTTTGATACTGCTCTTGAGTTCCACTATATATTGCCGCATTAATAACAGCTAACCTGTTCGCTTTCTTATTAGGCATCAGTGATCCCAGCGCACCAAGAACATCGATAGTTCTGGCGTTATATTCATCAACATCCATGCCAACGCCAGATATCATTACAGCGTGAGAAGGGAATTCAATTTTATACGTTTGCTCAGGGTTAGTCATGATTAAAACTTGTTTTTTTTCACCCGTTAAAGCATTTAACTCTTGACCAAAAGTCGGTATCAGACCAAATTTAGATAAAGCATTCAAAAATGAGCTAATTACCATTGGGTTAGTGGTAACATCTGTATTATCAGAAAAAAAATTAAACTGCTGATTGTTCTGTACACATTGCATGATTCTGTCCCTAAAATGATCTATATAAAATCTTTTTTATCTTTACCACTTTCCATCAAAAAAGTCAAGAAAATCATATTCTCACGCAAGAGCTCTTCTAAGACATATGCTATCTTTAACAACCTACATTAAATAAGCCAGCCTATCGATAAATCTAAAGCCATCCATGAGCTTGTTAATTAGTATAAAAACGCCAAGATGAGTATATTTTAAAACCTGCAATTACTTAAATAACTCTATCTACGCTCGCTTCTCCCGCCAAAAATTTAATCTCGCTTTGAAAAACTCCCGGTAGCTTTCCGGCGTCGCTGCAATCGACTCAACGATGTACTGCCGAGTAACTTTCTTCTCGAACAGCTGGCGTATGAGTGCCGAGGCGCGCATGTCGTAGTGCTCTTTGATTTGGCACTCCTGCGGCCATTTGGCGCGATTGAGCGGTAAGCCGGGCGGCAGATAATCTGATTGCCCGGCCATGCCTCATGCCCTCGTTTTTTCAGAGTTGGCGTAATAGCGGGGATCCACGCTGGTCAGTGTGAAATGCGGCACAGGCATGTCGTCATGCCGAATAATTCCGACGTGATTCGATGCGAGCATCGTTGAGATACGTTTTTGCAGATCACGTAAGGTGATCTCAGCATCAGGATGATGTTTTTTGATGGCTGAAAGAATGTTCTGATACGACAGTGTCTTACCCTTCATCAGCGCAACTAATTGTTGGGCGGAAACTTCATCGATGGTGCTATTCAGAGGTTTAATACTCTCCAGCAGCAGGCGATGCCGGCCAATGCTGCCGACACGCTGGCCAGTTTTTTTATCGAAATGCTCATTAGGTCCAGCAGACCAGACGGTAGCACCCTCGCTGAGCCGTACAGTTTTTTCACCCTTGTAATAAATCACGGTGCCGACATGTGTTTTACGACGGCGGCCGGATACCGCGGCCGTAGCAGTTTCACGTTTTACCGGCTTTTTCGGGGTGATCCCCGGAACTGGTTCTGGCCGCGGAGCAGCGACGAATACAGAACGGCTACGCGCACGGGCGCCGGCGTTCATGCGCCACAGAATAACGGGGATCCAGTTACAGCCATCATCTGGATTTACAGGTTTTGGGTAATTTAAATTCGTGGTCATAGGTCTTTCCTCGGTTTTATTGCGCTGGTCAGGCGCAGTTAAAATGCATCGGTGTTGTACTTCTCTGAATATCTACGCGGTTGTTTTCGTGGTTTTGCTGCCTCCAGCTGAATGCGTGTTTTCTCTTTGCCGACATGCTGATCAACGTGCAGGAAGTGACCGTTTTTGAACTCCTGATAGATAACGGCACCAGCAGCACTGAATCGACTTTTCCCCAGGATGATTTCGGCGATCCCCGCCGCCGGGCTTTCAGGGTTGTAGACTTCATCGCGGTACAGGAACATGATGCTGTCGGCGTCCTGCTCGATAGAACCGGAGTCGCGGAGGTCTGACATAACCGGGCGACGCTGGGTCGCCGGACGGGAATCCACGGCGCGCGAAAGCTGGCTAAGCGCGAACGTCGGCGTATGCAGGCGCATAGCCATAGTTTTAAGGTTCCGGGAAATGTGGGCGATCGCCAGGTCGTTACGCTCTGCCTTCGGTTTTTTAATCAGGCCAAGGTAATCAACAACGATCATCGCCAGATGCGGATAGCGGCGCTTATGCGTCTCTGCAACAGCCCGGATTTGCTCAATCGTCAGATCGGTAGCATCGACGATCCAGATATCGCGCCCGTTCATGGTCTCCATGGCCGCTGTAAAGCGCGCCCAGTCCTCATCCTGCATATCGAGGGGATTACGCAGGCGTGAAACCGACATGTTGCCAGAGCCCGCCAGAGAGCGTTCTACGATTTGCGCAGCAGCCATTTCCATGCTGAATATCAACGCGCCACCGCCGGCAGCAGTAACGCCATCGACAATCTTCAGCGCAAATTCCGTTTTACCCATGCCAGGACGGCCAGCGACAACAATCAAATCCTGCAGGTTAATACCGCCAGTGGCATCGTCCAGTTCGTCGATCCCGGTCTTTAAATTTCGGGTGCCCTCTTCGCCGTCCATGCGTTTCTGCATGGTTTCCATGTACACAGGCAATAATTCGCTCATGTGTACCGGCTGCACGTCGCCAGTGTCGCCGGTCATGTCCAGCAGCTGCGCCACGGCAGTTTCAACAACCTGATCGCGCTGTTCCTGGTTGTTTGCCTGCCGGATGCCATCAGCGCCCTGCTGCAGTAATTCGGCCATACGGCGGCTGCGCCACGCCTTAACCATTTTGCCGGCGTAACCCTTCAGGTTCGGTACCGTGGCAGGCATACGTGTAATTTCTGATAAATCAGCCAGACTACTACCGCCCAGCGCTTCACTGACAAACAGCATGTCGATCAGGCCGTTCGCCAGCGCCTGTTTTTTAATTTCGGAGAACGCGCGACGGTGAAACCCGATACTGAAAGATTCTTCAGGCGTAGAGGCGATCACATCGAATGCGTCCGGACTGGCGCCGCCATTTAGCAGGCCAGCCAGCACACAAGCTTCCAGTTCCTGCGGAGTCATAACGAACCTTCCCGGGTATTGCGTAACGTTTCTGGTTTCATCAGGTAGTCAAAGCTGGCTCGCCATCCGCCATCTGTACCGAAATAAAAATCAGGAGCATCAGCGCGGAATTTTTCGAAGTACCCCAGGAATGCACCGGTAGTTTTATTTTTCATGTGAGCAGCCAGGCGGGTGATCATCCGGCGGCGGTCGGCATCCAGTTCAGCAGCAGGCAGAACGTCAGCGAAAATTTCGTTGTAGCCGTTCATGACGGCTTCCGGGTCGATATTCGCCTCCAAAACAGCCCATGCCTCAGCGTCGGCAAGATAGCCATCAAAGCGGTTTATCCGGCAGATGTTCGCAGGCTTCGGCAGGCTATCGCCGCGGCGGCGCCATGTGGCCAGCACCCAGCGGATAACCAACTGCAGTTCGTCCAGGGTGTACCCTTCCCGAGTGGTGGTAGGAGTCAGCATCATCACAAACGGTTTCAGGTCTCGGCAGCGGGTGCCCGTTTTCTCGTTGTAAAATTCCAGCGCTTTTTTAGCATTAGAATTAATTCTTTCCTCGCCTTCCCCCGTTTGGGGGTTAGGGGGATCAGTAGGTTCTATGACTGGTTCAAAAGAGTGACTGGTTCTGGTGCCGCCACACGGCATAGGGGCTATGCTTTTTGGCGGCATACCTGTGCTTTCTGGCGGCATAGGGGCTATGCTTTTTGGCGGCATAGGGTTATCGAGATTCATACAATACAGATTCGATGCGTTTCCCTTTCCGTTTTTTACCCCCGGGCGGTTTTCTTTGACCAGCAGACCCATAGAAATTAATGCATCGATATGATCACGAACTGCGCTTTTGCTGCATTCGCAGTGATCGGCAATATGCTTATAAGACGGCCAGCATTCGCCGGAATCATTGGCGTTATCCGCCAGTTTGATCAGCACTAGTTTTCGTATCGGGTTACCGGTTTTGATGGCCATTGCTTTGGCCATAAGTGTCATACTCATAGTCAGATCCCCAGCGTATCGGCCAACTGGCGGCAGGCTATTTCATATTCTTTCTGGGTCAGACCTAATTCCTGCAGTTCTGCCTTTCGCAGCTCGTAGCGTTCCCAGATCGTCAGCGCAGCAGCGCGACGTTCCTCGAAAATCGATTCGATATCTTCCATCGGGACTTGCACCCCGTTCCGGCGAAACCCGTTCCGCCAGGTGATGCGGTCTTGTGTTCTCATTGGTCTTTCCTCGGTACAGGTTAAACGCTGGTCAGGCGCTGTGTTTCTCTCATCGCTTGCAATGCCTTCGCAACTTGCTGCGGGCCGTCTCTGGCCTCGAGCAATAACGCGATAATGGCCGCCGCAAATTCGCGTATGGCGACGCAGATCAAATACTGGGTAGACATGTCCAGGCGTGCGTAACGTTCCGCCGGCAGCGCCGCTTCCATCGCCTTGGCCAGGGCCATAGTTTTGGCTCTCGCAGCTTTGGTCTCGCCTCGCAGCCAACGAAAAATCTGTTGCCGGTTGTTGTTGATCGCCCGCCAGTTGGCGTTTCCCGCAGCATCTTCAATCTGGTGCAGCTTCAGCGCGCCGGTATTACCGCCGAGACGAAACCACATACGGCTGATCTCGATGGCGACTAACTCCTGCCCGCTTTCTGCTGCCCAGTTAAAGATCTCTCGTTTCAGTTCATCGAGGTTTTCCACTTCGCGTCTCCTGTCGCTGAAAATTGATTAAGCGTAATCAGATATCAAATTCGCTTGCTGCTAAGCTGCGTTACCTGGCTGCTGCCCTTGATAAAACACAGGATCATATTTGAGAGCGCCCTTTGTCGCTCTGTCCAGGCGAGCAGCGCGGCGTTCGGGGATTACTTCCCCCCAACGAGAAACTGCTGGTAGAGACACACCGGCTGCGTGAGCCAGTTTTGTGGCATTCCCAAAGAATGCCAGGGCATCTTCTTTCAACATTGATGAACTCCCACTTTGTTAACTTTAAGAAACAAAGCTAAGAGTTAAAGAAAATTAAGTCAAGTAAATTTATATTAACCTGATGAACAACGTGACCCCTGGCGATCGGATTAAAAATCGGCGCAAAGAATTGAACCTCACCCAGCGCGAAGTTGCGAAGCTCGCGCAGGTTTCCCACGTGTCCATTTCTAAATGGGAAAGCAGTGATAACGAACCCCGCGGCCAAAACCTCTTCCAGCTCAGTAAAGCGTTGAGGTGCTCACCTACATGGATTCTTTTTGGTGATGAAAACCATCAGCCAACAATTCCTGAATCAAACGAAGAGCCACTTAAGCTTGATGATCTTGAAAGTGAGCTGATCACACTATTCAGGTCACTGCCGGAATCAGAGAAAGAGCGACATATCGCTGACTTACGTGGCAAGGTTGACGATTTCAATCGGCTTTTTTACGAACTTCTTCAGGCAAGAAAATCAAATAAGAAAAAATAAACACTTAATAATCAATGTGTTTGTTTTCTTTTGTCATCGCATTTAACTTTTATAAACAAAACTATCTTGACGTTAAATTTAACCTTGATTAAATTAACCTCCATCAACGACGCACTAACCACGCGGCAGTTGTTCAGAAACAGTTCTGACAGTCCGGAAAGACGGGCGCGAATTCTTCGGGTCGCCGACAGTACGATGACATGCGGGAAAGACTGCAACCGGCGTATGGCACATGCGTCGAAGCGGTCCGGGGGCTCCTTGGTACATAGCCCAGCGGGTAGCCGGAATGTGCAAGCTAGGTGTCCAGGCACGACAGGCGATTCACCATCGTGGCGGTACGGTGTGACTCCCGGGAAGAGTCCGGGATACAACATGAGAGCGCGCTTCATTTTTATCAGTTATGGCGATGTTGTTAAATCAAAAGGCGGAGTGCGCTCCCAGTTGTAAAGAATCACGTAGCCAGCGTGGTACCAGAGGAAAACTGCTGTGTGTAGTCTTTGCCCGCTTTGCGGCGGGCAATTTTTTTAACAGCACGGTTTTGTGACCCTTCAGTGAAAACTGAAGCCCTCCAAGAGAGGGAAGTGGCGAGGAAAGACCAGTGAGCATGACCAGCTCTGACGCCGGGAAAGACCAATGACCAACGGGCCTGACCAGCCCTGACTGCCAGGAAAGACCGGCAACCAGCAGGCGTAAAAAAGCCCACCGAAGTGGGCTAATTTACCCGGGACAGTGACCAAACCGCCCGGAATGCTACAGGGGACCAACCCCGTAGCGAGGAAAGACCAATGCCGACAGAATCAACACTGATCGGCTCTGAGTATACATCAACAAGGAGTCGCTATGGAAGCGCTTACCATCCCAGTAACAATCTACGTTCTGGCAACAACTAATCCTTTTTTACCAACCTCTTATCATGCATCGACTTGTGACATGTCACAGCAATTTCCTGGTCGATACGTTCTCGTTTCGACCAAAACGCTGGAACTCCCCATTCCACCGTTAGAACCTATCGACATCATCGGGATGCAGGTTAACGCCCTGCGCGCAAGGAAAGAACAAATCTCAGTTGAAGCCGATATACAGCAAAATGTTATTGAAGATCAGATCCAGCAGCTGCTGTGCATCGACCACTCTCCGATTGAAGAAAGCGACGTACCGTTTTAATTAACTGGCGCCTGACCTGCGCCTGCAACCAAGAGGAAAGACCAATGACCATATACAACGGCTTATTTGAGCCCAAGAAATCGGCTATTAAAGACTGCGGTGCCGTGCAGCTGGCGATCGCCGTCGAAGCACCTAACAAGAAAGTCGCTGAAAGTATTATGACCGGAAAACTCTGGGAGTCTTACCCGGCGAACGGAGACAACTATTTCAAACCTAAGCTGTGGGAACACATTGAAGGCCAGCCACTGCCGGCAGTCGGCCAGTTCGATGAACATTTCGCCCAGGAAAACACCTTTGACGGTGAAAAATGGGTGGCTAACAGCCAGGATGACGGCGCCACCGAGTTGCCGGCAGGCGATGAAGTTATCGATCTGATGACGGTATCCCCCAGGGAGCGTTTTGCTGCTGTATTACTCTTCAGCAAATTAGAGATAAACGGCCAGCTCTATTCGCAGGTTGTAGATTATCTTGATGATCTGGATAACCACAACGAATCCATAGAAGAGGATGACCGTTTTAATTTCAATGTGCTTTGCGCCCTGCACAATAACGAACCAGTGAAACATATGCACGTGGAAGGTCTGAACAATCTGATCCATGGCATCTTCTCCCATTTTGAAAACCAGATGCCGGGTAAAGCGGCTATTTCTCAATTTGTAAAACGCTGGCTTGAAAATCCCGGTAAACGCGAAGAAATGGTACCAGGCCAAAATTATGCCCCCAGCACTGATAACAACGTTAAAATCGCGCCAAAGCGTGGTTATAAACATACCTATGCAACACTGGATCAGGAGATCGCTGTTGCGCTGCTCCCTATCTCTCCCGACGCGCCAGTATTATCAGGCAACCTTCGCGACGCGGAGAAAATCATTGCAGACGATCGTGAGGATTTTAAACGTTGGTCTGCATCACTGCATGTCACACCGAACATACTCAAATATGACCGTGCCAGCATTTTCGGCGTAGTGCAGAACGTTCCGGCGAAAGATACTTACCATTTTCCGGAAAGTCTGCGCCGCCATATTACTTCATGGCTTGAAGCTAACGGCCGCTTTGAAGAAGACGAAGGCTCATCACAAAGACAACCGACAGCGGAGCAAAATACCGCCTCAAACGTGGTCAAAAAAGAGGAAGTGCCGCCGCCGATTGTAACCGATACCCAGGCCAAACAGGCGCGTGAGACGCTCAACGATATGGGCTATGGCGTATATGCCTCTGGTGAAGGAGCAGAGCCAGAAGAGAATTTGAGAGAAAAAGTAAAAACTATCGTTCAGGACGTTGATCAGCTTGTTGAACGAACTAACCGAGAAGAGAACCTGCCGAAAGCTTCCGAAGTCGTCCAGAGCATTAACGAAATGCAGGAAACAGAACGTGACAATCTGGAACTATGGAAACGAGTTTTCAAAACTGATGAACGGTTTACTAAAGCCTTTACGCAGAACGGCGGCGGCACCTCGATCAATGGCACGTACCTAACGATGGTAGCAACACGTGAGTTTGGCTTGAAAGGGAGTGGCTGGGGCGTCGATATTCTGGAAGAACGCTTTGATGATGGCGCACCAATTACACGTACAGTAAAAGGAGCTGACGGTAATAATACATGGGAACTGATCCCTGATGGTAATGGTGGCTTCCTAACTGAAAAACACCATGTGATAAAAATTAGGCTGTGGTACCTGGTAAACGGTGTTCGTGGTGAAGAATACGCCTACGGATGTACCCCTTACATTTACGGCAGTAAATACGGCCCTACCTGCGACGGCGAAGCTACTAAAAAATCACTAACTGACGCCACCAAAAAGGCATTATCCGGCCTCGGATTCAGCGGCGATATATTTATGGGGCTTTACGACAATCTGGAGTACCGCCAAAAGAATAAGGCCGAATTTGATCTTAAGAACGCCAGCGAAACCGCCGAAGATGCAGCGCGGTTGCGTCAGGAGTTCGATGACAAACTAACCCGCGTCGCCAATACACTAGCACATGGCGTAACAGTGAACGAAATAAACGGTGTGTTCTCCCCTATCGCACGTGAAATCGATGTTCACATTAAGGCCGCACAGGCCAACGGCGACAAGCAACATGAACGCTATCTTTCTGGCCGCCTGCGCCGCCTGATTGCCATTAAAGATGGTCGTCTCAAAGAACTGAATAAAGCCGAGGAGAAAGCATAATGACTTCCACAACTGCAATCGCTATTGCTGCTGATATGTCTAAACTCCAGGCGCTTCTGGAAAATGAAGACGGTTCTGGTCTGTCAGCTGAAATGATCGCCGATACAATGGAGGGGCTCGAACTGCAGCTCGGCGACAAACTCGACGCGGTATTCGTCCATGTTCGCAACCTTGAAGGTCTGGCGAAAACCTGCGACGAAGAAGCCAAACGCCTGGCCGCCCGTAAAAAGTCATTCGAAGGTAAGATCATCAACCTGAAGAATTATGTGCTTCAGTGCCTGCTGGCCGCGGGGCAGGATACCGTTAAAACTGCAAAGAACACTTTCACCGCCCGCAAAGGTGCAATCAACGTGGTGATCGATAATGTCGATTTACTTCCGGATGATTTGGTAACCGTTGAGACAGTGGTTACACCGGACAAAAAGGCAATTAAAGAGGCTATCGAATCCTCGCAGGCGGCGGCTGCACAGATTACTGCTGATGGCGGAGAGATACCGGGAGAACTGTTAAATCCAGTGCCTGGCGCTCACCTTGAGATTGGCGAACGTTCACTGCAGGTGCGCTGATATGCTGAGACTATCTCTGAAAAAAGGTGATGCAGTTCATATCGTGTTACCGGATGGGACTAACGCAATTATCGAAGCGCTGGCCCGGTGTGAACTCGGTATGCACTTCCCCCGCAATATCAAGATAACGCGTGAGGATGGTGCATTCCAACCGAAACAAAACCTGATTAAGCATAATCAGAAATAGCCCATCACTACCGCTAGCATTGTGGTCTACCAATAAACCGGAGATCACAATGCTACGTTGGCAACCAGGTGTAGTTTTACTTTCTGAATTCGATATCAAAATTGGCAGGCTATCAGCCAGCGTTAGAAAAAGGACTCTGACCCAGTCCGATATCCATATCGCTTGTGATACAGCTGACAACGCAATAGCCCGGCTTATGAGGAAAGACCATGACCAGAGAAAACGATCTCCTGACCGACGATGAACTGATAGAATTGACCGGATACCGATTTCCTTCTAAGCAGTGCTCGGCTTTAGCTAAATCCGGTATTTCGTTTGTTAAACGTCGGGACGGCCGGCCTCGCGTGACATGGACACATGTGAATGCAGCACTATTCGGAGACAGAAAAATAGTTGCTGACGAAGAAGAAAAACCAAACTTTGATGCTATTTAAATTATGGGAAGAAAAAGAAAAAAACAGGAGGATAACAAACTTCCTCCCCGCGTTTATTCAAATAAGTACAGTTACTATTACAAACCAACCTCAAAAGAATGCATCACAATTGGCCCCGTATCAATGCCCTTGTCTCAGTTATGGGCAAGATATGAGGCATTAATTGACGAACAGGCCAACGTAATGACATTCAGTAAATTATGGGGGTTATTTCTTAAGAGTGCCTATTATCTTGAATTGAAACCAAGGACGCAGAAAGATTATCTGCAACACCAGAAAAAGCTACTTGCTGTATTTGGGAAGATTACGGCAGATAAAATTAAAACTGAAGATATCAGGATGTTTATGGATAGGCGAGGCTTGCAAAGTAAAACACAGGCAAATCATGAAATGAGTAGCATGTCTCGTGTTTTCAGATGGGGTTTTGAGCGGGGTATGGTTAAAGGAAATCCTTGCCAGGGCGTCAGTAAATTTAAAGCTGTCGCCCGCGGGAGGTACATTACCGACGCGGAATATGAGGCCATCTATAAGGAGGCGGATGATGTCGTTCGTACAGCAATGGAAATTGCCTATCTTTGCGCTGCCCGCCTGGCTGATGTACTCGGCATGCAGTGGCGACAGGTAACGCCGGAAGGAATCTTCATTCAGCAGGGTAAAAACAATGTTAGCCAGATCAAGCAGTGGACAGACCGGCTTAAACAGGCTTTCGAACTTGCAAAAACATTCTCTAATTCCGGCAATCCAGGAGCATTCGTCCTGATGGGCTCACATGGTAGCGGGTTCAGTAAAAGAGGATTCAGCCACCGATGGGAGGAGGCAAGGCATAAAGCTTCTGTAAAACTGGGGTACGTTCTCGACTGTACGTTCCACGATCTGAAGGCGAAAGGTATCTCTGATTACGAAGGAAGCAGCCGGGATAAACAACTGTTCAGCGGACATAAAACAGAAAGCCAGGTTCTGATTTATGATCGTAAAACGAAGGTGTCACCCACTCTCGACAAGCCGCCAATTGAGACTAAAAATTCTAAGTTAATATTCTAAGTCTATTCTAAGACACCAAAGCAAAAAGGGGTTACCTTTCGGTAACCCCTTCTTTTATATGGCGGAAGCGCAGAGATTCGAACTCTGGAACCCTTTCGGGTCGCCGGTTTTCAAGACCGGTGCCTTCAACCGCTCGGCCACACTTCCGGTGTGAGGCGCACTATAAACACCTCGGCGGATGCTGTAAAGCACCATTTTGTTCAACTGCCTTAAAAACAAACAATTTTGTGTTATTCGTCTGAATTTCAGGCAGTTCGCACAGAAAATCAGCGCTCCTCACCGCTATCAGATGACTATTTTTTAATGTACATGTCTTTGGTGTAGTAATACCCCAGCTTATCCGGCGTGAAACCGCCCACCCTGGGTTTCACTAAATGGGTACGCACATAGTGATAGACCGGAATGGCGGGAACATCCTGCGCCAGCAGATCTTCCGCCTGCTGATAGTATTTGCCCCGTGTCGCTACGTCGGAGGCTTTCGCCGCATTGCGCAGGGCCTCATCGTAAGCCGGGTTGCTGTACTGACTGGTGTTCTCGCTATCACCGGTACGGAACGTATTGAGGAAAGTGGCGGCATCGTCGTAGTCGGCGATCCAGGCATAGCGGACGGCGTCAAAGTTATGCGTATGCATGGTATCCAGCATCGTCTTCCATTCCTGGTTCTGCAGCTTCACCTCGACGCCGAGGTTTTTCTTCCACATAGAGCTGGCGGCGATGGCGATACGCTGGTGCGACTCATAGGTGTTATACAGCAGGGTAAAGACCAATGGGTGACTGTCATCATACCCCGCCTGCGCCAGCAGTTTTTTCGCCTCAGCAATCCGCTTCTCGCGCGGCCAGCTGGCGTAGTCCGGGTTGTGCAGCGTCACGCCGCCGATATCCGGCTGGCTGATCACCCAGGCCGGTCGCTGCCCCTGGCCAAGCACTTTTCCGGCAATGATATCTTTATCAAGCGCCATATTCAGCGCGCGCCGCACGCGGGCGTCGTTAAACGGCGGGCGGGTAGTATTGAATTCGTAGTAATAGGTCGCCAGCTGCGGCGAAACGTCCAGCTGATCGCCCATGGTTTTCTGCAACTGCGCAAACTGATTGATCGGCACCGTATAAACAATATCGATCTCCCCCGCTTTGTAGCGGTTGACATCGGCAGCCTCCGAAGAGATGGGCAGGTAAGTCACTTTATTAATAACGGTGTGCGCATTATCCCAGTACTTCGCATTACGTTCAGCCACCAGCCGCTCATTCACCACCCATTGGGTCAGCTTATACGGGCCGCTGGTGACGATATGCTCTGGTCGGGTCCATTTATCGGCAAAACGCTCCACCAGCACTTTGTCGATCGGTACCAGCGAAGGGTGCGCCAGCATCGCCAGGAAAGCGGCATTCGGCTGGTTCAGAGTGACCTGCAGCGTGGAGTCGTTCAGCGCTTTTACCCCCAGCGTCTCGGGTCCCTTTTGCCCCATGGCAATTTCGCGGGCGTTGGCGATATGCATATTGCCGGGATAGCTCGCATAGGGCGAGGCGGTGGCCGGCGAGACCAGCCGTTGCCAGCTCCAGACGATATCCTGCGCCGTGATGGCCGTGCCGTCGGACCAGGTCAGACCGGGGCGTAAATGGAAGGTCCATAACAGGTTGTCCTTGTTTTCCCAGCGCTCCGCCAGCCGGGGTTGGATCGCCCCCGCAGGCGTCACGCTGACCAGCCCTTCAAAGAGATCGCTAATGATGTTGAATTCAATGTCGCTCTCGACTTTATGCGGATCGAGTGAGGCAGGTTCACTGCCGTTATTTCTGACCAGCTCCTGCTTTTCCGCCAGCTGGGTGCCAGGCGGCACCTGTGCCGCCAGCGCCCCGCCGGTTATGACCATCAGACTCATTGCCAGGAACGTTCGCGTGATGTGATTGTTTTTGTGTAATGTCATTTCCCTTTGCCTTTAACGTACGGAGTGATTCCCCCTTCCACACTTAGTCGCAGAATTTAAATAAAGCAATATATTTCAGCAACCTATAAGATTTCGATCGGCTCACCGAAGCGAAACGCGAAAACATATCGCTTTTCCCAATCCATGTAGAATTTTATGCTGGACAAAAGCGGCAAAAGCTAAGTAAAGATGGGTAAAAGCATTAGGGCTTCACGCTTGTTTTTCTTATTCTTTATCCCTAATTACATCTGTCATAAGAGAGTGACTCATGGATCGCATAATTACATCATCGCGTGACCGTTCCTCGCTGCTCAGCACGCACAAGGTTCTGCGTAATACCTATTTCCTGCTCAGCCTGACGCTGGCGTTTTCCGCTATCACCGCCACCGCCAGCACGGTGCTGATGCTTCCTTCCCCGGGGCTGATTTTGACTCTTGTGGGGATGTACGGTCTGATGTTCCTGACCTATAAAACGGCGAATAAACCCACCGGGATTATTTCCGCCTTCGCTTTCACCGGGTTCCTCGGCTATATCCTTGGGCCGATGCTGAACGCGTACCTTTCTGCCGGCATGGGCGATTTAATCGGCCTGGCGCTGGGCGGCACCGCACTGGTCTTCTTCTGCTGCTCGGCCTACGTGCTGACGACGCGCAAAGACATGTCATTCCTCGGCGGGATGCTGATGGCGGGCGTGGTGGTGGTCCTGATTGGTATGGTCGCTAACCTGTTCCTGCAGCTGCCGGCGCTTCATCTGGCGATTAGCGCGGTGTTCATCCTGATCTCTTCGGGTGCCATCCTGTTCGAGACCAGCAACATCATCCGCGGCGGTGAAACCAACTACATCCGCGCAACAGTTAGCCTGTATGTCTCGCTGTACAACATCTTTGTCAGCCTGCTGAGCATCCTGGGCTTCGCCAGCCGGGACTAACCGCTCTCCTGCTCATCCTGAGGCCTCGCTTATGCGGGGCCTTTTTTTTTGCTACACTGCGGCCAGTTTCAGGCGGTATGTGAAAAATCATGTTTATTTTTGAAGGCAACGAAATTGAAACGGATAGCGAAGGCTATCTGAAAGATACCACCCAGTGGAGCGAGGCGATGGCGGAAGTCATTGCCGCGCAGGAAGGGATAACGCTCGCCGTTGAACACTGGGAAGTGGTGCGCTTTGTGCGCGAGTTTTACCTTGAGTTCAATACCTCTCCGGCGATCCGCATGCTGGTGAAGGCGATGGCCAACAAGTTTGGCGAAGAGAAAGGCAACAGCCGCTATCTCTATCGCCTGTTCCCGAAAGGCCCCGCCAAACAGGCGACCAAAATCGCCGGGCTGCCGAAGCCGGTGAAGTGCATCTAATAGAGAATCGCGAATTTTTCCCAGCTGCGGGTGGGTTGATGGGGTTCGGTTAACACTCGGTCAACCCGCGCGCTGCGCGGCCCCCCGGCTTTCAGCCAGGCGATGAGTTTCTCCACCTGCTCTGCCTCGCCGCAGGCAAGCACTTCCACCCCGCCGTCGTCCAGATTACGGGCATAGCCGGTCAACCCCAGCTGCAGCGCTTCCCGCTGTGTTGAATAGCGAAACCCTACGCCCTGAACCGAACCGTAAACCCATGCCATCGTGCAGATACTGGCCATTATCATCTCCTTTTCGCTCACACTTTACGCTGAGGATAGCAAATTCGCTCAGCGTACGTGCTTCGGCAGTAAACCATAATGCTGACGGAAGCGCGCGGTAAAGCGCGATCCCGACTGATATCCGCTGTTCTGCGCGATTTCGCCTATTGGCCGCGAGGTGGTCTGCAGCTGCCCCAGGGCGTGGGCCATCCGCACCTCCTCAACAATCTGGCGAAAACTCTGCGATTCCTGCTGCAGCCGACGGCGCAGCGTGGACTCGCCGAGAAAGAGCATTTTCGCCACCCGCGACACGCTCCATGCCTGCGCCGGCGACAGCATGACCAGTTGTCGAACCTGCGCCGACAGATCCTGCTGCCGCTCGACGAGCAGCGGGCCTGCATAGCCCGCCTCGTGCAAGGCCAGCAGCAGGCCCATGGTCTGGTGGTGCTGTAGTGAAGAGGATAAGCCTTCCCGCACCGCCTGCAGGACGCTTTGCCACATAAACGCCAGCTCTGTCGTCACCGGGGCACAGAGCGAGGTCAGACGCCCTGGCGGTGGTTCCCTGAGATAACGGGTCTTAAACATCGTCAGCAGCTCGGGGGTCAGCGACAGCAGATCGGAACAAAACAGGCCGTTATCCGGCTGGTTAATCACCTCCAGCTCAACGTCAGCCGGCAACACAATCAGCTGTTGCGGCGTCGCCAGCACCCGGCTCTCCCCTTGCACAATCACTTTGCTGCCGCGTTTAACCCGACAGAGCGCCGGGGAGAACAGGCGCACCCGATGCAATCTACACAGCCGTCGGGTGGTGACCTCTGCCGCGGTTAAGGCGTTATGCTGGAAGTGGATACTCTCCATCGGATCGACCCTTTATTTTAGCGCCCGGCCATCGCTGTCAACTGTGCGCTGGCGAGAGCATGGCTGTGTAACAGATAGCCGACCAGCGCCCCGCTGGCCCCGGCATCCACCGGCAGCGTAGGGACATCCAGCGCCCATACTGTAAAACGGTAGCGGTGCGGTTTATCTCCCGCTGGCGGACAGGCGCCGCCGAAGCCGGCATAGCCAAAATCGTTGCGGCCCTGTACCGCTCCGCCCGGCAGTGTAGCGCTGTTTTTATCTCCCGCGCCAGCGGGCAGCGAAAAGACGCTGCTGGCGATATTGACCACCGTCCAGTGCCACCAGCCGCTGCCGGTAGGCGCATCGGGATCTCTGACAGTGACCGCGAAGCTTCGCGTCCCCGCCGGGGCATTTTTCCATGCCAGCTGCGGGGAGACATTGCCTCCGGTACAGCCGAAACCGGCAAACCAGTGCTTCCGGGTCAGCGCCTGCCCGTCATGCATATCATCGCTGCTCACGCTAAACGGCGCAGCCATCGCGCCACTGCTCACAATCGTGACCATCGCCACGGCCATGCGGATACCTGTTTTCATCATCTGATCCTCGTTGGGGTGAGAAAACAGGGTATGAGAGTCCGCACAAGCTGAATGTGCCGAAGCGCCTGCATTTTGTGCCGAAACGCTCACCTGTGCCTGCCGGGCGAAAGATGCTTGCGTGCGCCAGGTGTGCTACTCTACGCGCCATTTTTCGGTGCCGACATTCCCGTTGCTTAAAGGTAGCTCCATGACAGATTCCCTATTCCCCCGCTTAGTGTTAGCCAAAGGACGCGAGAAATCCCTGCTGCGTCGCCATCCGTGGATTTTCTCCGGCGGCGTCGCCCGCATGGAGGGTAAAGCCCGCAGCGGTGAAACCATCGATATCGTTGACCATCAGGGAAAATGGCTGGCCCGCGGCGCTTACTCGCCGTCGTCGCAGATCCGCGCCCGCGTGTGGACCTTCGACCGCAATGAAACCATCGATAGCGCCTTCTTTGAACGCCGCCTGCAGCAAGCGCAAACCTGGCGGGCATGGCTGGCAGAGCGCGATGGCCTCGACAGCTACCGTCTGATCGCCGGCGAGTCCGATGGGCTGCCGGGCGTGACGATTGATCGCTTTGGCAACTTTTTCGTGCTGCAGTTGCTCAGCGCAGGCGCGGAATACCAGCGGGCCGCCATCATCAGCGCCCTGCAGAACCTGTTCCCGGACTGTGCCATTTACGATCGCAGCGATGTCGCCGTGCGTAAAAAAGAGGGACTGGAGCTGGCCCAGGGGCCGGTGGTGGGCGAGCTGCCCCCGGCGCTGCTGCCAATCACCGAGCACGGCATGAAGCTGTTGGTTGATATCCAGGGCGGGCACAAAACTGGCTATTACCTCGACCAGCGCGACAGTCGCCTGGCCACTCGCCGCTATGTCGCCGATAAGCGAGTGCTGAACTGCTTCTCTTATACCGGCGGCTTTGCGGTGTCAGCGCTGATGGGCGGCTGCCGCCAGGTCACCAGCGTGGATACCTCTCAGGAAGCGCTGGACGTTGCCCGACAGAACGTAGAGCTCAACGGACTGGATCTGTCCAAAGCGGAATTTGTGCGCGACGACGTGTTCAAACTGCTGCGTAAATACCGCGATCAGGGAGAGAAATTCGACGTGATCGTGATGGATCCGCCGAAGTTCGTGGAAAACAAAAGCCAGCTGATGGGCGCCTGCCGCGGTTATAAAGATATCAATATGCTGGCGATCCAGCTGCTGAACCCCGGCGGCGTGCTGCTGACTTTCTCCTGCTCCGGCCTGATGACCACCGATTTATTTCAGAAAATCATCGCGGATGCCGCAATTGATGCCGGGCGTGATGTACAATTTATAGAACAGTTCCGTCAGGCTGCCGACCACCCGGTGATCGCAACCTACCCGGAAGGGCTGTATCTGAAGGGGTTTGCCTGTCGCGTCATGTAACTTGAAAAACGAAACATGAGCCTCATATAGGGAGTATTCATGTTTCCCAGGAGGTGCCTATGATAGCCAGCAAATTCGGTATCGGCCAACAGGTCCGCCATACGCTCTTGGGCTACCTGGGCGTCATCGTCGATGTCGATCCCGAGTATTCACTCGCGGAACCGGAAGAGGATGAGATTGCCGCCAATGACGAACTGCGTGCGGCGCCCTGGTACCATGTGGTGATGGAAGATGATGATGGTCAGCCGATCCACACCTATCTGGCAGAAGCGCAGCTGAGCAGCGAAACCCGCGACGAACACCCGGAACAGCCGTCCCTCGACGAACTGGCCAAAACGATTCGTCAGCAGCTGCAGGCTCCGCGCCTTCGCAACTAAAACAAAACCCCGCCTGGCGGGGTTTTTTGTTATTTTGCTAATCCCAGTCGCGGCAGCTCAATGGCCGGACAACGATCCATCACCACGTTTAACCCGGCTTCTCTGGCCAGCACTGCGGCCTGCTCATTGATCACCCCCAGCTGCAGCCACAGCGTTTTCGCGCCGATGGCTATCGCCTCCTGCGCCACGCCCCACGCCGCTTCTGAATTACGGAAGACATCAACCATGTCGACCTTTTCCGGAACGTCGGCGAGCGTCGCATACCCTTGCTGTCCCAGCAGCGTCTTGCCCGCCACCTTCGGCGAAACCGGGATAACGTGATACCCCTGATCCAACAGATACTTCATGACCCGGTAGCTCGGGCGGTCAGGTTTGTCGCTGGCGCCAACCAGCGCAATCGTCCGTGTCGACGTCAGGATGCCGGCAATATCGTTCTCTTTCATGGGTTCCTCCTGCTATTTCACCTAAGTGTATGCTAATCCGCAGCAGGCGGCCATCCAGGCTAACCCACAGATTCGACAAAATTTTCACCCCGATGCTTGCAGCAGCAGCCACATTCAGTAATCTGTCTGCAGGTCAAAATGTGGAATGAAAATATGGAACTGACAACTCGTACCCTGTCCGCGCAAAAACATATCGCGCTGGTGGCTCACGATCACTGTAAAGATATGCTGATGAAATGGGTCGCTCGCCATCAGGCGTTGCTGGCGCAACACGTTTTGTATGCCACCGGCACCACCGGTAACCTGGTCTCGCGGGCTACCGGACTGGAGGTCAATGCCATGCTGAGCGGCCCGATGGGCGGTGACCAGCAGGTTGGCGCGCTCATTTCAGAAGGGAAAATCGACGTGCTGATCTTCTTCTGGGATCCGCTGAACGCCGTGCCTCACGACCCGGACGTCAAAGCGTTGCTGCGCCTGGCCACCGTCTGGAACATTCCGGTCGCGACTAACGTCTCCACCGCTGACTTTATCATCCAGTCACCGCACTTTAATCAGCCGCTCGATATTCTAATCCCGGATTATCCGCGTTATCTTGCCGAGCGCCTGAAATAACCCAGCCGTGATCAGGGTTTCCTGGCAACCGGCACATCCAGGGCCTGCAGGATGTCGACAAACGGCGAAGGTTGCGCTTTGTTAAACAACAACCACACCCGATGACGTGCGCGGGTTATCGCCACGTACAGTAGTCGACGCTCCTCCGCATCAGGAAAATCTTCCGGTTGCGGCAGGAGCGCCTGCTCCATGATCGACTCGCGCGCCGGCGCGGGAAACGCATCCTCTCCCTCCTGCAGTCCCAGCACAATCACATAGTCCGCCTGCTGGCCTTTGCTGGCATGAATAGTCATAAAATCAAGCTGCAGATGCGGCCAGCGCGTCGCCGCCTTGTTGAGCGCGTCGGGTTTCAGATGATGATAGCGGGCGAGCAGCAGGATCCGCTGCTCGGGCTTAACGTAGCCGCTCAGTTTATCCAGTAAATCATCCAGCTTATCGTCGGCTAACAGCGTGACGGCCTTTTTATCGCCCGCCGTCAGGCTGTTCAGCGGTTTACTTAACTGATGTGGATTCTGCTGGATAAAGCCATTGGCGATTTCGCCAATGCGGCCGTTAAAGCGATAGGTGGTATCCAGCGCACAGCTATCCCCTTCGCCAAAGTAATGATTAAACGCGGTGGTCAGGGAAAGCTGGGCCCCGCTGAACCGGTAAATCGCCTGCCAGTCATCCCCGACGGCAAAGAGCGTCGTTTGGGTATTCTGCCGGCGTAATGCGGCCAACAGCGAGGCCCGCTGCGGCGAGATATCCTGAAATTCATCCACCAGAATGTGTTTCCATGGGCTGACGAAGCGGCCTTTATCGAGAATATTGACCGCCTGATGGATCAGGCCGGAAAAATCGACCGCATTCTCGGCCTTCAGCGCCGCCTTCCACTCTTTCATCAGAGGCGACATCAGTTTCACCCGTTTACTGAACTGATCGCGTACCGCCTCCGGCGCCCCGGCAATCATCTCTGCCTGGGAGCCGCCGTGCATACGCATCAGGCTGACCCAGCGGTCGAGCCGGCTGGCCATACGCCGCTGCACCTTCTTGTCCTGCCAGAAATCGCCTTCCGGCAGTTGCCAGCCCATCTCCTCTTCCAGCCACAGGCGCCAGCCTTTCGCCTGCGCTTTTTTCTCCTGACACTGCTGCTGCCAGCTTTTCACGAGCAGCGCCTGACGAGCTGCGCTATCGCTTTCCAGTTTGCTGATGGTGGGGACTTTTTTGCTGCCCTGCTGAATAATATGTAGCGCCAGCGAGTGGAAGGTACGCGCGGTGATATCGTCGGATGCAAGACGCTCGCGGATCCGCGCATCCATCTCCTGCGCCGCCTGGCGGCCGAATGCCAGTAACAAAATTTGCTCTGCTGCCGCTTCTCCCCTCGCCAGCAGCCAGCCTGCCCGCGCCACCAGCACCGAGGTTTTGCCGCTGCCCGCGCCCGCCAGCACCAGCAGGGAACGTTCGCCGTTCACCACCGCCCGTGCCTGTGAGGCATTAAGAGGGGACGACTCAACGCCGTCAAAAAAGCCGCGATACTGCTCCAGCATCGCCTCGGTGAAGGCCTGGTTATGGGCCAGGCGTGTCGCTTCAATATCCCCTAACCAGCGCTGACACTCCCGCCACAGCTCCCGACAGTTGTCAAAGGCTTCAAGCCGGCTGGTGGGCATCGGCAAGCCAGTCAACGCCTGGCGAATGTTATCCTGCACATCCGCCACCTGCTGACGCGTCAACCATTTGCCTTCCGCACGGGTGTGCTCGATCGTCGCCAGCTGCGCCTTCAGCACGCCTGCGGCGATGTCGCTCATTTCCGCGCTCCACTGCTCCCAGAGTGCTTGTAAATGGTGATAGAAGCGCTGCGTTTCGCTCCACTCGGTACCGTGCAAACGCACGACTTTGCTGTCAGGCAGCACAAACTCTAGTTCGCCCCAGACCAGACCGCGCTTACAATGCACTGACAATAACTGATTGAAAGGGATAAGATACTCATGACGGTCGCCGGAAACCTTTACGCCGGCATTCAGTAACTGCACCCGATCATAAGGGTGCTGAGCCATGCGTTTGCCCAATGTTGTCGCTTTAAGTTCCATATAATGTCGATTTTCAATCAGGGTGGATTGTTTTTCAGTTTAACCGCCCGGGACCAGGTGCTCCAGCGCAAAAAAACGTTACAATTGTCAGGTCTTATTATCCACAGGGCAAAACCGAGGGTTTATGCGTACCATTCTGAATATTTTGAACTTTATCCTTGGTGGTTTCGCCACCACTTTAGGCTGGCTGCTCGCCACGCTGGTTAGCATCATTCTGGTCGTCACGCTGCCGCTGACCCGCTCCTGCTGGGAAATCACCCGACTCTCGTTATTTCCTTACGGTAACGAGGCGATTCATGTCGATGAGCTGGAGCCGCGCCGTAAAAACGGTCTTCTCAACGCCGGCGGCACCGTGCTGAATATTCTGTGGTTCATTTTTTTCGGCTGGTGGTTGTGCCTGATGCATATTTTCAGCGGCATAGCTCAATGTCTGACCATTATTGGCATCCCGGTGGGGATCGCGAATTTTAAAATTGCTGCCATTGCCCTTTGGCCGGTAGGGCGCAGGGTCGTCTCTGTGGAAACCGCGCGTGCCGCACGTGAAGCCAATGCGCGTCGTCGCTTTCAGTAACCGAACGGAACACGGACATGATTAGCCCCCTGCTACGCCGCTATACCTGGAACAGTGCCTGGCTTTATAACGTACGGATCTTTATCGCGCTCTGCGGCACAACGCTGTTTCCCTGGTGGATCGGCGAAGTCAAACTGACCATCCCTCTCACCCTTGGCGTTGTTGCCGCGGCCCTGACCGACCTCGACGACCGGCTGACCGGTCGTCTGCGCAACCTCGCCATTACCCTGGTCTGTTTTTTCATCGCCTCCGCCTCTGTGGAGCTACTGTTTCCGTGGCCGCCGCTGTTTGCTCTTGGCCTGACCGTGTCTACCATTGGCTTTATTTTGCTCGGCGGCCTCGGTCAGCGCTATGCCACTATCGCCTTCGGCGCCCTGCTCATCGCCATTTACACGATGCTCGGCGTCACGCTGTACGATCACTGGTATCTGCAGCCGTTGTTTCTGCTGGCGGGCGCCGTGTGGTACAACCTGCTGACGTTGTCCGGGCACCTGATATTTCCGATTCGACCGCTACAGGACAACCTTGCGCGCAGCTATGAGCAACTGGCCCGCTATCTTGAGCTCAAATCCCGACTGTTTGATCCTGACCTGGAGGATGAGAGCCAGGCGCCGTTGTACGATCTGGCCCTCGCCAACGGCCAGTTGGTGGCCACGCTCAATCAAACTAAGGTCTCATTGTTGACCAGGCTGCGAGGCGATCGGGGCCAGCGCGGCACCCGCCGCACGCTGCAGTACTATTTTGTGGCCCAGGATATCCACGAACGCGCCAGCTCATCGCATATTCAGTACCAGACCTTACGCGATCAATTCCGCTACAGCGATGTGATGTTCCGTTTCCAGCGCATGCTCTCGATGCAGGCCCAGGCCTGTCAGAAACTTTCACGGGCGATTTTGCTGCGCGAACCCTACCAGCATGACGCCCAATTTGAACGCGCGTTTATGCATCTCGACGCGGCGCTCGACCGCGTGCGCGCCAGCGGCGCGTCCGACGAGCAGATCAATGCCCTTGGATTTTTACTCAATAACCTGCGCGCTATCGATGCGCAGTTGGCCACGATTGAATCTGTGCAAACGACCGCGCCTGCCGGGAGCAACACCGAGACGCTGTTGGCCGACGACAGACTCGGCGGGTTGAACGACATCTGGCTGCGTCTGCGGCGCAACATGTCACCGGAGTCCGCTCTCTTTCGCCACGCGGTACGTATGTCGCTGGTCCTCTGCGCCGGCTATGCCTTTATCCAGTTTACCGGGCTCCAGCATGGCTACTGGATCCTGCTGACCAGCCTGTTTGTCTGTCAGCCGAACTATAACGCCACCCGACACCGACTGGCGCTGAGGATCATCGGCACGCTGGTGGGGGTGGCGATCGGCCTGCCCGTCCTGCTGCTGGTGCCTTCTGTTGAAGGGCAACTGGTGTTGATCGTGCTCACCGGCGTGCTGTTCTTTGCCTTTCGTAACGTGCAGTACGCCCATGCCACCATGTTTATTACGCTGCTGGTGCTGCTGTGCTTTAACCTGCTTGGCGAAGGCTTTGAGGTCGCGCTGCCGCGCATCATTGATACCCTGATCGGCTGCGCCATCGCCTGGGCGGCGGTCAGCTTCATCTGGCCGGACTGGAAATTTCGCAATCTGCCGCGCGTCCTGGACCGGGCGATGAACGCGAACTGCCGTTATCTGGATGCCATTCTGGAGCAGTATCACCAGGGCCGCGACAACCGTCTGGCCTATCGTGTCGCCCGCCGTGATGCCTACAACCGTGATGCCGAACTGGCCTCCGTGGTCTCGAATTTGTCGACTGAACCGCGCGCGGATGGCGCCCAGCGCGAGACCGCTTTTCGCTTGCTGTGTCTCAACCATACCTTCACCAGCTACATCTCCGCTCTCGGCGCGCATCGGGAAAAACTGTCCACCCCTGATATCCTTGCCCTGTTGGATGATGCCGTTTGTTATGTTGATGACGCCCTGCACCATACCCCCGCCGATGAACATCGGGTGCAGAAGGCTTTGAGCAGCCTGCAAAGCCGGATCCAGCATCTGGAACCGAGCGCCGACAGTAAAGAGCCGCTGGTATTGCAGCAGATTGGCTTGTTGCTCGCGCTGCTGCCTGAAATTTGCCGCCTGCAACAGCGCGTCCACGCTCAAACAGAATAACGGTGGTCGTCCGCTAGCGGGCTCCAGCCCATTCGAGCAGCTCCTGACGCCGCAGCGTCGGGAGTGCAGCGGTGTGAACGCCGACAATCGCCCCCTCCAGCGCCAGCAAGACGTTGACCGACAGGGAGGCGTTGTTTTCTCGCAGCCGTTGCCAGGCCTGCTGAGCGCCTACCTCCCGAAGCGTCCTGACATCCGGTATGCCCGCGTGGATCAGCTGCAATTCCATATGAAAGCTGATATTGGGTAAATCCTTCAGGCGGCCAGACTCCCGGCGGTGGTACTTTTCACGCTGGGCGCTTTGCCACGACAGCAGCGACAGCCGAAAAAGCTGTGTTTCATCGCGCCACAATGCCTCGTCAATTTGATAATACTTCATCGGCACGATGCGCCCGTGTCGGCGTAGCGTTAATAAAGGATTACGATGTTCAACCCGATACGCGGCGCTCTGCTCGCAGGCTCTCAGGTAAATATCCCCCTCTGCCACCATCGCAAACACCGTATCATCAATGGCCAGGCTATAGCCGCCAAAAAGCGGACGAGAATATAACTGACCCAGCGGCGAGACGCAGGCCTGAAATTGCGGGAACCGCGGACATACTAGTTTTCTCATGATCATTCCTTTGTTAATCATGTAATTAAACTTAAGTTGTTAACGGATCCGCTAAGAGAAAACATAAGGGACTTCCCGAACAGCAGCAAGATGATTTTCGCCGACTTTTCCACCAGAACGCGGTTTTGCGAGACGCTTTCAGAAAATCGCTGACGTTGCTGCAATCAACAGGGTGGAAAGAAATGATTAGCCCGCGTGAAGGATATCGTTGAGAAGAGGTGCGCATCTCTATAGATAAGACGCGCCTGGAAATGATTAAATTTCAGCCAGCAAAATGGCAAATTGCGGTTGATCTTTTCCCCAGGTAGATATACTGTATATGCATACAGTAACTACAGGCGGGATAGACTATGTTTACTTCAGCTCACGCAAATCGTTCAGCACAGGCTTCTGCTTCTGCAGGCCACTACGCTCATCGTTCTGGCGAACAGACCGCCAATGGGCTGATCAGTGAAATTGTCTATCGTGAAGATCAACCCATGATGACACAGTTACTGCTGCTACCTTTATTACAACAGCTGGGTCAACAGTCTCGCTGGCAGCTGTGGCTCACGCCGCAACAAAAGCTTAGCCGAGAGTGGGTCCAGTCTGCCGGTCTACCGCTGTCTAAAGTCATGCAAATTAGCCAGCTGTCACCCTGCCATACCGTAGACTCGATGATCCGCGCGCTGCGCACTGGTAATTATAGTGTGGTTATCTGCTGGCTAACGGAGGAGCTAACCGCGGAAGAGCATGAGCGTCTGGTCAATGCAGCCGAGGAAGGTTGCGCGATGGGATTCATCATGCGCCCGGTGAGAAATCAAGGCACGCTCGGCAGACAACTCAACGGGCTAAAAATTCACTCAAATTTGTATCATTGAGTGAAATTAGGATTATTCCTGGAATTTTTTTTACCGATGGTAAAGCCACAGCGTTTTTCAGGGTCTTTTTCGCGGAATGCCTGTCACACGGGCATTTCTGTCTTTTTTCTGCGTACGAAAATCAACCATATTTGTTAAATATTGTGTACACAACCCTTTTTTTTCATATGCCTGACAGAGTTCACACTTGTAAGTTTCGAACTAAGTTGTAGACTTTACATCGCCAGGGGTGATCGGCTTACGCTGCATGTATCAGCATAGTTAACAACAAGTCACGCCCCGGGTGAAGGATTTAACCGTGAGGTCTTTTGTAACTTCATGGCGAATTTTGGATGATAATGAGGCGCAAAAAATGAAAAAGACAGCTATCGCGATTGCAGTGGCACTGGCTGGCTTCGCTACCGTAGCGCAGGCCGCTCCGAAAGATAACACCTGGTATGCAGGTGGTAAACTGGGTTGGTCCCAGTTCCATGACACTGGCTGGTACAACAGCTCTCTGAACAACAATGGTCCGACCCACGAAAGCCAGCTGGGCGCTGGTGCGTTCGGTGGTTACCAGGTTAACCCGTACCTCGGTTTCGAAATGGGTTACGACTGGCTGGGCCGTATGCCGTACAAAGGCGACCAGGTTAATGGCGCATTCAAAGCTCAGGGCGTTCAGCTGACCGCTAAACTGGGTTACCCGATCACTGACGATCTGGATATCTACACCCGTCTGGGCGGCATGGTATGGCGCGCAGACTCCAGCAACAGCATCGCTGGCGACAACCACGACACTGGCGTATCTCCGGTATTTGCTGGCGGCGTAGAGTGGGCTGTGACTCGTGACATCGCTACCCGTCTGGAATACCAGTGGGTTAACAACATTGGCGACGCGGGCACCGTTGGCGTTCGTCCGGACAACGGCATGCTGAGCGTGGGTGTTTCCTACCGTTTCGGTCAGGAAGATGCTGCACCGGTTGTAGCTCCGGCTCCGGCTCCGGCTCCGGAAGTGACTACCAAGCACTTCACCCTGAAGTCTGACGTTCTGTTCAACTTCAACAAAGCAACCCTGAAACCGGAAGGTCAGCAGGCTCTGGATCAGCTGTACACCCAGCTGAGCAACATGGATCCGAAAGACGGTTCTGCAGTTGTTATGGGCTTCACCGACCGTATCGGTTCCGAAGCTTACAACCAGCAGCTGTCTGAGAAACGTGCTCAGTCCGTTGTTGACTACCTGGTTGCTAAAGGCATCCCGGCTGGCAAAATCTCCGCACGCGGTATGGGTAAATCCAACCCGGTTACTGGCAACACCTGTGACAACGTGAAAGCTCGCGCTGCACTGATCGACTGCCTGGCCCCGGATCGTCGTGTAGAGATCGAAGTTAAAGGCTACAAAGAAGTTGTAACTCAGCCAGCGGCTTAAGTTAGAACTGATGAAAAAACCCGCCTCGGCGGGTTTTTTTATGTCTTCTCGCTCGCTTTCGCGGTGGAAGCCTCCATATCAGGGTAACCCCTGACTGGCCGTACAGGCTACTCTTTGCCTAACAGTTCCTGCAGATCGTGCTTCAGGCTCGACATTTTGCTGGCATACTTCTCTTTATGCTCAGCATCCTCAATCAGCTGCACAATGGTTTCAGACAAGGTTTTACCCCGCCGCTGCGCCAGGCCGGCAAGACGCTGCCAGACGACAAACTCAAGATCGATAGACTTCTTGCGCGTGTGCTGATGCTCCGCGTTAAAATGCCGTTTCCGCCGTGCACGGATGGTCTGCTTCATGCGGTTCATCAGTGCCGGATTCATATGCTGCTCAATCCAGGCATGCACCAGCACAGGTTCATTCTCGAGTGTCAGCAAGTCATCTACCGCAGCTTGCGCAGCGCTGGCCTCAATGTAGCGGGTAATCAGCTCACCTTCCCGGTGCTTCTTTACCAGATATTTCCATTTCCAGCCGCTTTCAAGATTTTCCAGTTGTTGATATTTCATTGCGATCTCAATGTGACCGTGTAACTCATTTCAGGATATCAGTTTTTTCCTGATGTGCTGAATATAAATCATTATTCGTGATGTGTATGGCCGGGGAATCATCGGGGTAATCATAATCCTCCGTGTGCTCAGTCGCGGCATCAGGTATAATTGCGCGCTTTACATCTAACTAAAAAACAGCGACTTTGACCATTACGAAACTGACCCGAACCGACCTTGCGCCCGATATGGAACCTTATCAGGCGCTGTTTGCCCAAGCTGATCTCTCTCAACCGGCCCCCTCCCTCTCGGGCGATCTGCAGCCGCGTTTGTTCTACGCGCTTGAGCAATTGCTGTGCACGCCGGCAGTCTCCTCCTTCATGCTGGTGAAAGCCCCCGAAGAACCGGAGTATCTGCAATGGCTGACGGCAGAAACCCGCACGCTGCATGAACCTGCCGCCCCGCTCTACGGGGTCCGCTATGACATTGACGGCGCTCGCGTGACGCTCTCCCCGGCACAACGTGCTGAGGATAATTTTGCCAGCACCGCGCCGGTCGTCGCGGCCGATTGGGTAGAGGCGGAACAGCTATTTGGCTGCGTACGCCAGTTTAACGGTGGCATCACCCTCCAGCCAGGCCTGGTTCATCAGGCCAATGGTGGCGTGCTGGTAATCTCGCTTCGTACACTGCTGGCGCAACCGCTGCTGTGGGTGCGCCTGAAAAATATGGTGACCCGTCAGCGGTTTGACTGGCTCTCCATCGATGAGTCACGCCCGCTGCCGGTCAGCATTCCCTCCATGCCGCTGAGCCTGAAAGTCATGCTGGTCGGCGAACGCGAATCGCTGGCGGATTTCCAGGAAATGGAACCAGAGCTTTGTGCTCAGGCGATCTACAGTGAGTATGAAGACACTTTGCAGTTTGCTGACGCCGAGACGCTGAAAGCCTGGTGCCAGTGGGTATGGCAAAATGCCCAGCAGCTGACGCTGCCAGGTCCGGCGGCCGACGCCTGGCCACTGCTGATCGATGAGGGGACGCGCTACACCGGCGATCAGGAGACCCTGCCGCTCAGTCCGCTATGGATAGCCCGCCAGCTGCGGGAGGCCGCCGCATTCTGCGAGGGCGAGGAGATTACTGGCGAAGAAATGCAGACGATGCTGGCACGCCGGGAGTGGCGTGAAGGCTACCTCGCAGAACGAATGCAGGATGAAATCCTGCAGGAACAGATCCTGATTGAAACCGAAGGCGAATGCGTCGGGCAGATCAACGCCCTGTCGGTGATTGAATTCCCCGGCCATCCGCGCGCATTCGGTGAACCTTCGCGCATCAGCTGCGTCGTGCACATTGGTGATGGCGAGTTTATTGACGTCGAACGCAAAGCCGAGCTCGGCGGCAATATTCATGCGAAAGGCATGATGATCATGCAGGCTTTTCTGATGTCCGAGCTGGAGCTGGAGCAGCAGCTTCCGTTCTCCGCTTCGCTGACCTTCGAACAGTCGTACAGTGAAGTGGACGGCGACAGCGCCTCCATGGCCGAACTCTGCGCCTTAATCAGCGCGCTGGCCAATGTGCCGATTAATCAGAGCATCGCAATTACCGGTTCCGTCGACCAGTTTGGTCGCGTGCAGCCGGTCGGCGGTCTGAATGAAAAAATTGAAGGATTCTTCACTATCTGTCAGCAGCGCGGGCTAACCGGTAAACAGGGCGTCATTATCCCTGCGGCCAACGTTCGTCATCTCAGTCTTAGCCATGAGCTCCGTCAGGCCGTTGCCGAAAACCAGTTTGCCATCTGGGCCATTGACGATATCACCGAAGCGCTGCCGATGCTGACCCAACTGATGTGGGACGGTGAAGGGCAGACGCTGCGACAAACCATTCAGGAGCGGATAGCGCAGGCGACCCAGCAAGAGACTCGCCATCGTTTTCCGTGGCCGCTACGCTGGTTAGGTGGGACAAGTTCTAACTGATCGGACTTGTTCAGCTTACACGTGTTAGCTATCCTGCGTCCCGAACTTAAAATAAGGCTTACTGAAAACATGGTAGATAAACGCGAATCCTATACAAAAGAAGATCTTCTTGCCTCTGGTCGTGGTGAACTGTTCGGCGCGAAAGGCCCGCAGTTGCCAGCACCAAACATGCTGATGATGGACCGCGTCATCAAAATGAGCGAAACCGGTGGTAACTATGACAAAGGTTATGTTGAGGCAGAACTCGACATCAACCCGGACCTGTGGTTCTTCGGTTGCCACTTCATCGGCGATCCGGTGATGCCGGGCTGCCTGGGCCTGGATGCGATGTGGCAGCTGGTCGGGTTCTATCTTGGCTGGCTCGGCGGCGAAGGCAAAGGCCGTGCGCTGGGCGTTGGCGAAGTGAAATTCACCGGTCAGGTTCTGCCGACCGCGAAAAAAGTCACCTACCGCATCCACTTCAAGCGCATTGTTAACCGTCGTCTGATTATGGGCCTGGCGGATGGCGAAGTGCTGGTTGACGATCGTCTGATCTATACCGCGAACGATCTGAAAGTAGGCCTGTTCCAGGATACTTCCGCTTTCTGATAATCATCGGCAGCGATTAAAAGGCGAAGCCCCCGCTATGCGGAGGCTTCTTTTTTAAAGAGACAGTGTCAGGCCGTTAGTACCCTGTCCTCCATGGCTTCTCGCCAGCCTCCCAGCCACCATGAGCGTTGATTCAAGCTCTGGTATGGACACATTTCTTTCGATCTTCCCGCGATACCCGCTTGATATCCACGTTGATGTGCCCGTTCCAGGCGATCTCGTTTTTGTCTCTTCATGCCTCGTTTCCCTCATTCTTTGATCTGGTGGAAAAGAAAACAGTGGTCGCAAATTATGCAGCCACGGGTTACGAATACCGCGAAATGAAGGCAACGTCAATGCGCAAAATTCACGCCAGTGTCATATTTGTGACCTATATAAGAGTTCATTTTTTGTTCATTCCGCGCCGCGGTTGCTAACGAACTGACCTGGCAAAAAAAATGCCGCGCGGCTCAGATGAACCGCGCGGCATATCACTTTTATGAATTTTACTTATGGCAGACGGTTAAGCTCGCCGGCAATGGCCGCCGCCTCCTGGCTCCACGCCTGCGCCAGGGTCTTCACCATCGCGTCATAGCCATCCTGCTGCTGCTTGAGCACGATGTTAAACGGGCGCTTAATCAGCTGTCCCTGATGCTTCAATAACCACTCGCCGCTGACGATAACCCGCCCGTCGTAGCGCCCGTGAAAGCCATTTACCGCCACATTGAGCGTATCCTGCTCGCTGCCCAACGGTTGGGACGACACTACCCAGCCCGGCAACTGCTGGCTGAGGTTTGCCACCAGCGTAGTACGCAGCTGCTGGTCCAGCGGGCTGGCCCACAGATTATTACTGGCGATCACATACTGCACATCGGTGGTCTGATAGACCACTCCATTGCCCGCCAGATAATCCGGGATGCTGATCTGCTCCACCCACAGCAGGCGAGCCCCCTGGCTGGCGGCGCTCTGTGCGCCGCCCTGCACCACCGGCAGCTGGTAGTATGTTTTGCTCTCGCCGCCGCTACTGCACGCTGTCAGCGCGCAAACGGCTGCTGCCAGTAACCATTTTTTCATTATTTCGCTCCCTTCGGCTGTGGGTCTTTTTTATCCTTCGCCTCAAATACCAGCGCATTGCTCTTATCATTGAGCGTTTTCAGGACCGGCTGCAGTTCACGCAGCACCTGATCCAGACGCTGCATATCGGCCACCATCTTATTGTAGGCCGCGGAGCCCGGCTGGAAGCCCTGCATACTGCGGTTCAGTTCGCGCAGCGTCGTCTGCATATCAGCAGGCAGCTGCTGCATCGACTGACTGGAGGTGATCTTATTCAGACTATCCAGCGTGGCCTGCACGTGCTGCATGGTCTTCTCGCTTTGCGCCAGCGTACTGGTTGCCTGTTCCAGTAGTGGATTGAGCGGCAGGTTATTGATTTTATCCAGCGCATCCATCAGACGCTGCTGGATCTGCGCCAGGCCACCGCTGATGGTCGGGATAATCGGATAGCCGTTAAACTCCTGAATTTTCCCGCGCGGCGGCGCTTTCGGATAGAAGTCGAGATCGATATACAGCGCACCCGTCACCAGGTTACCGGTTTTCAGCGAGCCGCGCAGTCCGCGGTTGATCAGATCGTCAATGTGGGCGCGAATATTCGGATCGCCGCCGAGCTGGTTGACCAGACGTTGCGGTTCGACCCGCACTTCTACCGGAATGCGATAGTCATCGTTCAAACGCTGCTTCAGCCCAGGAATAAAGAACGGCACTTTGCCGACGGTTCCCAGACGGATGCCGCGGAACTCCACCGGCGCGCCGGGCTGCAGGCCGCGAACCGAGTCCTTGAAGAACATGACATAGTCGATATGTTCGGTAAAGACCGAATCCTGGATGCTCTTCTGATCGTCAAACAGGTGGTATTCCGTTTTGTTCGCCACCGGCTCGCCGAGATCCAGTCCTTCCGGAATATCGAAGCTCACGCCGCCGCCAAACAATGTCGACAACGAGCCCATCTCGACGCGCATCCCCGCCGCGGTCAAATCAACGGCGATCCCGCTGTCCTTCCAGAAGCGAACGTTGCTGGTCACCAGGCGGTCGTTTGGCGCATTGATGAACAGCTGATAAGTGATATGCCTTTTTTGCGCATCAAAAGTGCTGGTTTCCACCGACCCCACGCGATAGCCGCGGAACAGCACCGGATCGCCTGGCGAAAGCTGGCCCGCTTTGCTGCTTTCCAGCAAAATACGGATCCCCTTGGCATCCGGCGAGGCCAGCGGCGGAGAATCCAGTAGCGGATACTGCGCCGGCACCGAACCTTTCGACCCCGGCTGCAGTTCAATATAGGCCCCGGACAATAATGTCCCGAGACCACTGATCCCCTCGCGCCCTACCTGTGGTTTCACCACCCAGAAGACGGAATCGTTATGCAGTAATTTCTGCATCCCGGAATTGAGGCGAGCTTTGATTTCCACATGGGTTAAATCGTCAGTCAGCGTCGCGCTCTCTACCACCCCAACATCCACGCTGCGGCTCTTGATCCGGGTTTTTCCCCCTTCGATGCCTTCCGCGTTGGTGGTGATCAGCGTGACCTCAGGCCCCTGATGGCTGTAATGATAAAACAGGATCCACGCCCCGATCAGCGCAGTGACGATAGGGAAGATCCACACCGGTGACCAGTTCTTCACCTTCTGCACTTTCGCTTCTCCGCTCTTATTTTCCATGTTGTTGTATTTCCTCATGGCTTGAATCTGGCTCACGATCCCACAGTAAACGGGGATCAAACGTCATCGCTGAAAACATGGTCATCACCACCACCAGCGCAAACATGACCGCGCCGATGGCGGGATAGATATTCATCAACCCTCCCATGCGCACCAGCGCAGAGAGCACGGCGATGACAAAAACGTCAATCATTGACCAGCGGCCAACAAATTCCACCACTTCATAAATCAGATGCATGCGTTCCGAATCGCGCGCACCGTTTCCGTTGGCATTCCAGCACAGCCAGGCGATGGCGATCATCTTCAGCGTCGGCACCATAATACTGGCGATAAAAATCACCAGCGCCACCGGATAAGAGCCTTCGCTCCACAGCAAAACCACCCCGGCCATAATGGTCGACGGCATTTTATCGCCCAGCAGATCGGTGATCATGATGGGCATAATATTGGCGGGAAGATAGAGAATAAATGAGGTCACCAGTAGCGCCAGCGTCCACTGTAGGCTATTTTTACGCCGCGCCGTTCCTTTGCTGTGACAGCGCGGACAGACCGTTTGGTCGACCGGTAACACCGCCGTACAACAGGCGCAGGAGCGCAGCCCCTGGCGGATCCCGGCAACCCCAATTTTCAGCGGTTGGGTAATCGCCGGCATGGGGGCAATATCATCCCACAACCAGCGGCGGTCGACGCACTGGAAGGTACGTAACTGCAGCAGGCAAAACATGCACCAGGGAATAAAGCTTAGGCCGATACCGATATCGCCGTAGGCCATCAGTTTGACAAAGCTGACCAGCACGCCGGCAAGAAAGATTTCCGCCATGCCCCAGGTCTTGAGGTGAAACAGAATACGCGCCAGGAATGCCTTCAGGCCGAGGGGCATCCTGACCCGATTGACCAGCAACAAAATGGTGACCAGGCAAAACGCCGGTACCAGTTGCACAAAGAGTAAAAAGAAGGTGCCGAGGCTGGCGTAATCCTCGGTAAATAGCACGTTGGGAATTTCCAGCAGCTCTATTTCGCTGCTGATGCCACCCACTTTCATATAGATAAAAGGAAACAGGTTGGCCAGCAACAGCATAAATAGCGCGACCAGCGCGTAAGCCGTGGGACGCTGGCGAGGCGCGTCCCACGTGGTGGTTAACGTTGTACCGCAGCGCGGGCAGGCGGCTTTCTGGCGATGCTCAAGCTGCGGCAAAGCCACCAGCAAATCACATTGGGGACATAAAATATGTCGCGCAGCATGATGGTGATCGCACATGACAACTCCTCGGCTCAGGCGCCGTTCTTTAATCCTTCGAGATATTCCCAGCGTTCAAAGGCGGCTTCCAGCGCCTGCTCCGCTTCGGCCAGCTGCGCCAGCACCTGCTGCGTACGATCGTGCGATTGGCCAAAGAAGTCAGGATCGGCTACCTGCTCCTGCAGCGTCTGCAGTTCAGCCTCAAGGGTTTCCAGCTTCTGCGGCAGTTGCTCCAGCTCGCGCTGCAGGTTATAGCTTAGTTTGTTCCCGCCGCGTTTGACAGTTTCTGCTTTTGGCTGAGCAACTTCCATTGTTTTTTTCGCTGCCGGCTGCTTCTGCGCCAGCGACTGGGCCTGCTGACCGCGGGCGTCGTGATAACCGCCAACGTACTGACCAATATGGCCGCCGCCCTCGAAGATCCAGCACTCGGTCACGGTATTGTCAACAAACTGACGATCGTGGCTGACCAGCATCACGGTACCCTGATAGCCGTCAATGAGCTCTTCCAGCAGCTCCAGCGTTTCGACATCAAGGTCGTTTGTCGGTTCATCGAGAATCAATAAGTTACTGGGTTTCAGGAACAGTCGCGCCAGCAGCAGGCGGTTACGTTCCCCGCCGGACAGCGCGCGGACTGGCGTCATCGCCCGTTTCGGATGGAACAGGAAATCCTGCAGATAGCCCAGCACGTGCCGCGGCTTACCGTTAACCATCACCTCTTGCTTACCTTCGGCGAGGTTATCCATCACCGTCCGGTCCGGATCCAGCTCCGCGCGGTGCTGGTCGAAGTAGGCGACTTCCAGCTTGGTGCCGACGTGGATCCGCCCGCTGTCGGCCTGCAGCTGGCCAAGCATCAGCTTCAGCAGCGTGGTTTTGCCACAGCCGTTCGGGCCGATCAGGGCAATCTTATCGCCGCGCTGAATTTGCGCGGAGAAATCTTTCACCAGCACTTTGCCGTCAACCTGATAGTTGACGTTCTCCATTTCGAAAACGATTTTGCCGGAGCGCGAAGCCTCTTCAACCTGCATCTTCGCACTGCCCATCACTTCCCGGCGCTCGCCGCGCTCGCGACGCATCGCCTTCAGGGCGCGAACGCGACCTTCGTTACGGGTGCGGCGCGCTTTGATCCCCTGACGGATCCATACTTCTTCCTGTGCCAGCTTGCGGTCAAATTCGGCATTCTGCAGATCTTCAACCCGCAGAGCCTCTTCTTTATCCAGCAGATACTGATCGTAATTGCCCGGATAGGTCACCAGCTTGCCGCGATCGAGATCGACGATGCGCGTCGCCATATTGCGAATAAAGGAGCGGTCATGCGAAATAAAGATAATGGTGCCTTTAAAGCTTTTCAGGAACCCTTCCAGCCAGTCGATAGTTTCGATATCGAGGTGGTTCGTCGGTTCATCCAGCAACAGCACGCGCGGCCCGCTGACCAGCGCGCGGCCCAGCGCCGCTTTACGCAGCCAGCCGCCGGAAAGCGAAGCCAGCTGTGCGTCGGCGTTAAGACCAAGCTGCTCGATCACTTCATTGATGCGGCTATCCAGCTGCCACAGCCCCAGGTTATCCAGCTGTTCCTGCAGACGGGCCAGTTCATTTAAATTTTTGTCGCTCGGGTCGGTCATCACCTGATGCGACACGTCATGGTAGGCCTTCAGGTAAGCGGCCTGTTCGGCGATCCCTTCGGCGACGAAATCGTACACCGTACCGGCAACGTTGCGCGGCGGATCCTGCTGCAGACGCGCGACGATCAGATCCTGTTCATAAATAATGCGCCCGTCATCCAGCCCCTGTTCACGGTTGAGGATCTTCATCAGGGTCGATTTACCGGCGCCATTGCGCCCAACCAGACAGACGCGTTCGTTATCTTCGATATGCAGTTCAGCATTATCCAGCAGCGGCGCATCGCTGAATGAAAGCCAGGCGCCGTGCATACTAATCAGTGACATTCTTTATTCCTTTCAGGCTGCAGTAATCAGCCAGCAGTTGTGGATCTGACGGTTGCGGGCAAAATCCTGCGACAGCGTTTTTTGCGAAATCTCTTGCGCCTTCAGGCCAAGCGCCGCCAGCCCGTCATGATCCATACGGAAACCGCGTTTGTTATTCGAGAACATAATGGTGCCGCCTTTACGCAGCAGACGTTTTAGATCGGTCATCAGACGAATATGATCGCGCTGCACGTCAAAAGCATCTTCCATCCGTTTGGAGTTAGAGAAAGTCGGCGGATCGATAAAGATCAGATCGAACTGCTCGGTGCTTTCCCGCAGCCAGCCCAGCACGTCAGCCTGCATCAGGCGATGCGCACGACCGGTCAGGCCATTGAGACGCAGGTTGCGTTCCGCCCATTCCAGATAGGTACGCGACATATCCACCGTGGTCGTAGAGCGCGCCCCGCCGAGGCCGGCGTGGACGCTGGCGCTGCCGGTATAGGAGAACAGGTTGAGGAAATCCTTACCTTTGCTCATCTGGCCCAGCATGCGACGGGCGATACGGTGGTCGAGGAACAGACCGGTATCCAGGTAGTCGGTGAGGTTAACCCACAGGCGCGCGTTGTACTCCTGCACCTCGATAAAGTCGCCCTTCTCCGCCATCTTCTGATACTGGTTTTTGCCCTTTTGCCGCTCGCGGGTCTTCAGCACCAGCTTGTTGGGGGCAATTTCCAGCACGGCGATGGTCGCCGCGATAATATCAAACAGACGCTGGCGCGCTTTGTGCGCATCGACGGTTTTCGGCGGCGCATACTCCTGCACCACCACCCAGTCACCGTAGCGATCGATCGCCACGTTATATTCCGGCAGATCGGCATCGTACAGGCGATAGCATTCAATGCCTTCCTGACGGGCCCACTTTTCAAATTTCTTCAGATTCTTACGCAGACGGTTGGCAAAATCTTCCGCCAGCATCGCCGGCTTGCCGCCTTCGCTCTCCGCCAGGTGATAGTTCTTCTGTACGCAGTCCAGCGGGCCGTTCTTGGCTTTGAACTGTTTATCGGCACGCAGCTGCAGGCAGCTCAGCAGTTCCGGCGAGGCGCTGAACACCGACAGGTTCCAGCCGCCAAACTGACTTTTCATGATCCGGCCCAGCAGGCTGTGCAGGGCGATCAGCGCCGGTTCGCTTTCCAGGCGCTCACCATACGGCGGGTTACTGATCACCGTACCGTACGGGCCTTTCGGCAGCGAGTTATTCAGTTGGGCGACGTCTTTTACTGCAAAATCGATCAGTTCGCCGATGCCAGCCCGGCGGGCGTTGCGGCGCGCGCGCTCAATGACACGCTCGTCGACGTCAGATCCATAGAAGCGCGACCCATAGGCCGCCAGCCCCTGGCGGGCGCGGGTTTGCGCTTCTGCCTTCACCTCTTTCCAGATGGCGTCATCGTGCTGTGCCCAGCCGCCAAAGCCCCAGTGGCCGCGGTGCAGACCCGGCGCGCGATCGGTCGCCAGCATCGCCGCTTCAATCAGCAAGGTACCGGAGCCGCACATCGGATCGAGCAGCGGCGTACCCGGAGCCCAACCAGAGCGCATGACGATCGCCGCCGCGAGGTTTTCTTTGATCGGCGCCATACCGGTACCATCGCGGTAGCCGCGCAGATGCAACCCTTCCCCGCTCAGATCCAGAGAGATATGCGCCGTCTCTTTGTTCAGCCAGACATTGATCCGCAGATCGGGATTTTCACGATCGACATTCGGGCGCGGCAGGTTTTTACGCGTGAAGCTGTCGACGATAGCGTCTTTGACTTTTAATGCGCCATACTGACTGTTGCGGATCTCGTCATTGAGGCCGCTAAAATGCACCGCGAAGGTCGCGTCAGTGGTAAAGATCTCCGTCCACGGAATCGATTGAACCCCCAGATAGAGATCCAGATCGCTATACACGCTGCACTCACCCAGTGGCAGCATGATGCGCGAAGCCAGCCGGCTCCACATCAGGCTTTGATACAGCAGGCGCGTATCCCCCTGAAAATGGACCCCGCCCTGGACGACCTGGCAGTCCGTCGCGCCAAGTCCTTCCAGTTCAGTTTTTAACAGCTCTTCCAGCCCACGAGCCGTACTGGCAAACAGAGAATTCATATCGTCACTTTTACTTAAAGAAAATTGGTGCGCATTATAGCCAATATGTGCCCTATGTCATAAAGTTATAGGCTTATTTTTGGAACCCGGAGGCAGCGTATGGTAACGCTCTCGCGACTTTTTATTCATCCCGTTAAATCCATGCGCGGCATGGGCCTGACCCATGCCTTTGCTGATATCAGCGGCCTGGCCTTCGATCGCCTGTTTATGGTCACCGAAACCGACGGGACCTTTATTACCGCCCGCCAGTTTCCGCAAATGGTGAAATTTATTCCGGCGCCGCTTCATGATGGCCTTCACCTGACCGCACCGGACGGCAGCAGCGCCGTGGTGCGTTTTAGCGATTTCGCCCCGCAGGCCGAGCCGACCGAAGTCTGGGGCAACCATTTCACCGCCCTCATCGCCCCCGCTGCCGTTAACCAGTGGCTCAGCGGCTTTTTCAAGCGCGATGTCCAGCTGCGCTGGCTGGGGCCGCAGTTAACCCGCCGGGTGAAGCGCCACGATGCGGTACCGCTCTCCTTCGCCGACGGCTACCCGTACCTGCTGGCTAACGAGGCCTCGCTGCGCGATCTGCAGCAACGGTGTCCTGCCAGCGTAAGCATAGAACAGTTTCGTCCTAATCTCGTGGTCACCGGCGCGGCGGCCTGGGATGAAGATAGCTGGAAAGTGATCCGCGTCGGCGAGGTGGTGTTTGACGTCGCCAAGCCCTGTAGCCGCTGCATTTTTACCACCGTCAGTCCGGCGCGCGGACAGAAGCATCCCACCGGGGAGCCGCTGGAAACCTTAAAACGTTTTCGTACTGCGCTGGACAATGGCGATGTCGATTTTGGCCAGAACCTGATTGCCCGCAACAGCGGGGTGATCCGGGTAGGTGATGAAGTCGAAATCCTCGCCCGCGGCCCGGCGAAAGCCTACGGCGCAGGCGAGAGCGACGATACTCCAGCCCCGGAAGCGCAGCAGCAGGCTACGGTTGCCATCGTATGGCAGGGTCAACAGTTTACCGGGAATAACCAGCAGGTGCTGCTTGAGCAACTGGAGCAACAGGGCATTCGCGTACCCTATTCGTGTCGGGCGGGGATCTGCGGCAGCTGCCGCATTCGCCTGGAAGAGGGTGAAGTCAGCGCGTTAAAGAAAAATGCGGTCGCCGGGGATGGCACCATTCTCGCCTGCAGCTGCGTACCAAAAACGGCGCTGCGCCTGGCGCCTTAAACCGCCTGTCCCAGGCTGTAGCTGACCGCGCTCTGCGCCGGCTGCAGCCTGTCGTTCATGATTTTAATGACGTCGCCTAACTGCATCACGCGCCCGGCAAGGGTGAGACCCGGCTGGGCCAGCAGACAAAGCGCGGCGTTATCTCCCGGCTCTACCACCAGCAAATTCACCTGCTCGCCGGTATCGCTCAGCCAGACGCAGGCGGCGTCGCCGCTGCTGGGTTGCCAGTGATGAGTGTGGGCGGTAAAGTGCCAGCTTTTCGGCATCTGCGGTTTGAGAAAACGGATGGCAGTGAGCGCGTTGAGGACTAATTCTGCCCGCTGTTCTTTCGATAGCCCGAGATCGCGGCATTTTTCTTCAAAGGAGAAATAGAGCGCGGCGTCATCGACGCAGAATCCCGACGGCGCAAAGGCATCCGGGGTCAGCATTCGCCGGGCGAAGCGCGAGCGAAATAACATGCCATTGGCCAAATCGAGCATCATACGGTCGTGCTCTTCATCGTAATACCAACGCCAGTTATCGTCAGGTTTAATGCGCATTTTTCCCCCTGTCCCCTTTCATACGCCTCTGCAAAGTTGTTGCGACTTGCCGCAGAATATTTTCTAAAATTAAGAAAAGTCTAAAATGTTTAAATAAGCAACAGTGAGGGAATATAAAACAACCAGGGCCGGAAATAAAGCCCTGGGTGGGATTCAGCGGAGGAAAAGATTAGATGTGGGTAACAATTTCTTTAATCAGCGGCGGACCTTTAAAAATAAATCCGGAATAAATCTGCACCAGCGATGCTCCGGCGGCCATCTTTTCCCGCGCAGCAATCACCGAATCAATACCGCCCACGCCGATGATAGGCAAACGACCATTCAGCTCAGCGGAGAGCATACGGATAATTTCGGTGCTCTTTAATTGTAATGGACGACCGCTAAGCCCGCCGGTCTCATCGCAATGTTTCATTCCCTGAACCAGAGAACGATCGAGGGTGGTATTGGTTGCAATCACCCCGTCAATATTATGACGCACGAGGCTATCGGCAACCTGGATCAATTCCTCTGGTAAAAGATCCGGTGCGATCTTAACGGCGACCGGAACATATTTTTGATGCTTTTGCTGCAGCTCAAGCTGCTTATTTTTAATACCGGAGAGTAAATCATCGAGCGCTTCGCCGTATTGCAGCGTGCGCAGCCCCGGGGTATTGGGTGAGGAGATATTAATGGCGATATACCCGGCGTAAGGATAGACTTTTTCCATACAAATCAGGTAATCATCTTTCCCGTGCTCCACCGGCGTATCTTTATTTTTGCCGATATTGATGCCCAGCACGCCGTCAAAATGCGCCTTTTTCACGTTCTCAACCAAGTTATCGACGCCATGGTTATTAAAGCCCATGCGGTTGATCAACCCCTCGGCATCCACCAGACGGAAGATCCTCGGTTTATCGTTGCCCGGCTGCGGACGCGGAGTGACGGTGCCGATCTCAATCGAACCAAAACCCATCGCGCCCAGCGCGTCAATGCATTCCCCATTTTTATCCAGCCCGGCCGCCAGACCCAGCGGATTTTTAAAGGTCAGCCCCATACAGGTAACGGGCCTGGCCGGTACCTTCTGGCGAACCAGCATTTCCAGCGGCGTCCCGGTGACACGGCGTAATTGTTGAAAGGTAACTTCATGAGCGCGCTCAGGATCGAGCTGAAAAAGGGCTTTACGAACGAAGGGGTAGTACATGAACTCTCCTGGATTCCCGGTGTGCAAACCGGGGGCGTATTATGTGCGATCCGCAGCTGAAAGGGAATTGACCTGCGACAAAAAATCACCCATCAGCGCAAACGATTACCTCTCCCCGCGCCGTTATGCGCTTTTCGGCTATCTAACGGTGGATAAATCATTTAGGGAAATAATGGTGCTCTGTCACACTCACTGCAAATGTTATCAATTATAGATAAATGCAAACATTTAGTTATAAGGAGAGAGAGATGCGCGTCATTACGCTTGCGGGCAGCCCGCGTTACCCTTCCCGTTCCAGCGCCCTGCTGGAATATGCCAGAGAGACGCTCACCGCCGCCGATATCGAAGTCTGCCACTGGCATCTGCAGAACTTTGCCCCGGAAGACCTCCTGTACGCTCGCTTTGACAACCCGGCGCTACAAACGCTCAATGAGCAACTGGCGGGGGCCGACGGCCTGATTATCGCCACGCCAGTGTATAAAGCTTCGTTTTCCGGCGCCCTGAAAACCCTGCTCGATCTGCTTCCTGAGCGGGCCCTGGAGGGCAAAATCGTGCTACCGCTGGCCACTGGCGGCACCATCGCCCACATGCTGGCGGTGGACTACGCTCTGAAACCCGTCCTGAATGCCCTGAAGGCCCAGGAGATCCTCCATGGCGTCTTCGCCGATGACAGCCAGGTCACGGATTACCAGCATAAGCCGCAGTTCACCCCTAACCTGCAGCGGCGCCTGGATGAGTCCCTGGAGACCTTCTGGCAGGCGCTGCATCGTCCCAGCAGCCGCGCCCCGTCGTTAACGTCTCTGCGTGGGGTGGAACATGTTTAATCCTCTCCGCGCGCTGACCCTCGGCGGACTGCTGCTGTTCTCTGCGCTGAGCCACGCCGCCCCGGCGGCGCCCGATGCCCTGCGCATTGGTTATCAGAAAGGCAGCGTCAGCATGGTGCTGGCGAAGAGCCATCAACTGCTTGAGCAGCGCTATCCGGGCACCCATATCTCGTGGATTGAATTCCCGGCCGGCCCCCAGATGCTGGAGGCGCTGAACGTCGGCAGCATCGATATCGGCAGCACTGGCGACATTCCGCCTATCTTTGCTCAGGCGGCGGGCGCCGATCTGGTCTATATCGGTTCGGAGCCGCCCAAGCCCAAAGCGGAAGTCATCCTGGTAGCGCAAGGCAGTCCCATTCACAACGTTGCCGAATTAAAAGGGAAAAAGGTCGCTTTCCAGAAAGGCTCCAGCTCCCACAATCTGCTGCTGCGCGCCCTGCAGCTGGCGGGCCTGAAATTTAGCGATATTCAGCCGGTTTACCTTGCCCCAGCCGATGCGCGTGCCGCCTTCCAGCAGGGCAATGTCGACGCCTGGGCCATCTGGGATCCGTACTACTCCGCCGCGCTGCTGCAGGGCGGCGCCCGGGTGCTGACTGACGGAACCGATCTGAAACAGACGGGATCGTTCTATCTTGCTTCCCGGCCCTACGCTGAACGCAATGGTGCTTTCATTGAAGGCGTACTCGACACCTTTACTCAGGCCGATGCCCTGACCCATAGTCAGCGCGCGCAAAGCATTACGCTGCTGGCGAAAACGATGGGATTACCGGAAGCGGTGATCGCCAGCTATCTGGACCATCGTCCCCCCACCTCAGTGACCCCGGTGAGCGCCGAAACCGCCGCTCGCCAGCAGCAGACGGCCGACCTGTTCTACGAGAACAAGCTGGTGCCGAAAAAAGTTGATATCCGGGCCCGTATCTGGCAGCCCGCCGCCGCACAAGGAGCGAAATCATGAGTCTGAATATGTTCTGGTTTTTACCGACCCATGGTGATGGTCGTTATCTGGGCACCGAAGAGGGCGCCCGTCCGGTCGATTACGGCTATCTGCAGCAAATCGCGCAGACGGCGGATCGGCTGGGGTTCACCGGCGTGCTGATCCCGACCGGACGCTCATGTGAAGATGCCTGGCTGGTTGCGGCCTCGATGATCCCGGTGACGCAGCGGCTGAAATTTCTTGTCGCCCTCAGGCCTAGCGTGGTGTCGCCGACGGTAGCCGCCCGCCAGGCGGCGACCCTGGACCGACTGTCAAACGGCCGGGCGCTGTTCAATCTGGTCACCGGCAGCGATCCCGCCGAGCTGGCCGGCGACGGCGTCTTCCTCGACCACACCGAGCGCTATGAGGCCTCGGCTGAATTTACCCACATCTGGCGCAAGCTGATGGAGGGAGAAACCGTCACCTTTAACGGCAAGCATCAGCGCGTTCGCGATGCCAAACTGCTGTTCCCGCCGCTCCAGCAGCCCCGTCCACCGCTCTATTTCGGCGGTTCGTCTGAGGTGGCGCAGGATCTGGCCGCCGAGCAGGTCGATCTCTATCTCACCTGGGGTGAACCACCGAAACAGGTGGCAGAGAAGATTGCTCAGGTCCGGGAGAAAGCGGCCCGGCATGGGCGCCGGGTGCGTTTTGGCATCCGTCTGCACGTGATCGTGCGGGAAACCAACGAGGAAGCCTGGCAGGCCGCGGACAGCCTTATCTCCCACCTTGATGATGAAACTATCGCCCGCGCCCAGGCAGCCTTCGCCAGAACCGACTCGGTCGGTCAACAGCGAATGGCGGCGCTGCATAACGGTCGACGCGATCAGCTCGAGATCAGCCCTAACCTGTGGGCCGGTGTCGGTTTAGCGCGCGGCGGCGCCGGTACTGCGCTGGTGGGCGATGCCGCCACCGTTGCCGAACGAATCAATGAATACGCTGCGCTGGGGATCGATAGCTTTATCTTCTCCGGCTATCCGCATCTGGAAGAGGCGTATCGGGTCGGCGAGCTGTTGTTCCCCTTGCTCGACGTCGCCGTGCCGTCTATCCCGCAGCCGCAAAACCTGCGCCTGCAGGGGGAAGCGGTCGCCAACGAGTTTATCCCGCGTAAAGTGGCGCAAAGCTGAGGAGGCACTGATGGCAAAATCAACCCATCCCCTGTTGTTACGCCTCGCCCCCTGGCTGCTGCCGGTAGGAACGGTCATTGTCTGGCAGTTGGCCTCGTCCGTCGGCTGGCTCTCGACGCGGGTGCTGCCCTCGCCGGAGGGGGTATTGAAAGCGTTCTTGACGCTCTCGGCCAGCGGTGAGCTGTGGCAGCATCTGGCCATCAGCTCGTGGCGGGCGCTGGTCGGCTTCGCCATCGGCGGCTCCATCGGACTGGTACTCGGCCTGATCAGCGGCCTGTCACGCTGGGGCGAGCGTCTGCTGGACACCTCGATCCAGATGCTGCGCAATGTGCCGCATCTGGCGCTGATCCCGCTGGTGATTTTGTGGTTCGGCATCGACGAGACCGCCAAGATCTTCCTTGTGTCGCTGGGCACCCTGTTCCCGATCTATATCAACACCTGGCACGGGATCCGTAATATCGACCGTGGGCTGGTGGAGATGGCGCGCAGCTATGGTTTATCCGGCTTCGCGCTGTTCCGTCACGTGATTTTACCCGGCGCCCTGCCCTCAATTATGGTCGGCGTGCGTTTCGCTCTTGGCCTGATGTGGCTGACGCTTATTGTCGCCGAAACCATTTCGGCGAATGCCGGCATCGGTTATCTGGCGATGAATGCGCGTGAATTTCTGCAAACCGACGTGGTGGTGGTCGCCATCATTCTTTACGCCATCCTTGGCAAACTGGCCGACGTCTGCGCCCAGCTGCTGGAACGGCTCTGGCTGCGCTGGAACCCGGCGTATCATCTTCAGGAGGCTAACGCATGAACACTGCCCGTCTGAACCCAGGTATCCCGTTGCTGCTGAACGGGGTGACGAAACGCTATGGCGATAACACTATTCTTAACGAGCTGGATCTGCATATTCCCAGCGGCCAGTTTGTGGCGGTGGTGGGACGCAGCGGCGGCGGCAAGAGTACCCTGCTGCGCCTGCTGGCGGGTCTGGAAAAACCGAACGCCGGCGAGCTGCTGGCGGGCGCGACGCCCCTGGCGGCAATCCAGGACGACACCCGGATGATGTTTCAGGATGCGCGCCTGCTGCCGTGGAAAACAGTGATTGATAACGTGGGGCTGGGGTTAAAAGGCGCCTGGCGCGACGCCGCCCTACAGGCATTGGCCAGCGTCGGACTCGAGAACCGCGCGCAGGAGTGGCCGGCGGCGCTGTCAGGTGGGCAAAAGCAGCGCGTTGCGCTGGCCCGCGCGCTGATCCATCGCCCGCGCCTGCTGCTGCTGGACGAGCCGCTGGGGGCGCTGGATGCCCTCACCCGTCTGGAGATGCAGGAGCTGATCGTCTCCCTGTGGCAGGAGCATGGTTTTACGGTCCTGCTGGTCACGCACGACGTCAGTGAAGCGGTGGCCATGGCCGACCGGGTACTGTTAATTGAAGAGAAGAAAATTGGCCTCGATTTGAACGTGGATATTCCACGACCGCGGCGCACCGGGTCGGCGAAGCTGGCCGAGCTGGAGGCAGAGGTGCTGGATCGGGTGATGAAACGCGGCAAGAGCGAGAGCGCACCGCGTTTGTTTAGTCATGGCTAACTAACGTCCCCGGCCCGCGCTTCGCTCGGCCGGGCTACCAAATCGCACAGCGCGGTAGCCCCGGTAAGCGAGAGCGCAACCGGGGATTTTGCGGCCGTTACGCCAGCGCCTTACTGATTTTCTCGAACAGATCGCCGGAGAGATTCTCCAGCCCCTTCAACTGCTCCAGCGCGGCGCGCATCAGCGCCTGGCGTTTCTCATCATAACGCTTCAGACGAATCAACGGCTCAATCAGACGCGACGCCACCTGCGGGTTGCGCTGGTTAAGCTCGGTCAGCATCTCCACCAGGAACTGGTAGCCGCTACCGTCTTCAGCATGGAACGCCGCCGGGTTGCTGCTGGCGAAAGCGCCGATTAACGACCGCACGCGGTTCGGGTTGCTGATGCTGAACGAACGGTGATTCAGCAGACCACGCACTGTTTCCACCACATTGGCCGCCGGGCTGGTGGACTGCAGGATAAACCACTTATCCATCACCAGACCGTCCTGATGCCATTTGTCATCGTACTCCTGCATCAGCGCATCGCGGCACGGCAGTTCAGCCGCAACCGCCGCCGACAGCGCGGCCAGCGCATCGGTCATGTTATCCGCCTGGTGATACTGCGCCGCCACCAGCTTATCGCCCAGCGTCGGTTCCGCAAACGCCAGATAGCGCAGGCAGGTATTACGCAGGGCACGCTGACCGATATCGGCGTGCTCCACCCGGTAGCTGTCGAGCTTATTGGCGTTATAAACTGCGAGGAACTCGTCCGCCAGCTCATTCGCCAGGGTGCGGGTAAGCGCTTCGCGTACGGTGGCGATGGCGATCGGATCGATAATGGCGAACATCTCGGCGATTTCGTTAGCCGACGGCAGGGTTAAGATCTCGGCGGCCAGCGCCGGGTCAATCTTCTCGTCCAGCAGGATGGCGCGGAAGGCGTCCGCCACATGCACCGGCAGCGACAGCGGCTGTCCCTGCTGATGACGGTTGACGTTCAGCTTGATGTAGGTCGCGAGCAGGCTCTGCGCCGCATCCCAGCGCGAGAAATCATTCCGCGCATGACGCATCAGGAAGGTGAGCTGCTGATCGCTCCACTTATATTCCAGTTTCACTGGTGCTGAAAATTCGCACAGCAGCGCCGGCACTGGCTGGAAATAGACGTTATCGAAGACGAAAGTCTGCTCGGCCTGAGTCACATTGAGCACCGGGTGTACCGGATGGCCGCCCTTCTGCAGGGGGATCACTTTGCCTTCGTTATCGTACAGCTCAATGGCAAACGGGATATGCAACGGCTGCTTTTCGGCCTGCTCGGCGGTCGGCGGCGTACGCTGGCTGATGGTCAGCGTGTATTGCTCGGTTTCCGGGTTGTAGTCGTCATGTACGGTGACGATTGGCGTACCAGACTGGCTGTACCAGCGGCGGAAGTGTGACAGATCGACGTTCGAGGCATCCTCCATCGCCTGGACGAAATCATCGCAGGTTGCCGCGCTGCCGTCATGGCGTTCAAAGTACAGCTGCATCCCTTTCTGGAAGTTTTCTTCACCCAGCAGAGTATGCAGCATGCGGATCACTTCGGCACCCTTTTCATAAACCGTCAGGGTGTAGAAGTTATTCATCTCGATAACCATATCCGGGCGGATCGGGTGCGCCATCGGGCTGGCGTCTTCAGCAAACTGCAACCCGCGCATGGTGCGCACATTGTTGATGCGGTTAACCGCCCGTGAGCCGAGGTCGGAGCTGAACTCCTGATCGCGGAACACGGTTAGCCCTTCTTTCAGACTGAGCTGGAACCAGTCGCGGCAGGTGACGCGGTTGCCGGTCCAGTTATGGAAATACTCATGACCAATCACCCGCTCGATATCAAGATAGTCTTTATCGGTGGCGGTATCGGTACGGGCCAGGACATATTTGGAGTTAAAGACGTTGAGGCCTTTGTTCTCCATCGCGCCCATATTAAAGAAGTCGACGGCGACAATCATATAGATGTCGAGGTCGTACTCGAGGCCAAAGCGCTCCTCATCCCATTTCATGGAATTTTTCAGCGAGGTCATTGCCCACGGCGCGCGGTCGAGATTGCCGCGATCGACGTACAGCTCCAGCGCCACTTCACGACCGGAGCGGGTGGTAAAGGTGTCACGCAGGACGTCAAAATCACCGGCCACCAGCGCAAACAGGTAGCACGGTTTCGGGAACGGATCCTGCCACTGTACCCAGTGGCGGCCATTCTCCAGCTCTCCCTGCGCCATGCGGTTGCCGTTGGAGAGCAGGAACGGGTATTTCGCTTTGTCGGCGATGATTTTGGTGGTAAACCGCGCCAGCACGTCCGGGCGGTCCAGATACCAGGTAATATGGCGGAAACCTTCTGCTTCGCACTGCGTACACAGCGCTTCGCCTGACTGATACAGGCCTTCCAGCGCGGTGTTCGCCGCCGGGCTGATCTCATTGACGATGGTCAGGGTGAAATGCTCCGGCAGGCCGCCGATCACCAGCTGATTGTTTTCTTCTTTATAGTCACTCCACGGCTGGCCGTTCACTTGCAGCGCGATCAGGGTCAGATCTTCACCGTCCAGGCGCAATGGCACATCAGACGCAGCCGCGTGGCGGGAGACCTTGCTCTCGGCCGTAACGACGGTTTTTGCGGCATCCAGGTCAAAGGTCAAATCGATATCGCTAATCAGATACTCCGGCGCACGATAGTCGTGGCGGTATTTGGCTTGGGGCTGTTGTGTCATAAAAAACCTTTCGCATCTTGGGTAAAGTGTCGTCCCAGTCTATTCCCGTTGTGTCAATCGCGCTATGCAGAATCTTCATCTTTTCAATGTGAAACACGAAAACCGCTACATTTTGTTAACACGTGCGGCACGAAATGCCCTCGACCCGACGCAAAGCTTGTGGTGTGATCCATGTTCAATATATTAAACTAGGCCTCGCAAATGACCGTCAGCGTCGCCATCGCTCGCCATCGCGGGACAGAGTCGGGTAATAAAGGTATACTCCGCCTCCTTTTTTCGCGTTGGTTTGGATGGAACGCTCCAGTGAGAGGATGCTACTGCGCACCATGACACAATTCACTTCTCCTGTACTGCACTCGCTGCTTGATACGGATGCCTACAAGCTGCACATGCAGCAGGCTGTCTTCCATCGCTACGGCGATGTGCATGTGGCGGCGGAGTTTCGCTGCCGCGGAGACGACCTGCTCGGCATTTATGCCGACGCGATCCGCGAGCAGGTGGAGTCCATGCGCGACCTGAGGCTGCGGGACGATGAATATCACTGGCTGTCCACCCTTCCCTTTTTCCGCCAGGATTATCTCGACTGGCTGCGCGATTTTCGCTATGACCCGCGCCAGGTCACGGTCAGCAATGACAACGGCAAGCTGAACATTCGCCTTACCGGCCCGTGGCGTGAAGCCATCATGTGGGAAGTCCCGCTGCTGGCGGTGATAAGCGAGCTGGTCCATCGCTATCGTTCACCCGAGACGGGCGTCGCTCAGGCACTGAACACGCTGGAACATAAACTAGGCGACTTCGCCAGCATGACCGCTGGCCTCGATATGCGCGCCTTCCGCCTGATGGACTTCGGTACCCGCCGTCGTTTTTCACGCGAAGTGCAAGAGGCCATTGTGCAACGTCTGCAGCAGGAGCCGTGGTTTGTCGGCACCAGCAATTACGATCTGGCTCGTCGTTTACATTTAACCCCGATGGGCACCCAGGCGCATGAATGGTTCCAGGCCCACCAGCAGATCAGCCCGAACCTCGCCAGCAGCCAGCGGGCGGCCCTTGCCGCCTGGCTGGAAGAATATCCCGACCAGCTTGGTATTGCGCTGACCGACTGCATCACCATGGATGCGTTCCTGCGCGATTTTGGTCCGGAATTCGCTACCCGCTATCAGGGTTTGCGCCATGACTCCGGCGACCCGGTGGAATGGGGTGAAAAAGCCATCGCCCATTATCAAAAGCTGGGCATCGATCCGCTGAGCAAAGTGCTGGTCTTCTCCGATAACCTCGATCTGGCGAAAGCCGTCGACCTGTATCGCCACTTCGCTTCGCGGGTGAAATTGAGCTTTGGTATCGGCACCCGTTTAACCTGCGATCTGCCGCAGGTTAAACCGCTCAATATCGTGATTAAGCTGGTGGAATGTAACGGCAAGCCAGTGGCGAAACTCTCCGACAGCCCGGGGAAAACCATCTGCCACGATAAGGCGTTCGTCCGCGCCCTGCGCGAGGCGTTCGACCTGCCGCCGATTAAAAAGGCGAGTTAAAAAAACGGCCCGGCGGCGTTACGCTGCCGGGCCGACTAACATCTCTACTGCGGTAATCTTGTCCTGATCACCTCGGCAAAATACTCCGCGCCGGTCAGTAAAATTTCATCATTAAAGTCGTAGCAAGCGTTATGCAACGGCGTATTGCCCTGAGTATCAGACGCATCGCCGTTACCTAAAAAGATGAAGCAGCCGGGGATCTCCTGCAGGAAGGCGCCGAAGTCCTCCGAAATCATCATCTGCGCGACGTTGCCGTCGACATTTTCCGCCCCCACGACGTTCACCGCCGCATTGACCGCGACATCAACGCATTGCTGCCAGTTCACCGTCGGGGCGAATTCATGGGTATAGCTAAACTCGCACTGCGCGCCGTGCATCGCGCAAATCGCTTCGCTGATGGTCCGCATGCGCGCTTCCAGCAGCGCCTGTACGTCAGCCGAGTAGCTGCGGGTATCCCCTTTAATTTCCACATGCGTGGGGATCGCATTGCGGATACCGTCAGTATGAAGCTCCGTACAGGAGATCACCGCCGGCACGTTCGGGTCGATATTGCGTGAAACGATGGTCTGCAGCGCCAGAATAATTTCTGCCGCAATCACCAGCGGATCCTTCGCCATATGCGGCCGGGCGGCATGCGCCCCCTGCCCCTTAATACGGATAATAAAGTTATCTTCGCTGGCCATAATACCGCCGACACGGGTGGCGATGGTCCCGGCCTTCATACCCGGCATATTGTGCAGGCCGTAAATCTCCTCGATGCCGAAACGCTCGATAACGCCGTCCGTCATCATCGCATTGGCGCCATAACCGGGTTCTTCCGCAGGTTGAAAAACAAAACAGACGGTGCCGTTAAAGTTTTGCCGCTGCAATAGCAACTGCGCCGCGCCCAGCGCAATGCAGGTATGGCCATCATGCCCGCAGCCGTGCATCCGTTCGGCGGTCGTGGAGCGGTAAGGCCGTTCACCCTGTTCGTTCAATTGAATAGCATCGATATCGGCGCGGATGGCGATAACACCGTTACCGTCGCCACATTTCAACACGCCCACCAGCCCGGTTTTACCTATATTACGATGAACCTCAATGCCCATCGCTTCGAGTTTCTCGGCGATAAACTGCGAGGTTTTGACTTCTTCAAAGGCGCTTTCCGGATTGGCATGCAGGTGATGGCGCCAGGCAATAAGCTGCTGCTTTAGCTGTTGTTGATTCATTCTTCACTCCTGTAAAAATTATGCCGCACGCTGCGCGCGCTGTAATACCACCTGCAGCAGCACATTGGCGCCGGCGATGAGATCTTTGGCTTCGCTATGTTCATTGACGTTGTGGCTAATGCCGTCAACACAGGGGACAAAAATCATCCCTGCGGGGCATACCGAAGCCATAAATTGCGCGTCGTGGCCGGCGCCGCTCGGCAGGCGCCGATAACTGAGGGCTTGACGTTTCGCCTCCGCTTCAACGGCATTGACGATTTCATCGGCAAAAATGACCGGGTTAAAACGCACCAGTGAACGGCTGGCTATCTCCACCCCCTCTTCCTGCGCCGTTGTGGCGACAAACTCGGCTAAGCGCCGTTCCGCTTCAATTAAGATAGCGTTATCGGTATTGCGTAAATCCACCGACATCACGACGTGATTTGGAATGACGTTAATCAGGTTGGGTTTAACGCTGATATGCCCGACGGTAGACACCTGATTGCCGCCGAGGCTCATCGCCAGTTCACGGGCAAAAACGGCGATTTTCGCCGCCGCCAGGCCGGCATCGCGGCGCATGGACATCGGTGTCGTACCGGCGTGATTCGACACGCCTGTTAGCGTAAATTCTTGCCATGAAATACCCTGCACGCCGGTGACGACGCCGATATCAATCCGTTCCTTATCGAGGATAGGTCCCTGTTCGATATGTAGTTCGACGTAGCTATCTACCGGCAGATTGCCCGGCTGATGTTCGCCTTTATAGCCAATCTCCCGCAGCGCCTCGTCAAGAGTAATGCCATTGTGGTCTTTTGCCGCCAGGGCCTGCGCCAGTGGATACTCCCCGGCAAACACCACGCTTCCCATCATATCGGGCTGGAAGCGCACCCCCTCCTCATTAGTAAAGAAGGTTACGGCTAACGGACGCCGCGGACGAATCCCGGCATCCTGAAGGGTGGCAATCACCTCGAGACCGGCCATCACGCCGTAGTTGCCATCGTACAGGCCGCCAGTACCCACGGTGTCGATATGCGACCCCATCATCACCATCGGTAGCGCCTCTTCTCCGCGATAAACACCGGTAACGTTGCCGATAGCATCGATATAGATAGTCAGCCCCAGCGCGTTCATCCGGGCAACAACAAAGTCCCTACCGGCTTTATCTTCCGCGGTCGCCGCAAGGCGGCAGACGCCGCCGCCTTCCAACGCGCCGCATTCACCAAGCGCAAACAGGGAATCGATCAGCCGCTGGCCGTTTATCTGTAGATCATGACTCATAAAACATCTCGCTATTGTTCGGGGTTACTGGAACATGCCGTAAAAAATGGCGGATACGGTAATTAACCCAATCAGGGTGACGAAAACGTTGCTGGCTTTGCCGCGATACGGCGCCAGCACCGGTAACTTATGAATGGCATACATCGGCAACAGCAGTAGAATCGCAGCCCCGGTCGGGCCGCTGATGCACTCGATAATACCGAGGATGCTTGGGTTCTTATAGGCGGCGAACCAGCAGGTGAGGACCATAAAAACCAGAATAACGGCGTCAACTGCGCGGATAGTCGGTTTTTTCCCCCGCGCGGCGGCGGCCTCGATAATCAGATCGCGCAGCGATTCATAAGCGCCGATATAGTGGCCAAGAAACGATTTCGTAATCGCGACAAACGCAATGATTGGCGATAGCCAGGCAATAATCGGCGTCTCAAACTGGTTGGCAAGGTACGACAGGATCGACAAATTCTGCGCTTTTGCTTCCGCTAACTGCTGTGGTGACAGGCTCAACACGCAGCTGAGAACGAAAAATAGCACCACCACGGTCATTAAGAGGATGCCATAGCGCTGGATCTGCGCGCATTTGCGCTCGGCAAGCGCGAGTCCGTAGCGCTGCTTCTGGCGTACGACCATCGGCGAGACGATCGGATAGTGGTTAAACGACATAACCAGCACCGGAAAAGTCATCCACAGCGTCAGTAAAATGCCGCGCCCATCGCCCATTGCGCTGAAGCTCACGGTGTGCAAAATCGCGCCGTTCCAGTGCGGGATCAAAAACAGCGCCATAAAAATAAGTGAAATAATGAAGGGATAAACCAGGGTGCTCATCACGCGCATAATCAAACGCTGCCCGAGGCGGACAATAAACATCAGCCCGAGGATCAGCACAATCGACACCACTGCCCGCGGCGGCTCCGCCAGCCCCAGTTGATGGCTGATAAAACTTTGCGCAGTATTCGTAATGGCTACCGCATACATAATCAAAATGGTGTACACAGCGAAGAAATAGATAACGGTAAACACCTTCCCCGCTAGCGCGCCAAAATGCTCGCCAATGACATCGGTGATCGTGCTTTCCGGCGTGTTGGAAGAATAAATAAATCGTGCCAGCCCGCGATGCGCCAGATAAGTAATGGGAAAAGCGAGAGCAAAAACGATAAGCAGCGGCCAAAAACCGCCAATTCCGGCGTTAATCGGCAGAAACAACACCCCGGCGCCAATTGCCGTGCCGAACAGGCCAAGCACCCACACGGTATCTTCGCTATGCCACTTTGCGGCATCGCAACATCCTCTTTCTGTCACAGCATTTTCAGTATTCATCGGTCAGGTTCTCTCTATGCATTACGCGAATCCGCGTATGTTTTCGTTATTAGTCAGAACGCATGTCATACCGAGGGCTCGTAGGGTAGGTAAGATGACCCTCTTGTTATTGCCGATGGCGATTAGCCATTACGGCCAAACCAGACGATGTCTTCATAGACATCCGGGGACGTATCTCCTTCAGTGCTGATTAACAGGACCTGCGCATCAGCATTCAGCCGCAGCGCTTCGGCAAGTTCGCGGTATTCCGGCTGGGTCATCAGCGCATAAAGCACTCCCGCGCCGATGGCGCCGGATTCGCCGGAGATAAAGGGTTCATCGGTACCTGGCCGCGGCGCGGCCAGCAGGCGCATGCCGTTAGCGGCAAGACAATCATCGGCAGAGATAAAACAACGGGCATGGTCACGCAGCATCGGCCAACTGGTGATATTGGGTTCGCCGCAAGCAAGGCCGGCCATTAACGTCGCCATGTCGCCGCCGACGCTGTGCGGTTGCCCGTCATTGATGGTTGCCGAACGGTACAGGCAGTTCGCTTTATGCGGTTCAAGGATCACTATCGTCGGCGCATTCTGCTGCATCTTCTCAACGAAATACCCCATAATGCTGCCGGCAAAAGAGCCGACGCCGGCTTGTAAAAGCAGATGCGTAGGCATCCTGGCGCCGCTTTGCGCCAACTGCTGCCAGGTTTCAACGGCGAGCGTCATATAACCTTGCATGATCCAGGTAGGGATCTGTTCATAGCCCTGCCAGGCGGTGTCCTGCAGCAGTACCCACCCCTGCTCTTTGGCGGTTTTATCCGCCAGACGGACGGTATCGTCATAATTGAGTTCGGTTATTGTGCACTCAGCGCCATGCTGGCGAATATTCTGTGCGCGGACCGGCGAGGAACCTTTAGGCATATAAACAACCGCCCGTAGCCCAAGCTGCTCCGCCGCCCACGCCACGCCGCGGCCGTGGTTGCCATCGGTGGCGGTGACAAACACAATATCTTTAATACGGGCTTTAATTTCTGGTGAATTAAGATCGCTAAAGCTCAAAGTATTAATATCGCGCCCAAGCTGTTCAGCGAGATATTTTCCCATCGCATAAGAACCGCCTAATCCTTTAAAGGCGTTAAGGCCGAAACGCTGCGCTTCATCCTTTATATGCAACGATCCCAGCCCGAGACGCTGGCTTAAATAATCCAACTTGCGCAGCGGCGTTACCCGATAGGCGGGGAATTTTTGATGGAATGCCAGCACTTCGTCGCCAACGCTTTCATTGAGCAGACTGAGGTCCGCCCCCTGTTCATACGGCAGATGCCGGGCGTTGAGTTGATATTTAATCGTGTCCGTCATAAATAAACCTTTTATCCATATCGTCGTACGACGATGAATTAATCAACGACCAGCCCGGCCAAATAAAGGGCGCAGGGATCCGCGCGGCCAATAAAGAGATGGTCGAATAAATCGATGTATACCCGTCATACTTCAAGTTGCATGTGTGTTGGCTTTCTGCAACTCGAATTATTTAGGCTATAGAAATAACGTCAGTGGTTTTCTGTAGCGATTTCACGCTTTACCACTGTCTGAGATGGTACACTGCCGCCGATGGTTAAATGGCGCAAAATTGCCCATAACTTCGCAATTTTCACTCTGATTCACCTCTTTCACGCAACAAAGTTGCATGCGTGAGGCCGATCACAGGTATTTAGGGCGACAAAGATAATGAAACTGGATAGTTGGGATAAAAAAATTCTCACCCTGCTACAGCGCAACAATCGCCTGTCGCAGCGGGAAATCGCCGATCGCGTCAGTCTTTCCGCCTCGGCGGTCAACCGGCGAATTGCCACGCTGGAAGAAGCTGGCATCATTAAAGGCAGCGTGAGCGTGGTTGATGCCAGTAAAGTGGGCCGTCCAACCACTATCATGGTGCAGGTTACGATCGAGAATGAACGCCTTGACCTACTTGAAGAGGATAAACAGCGGTTTGTCAGTTGCCCGCAGGTGCAGCAGGTTTATTACGTCACCGGCGACTTCGATTTTCTGTTGGTGATCAACGTCCGCGATATGGCGGAATACGAAGCCCTGACCCGTGAGCTCTTCTTTGCCTCGGGGAATATCAAATCCTTCCGCACCATCGTATCGATGCAAAACGCGAAGCAGGAAATGACGGTCATTATCGAATAATTCGCGTAAAAGAGGTAAACGGAAGGTAAAGAACGGCCCCGCGGCTAATTTATTTCCGAAATCCTCCCTCCCATGTGCGAATTCTGCTTGTCTGATGGAAGATGACAGGTAACATAGATATCCCCCCGCTGAAGGGGGAAACAGAATTTTTTATTGGACTACAAAGAGAGACTATTATGAGCGTTGTGCCTGTAGCCGACGTACTCCAGGGCCGCGTTGCCGTTGACAGCGAAGTCACGGTCCGCGGATGGGTGCGTACCCGCCGAGATTCTAAAGCTGGCTTTTCATTCCTCGCCGTCTATGACGGTTCCTGCTTTGATCCTGTACAGGCCGTTATTAATAATTCTCTGCCCAATTACAATCAGGAAGTGCTGCGTCTGACCACCGGTTGCTCGGTGATTGTCACCGGTAAAGTCGTGGCTTCCCAGGGTCAGGGTCAAAGCTTTGAGATCCAGGCGACCAGCGTGGAAGTGACCGGCTGGGTGGAAGACCCGGACACCTACCCGATGGCGGCCAAGCGCCACAGCATCGAGTATCTGCGTGAAGTGGCGCACCTGCGTCCGCGCACCAACCTGATTGGTGCGGTAGCTCGCGTGCGTCATACCCTGGCGCAGGCGCTGCACCGTTTCTTCGACGAACAGGGCTTCTTCTGGGTTTCCACCCCGCTGATCACCGCTTCCGATACCGAAGGCGCCGGCGAAATGTTCCGCGTGTCGACGCTGGATCTGGAAAACCTGCCGCGTAACGACCAGGGCAAAGTCGACTTCGATAAAGACTTCTTCGGTAAGGAGTCGTTCCTGACCGTATCCGGCCAGCTGAACGGCGAGACCTACGCCTGTGCGCTGTCGAAAATTTACACCTTCGGCCCGACCTTCCGTGCCGAAAACTCCAACACCAGCCGTCACCTGGCGGAGTTCTGGATGCTGGAGCCGGAAGTCGCCTTCGCCAACCTGAATGATGTTGCAGGTCTGGCAGAAGCGATGCTCAAGTACGTCTTCAAGGCAGTACTGGAAGAGCGTGCGGATGATATGCAGTTCTTCGCCGAGCGCGTAGACAAAGACGCTATCGACCGTCTGCAGCGTTTCGTCTCCGCTGACTTTGCCCAGGTGGATTACACCGATGCCGTCACTATTCTGGAAAACTGCGGCAAGCAGTTTGAGAACCCGGTTTACTGGGGCGTGGATCTCTCCTCCGAGCACGAACGTTATCTGGCCGAAGAGCACTTCAAAGCACCGGTCGTGGTGAAAAACTACCCGAAAGACATTAAGGCGTTCTACATGCGCCTTAACGAAGACGGTAAAACCGTCGCGGCAATGGATGTCCTGGCGCCGGGCATCGGTGAGATCATCGGTGGTTCCCAGCGTGAAGAACGTCTCGACGTGCTGGACGCACGTATGGCAGAGATGGGGCTCAACAAAGAAGACTACTGGTGGTATCGCGACCTGCGCCGCTACGGCACCGTGCCACACTCCGGCTTTGGTCTGGGCTTCGAACGTCTGATTGCCTACGTAACCGGCGTGCAGAACGTCCGCGATGTCATTCCGTTCCCGCGAACCCCGCGCAACGCGACATTCTAAATTTTTCGGTTATAAACCTCAGAGGCCAGCGCAAGCTGGCCTTTTTTTATGTCAATTACTGTTAGCAAAATTCAACAAACTTAAACATCAAGGCCTGGAAATCACATTTATGTTACGCACTGTTTCGGTGCATACCAGTGACGCAGATCGCACTTTATGTTCATAAGAACGCAAAACCGCTGATAAATCTGCTCATTTTTTAACCACTCACCGCACGTCTTGCAAAGACAGAAGCTGAATAAAAAGAAGGCGGATTCAACACACAAAATGAACGAATTACCGCTTATCCAAATTAATCATAAATAATTCATATAGATAGATAAGCAATGGCGTTTTGCCTTATCAGGTGGAACGGAATTTTGATTAAGTTCACAAAGTTCCCTAAAACACACATTTAGTTACATGATTTTTCGTTTTGTTACTCATATGAGATATTAGTAGCATTTTCCGGCTAGCGAAACGTTGTCGCGGATGGAAAGATGCCTTCAGACACCAAACTCTCATCAATGGTTCTGTAAGTTTTTATTGACAGAACTTATTGACGGCAGTGGCACGTGTTCATATAAAAAATATTAATGAGGGTAATAAATAATGATGAAGCGCAATATTCTGGCAGTGGTGATCCCTGCCCTGCTGGTAGCCGGTGCAGCCAACGCTGCAGAAATCTATAACAAAAACGGCAACAAACTGGACTTCTACGGGAAAATGGTCGGCGAGCACGTCTGGACCACCAATGGTAACACCAGCAGCGACGATACCACCTATGCCCGTATCGGCCTGAAAGGCGAAACTCAGATCAACGATCAGCTGACCGGTTACGGCCAGTGGGAATACAACATGGATGCGTCCAACGTTGAAGGTTCCCAGCCGACGAAAACACGTCTGGCGTTCGCGGGTCTGAAAGCGGGCGAATACGGTTCATTCGACTACGGCCGTAACTACGGCGCAATCTACGACGTCGAAGCAGCAACCGATATGCTGGTTGAATGGGGCGGCGACGGCTGGAACTATACTGACAACTACATGACCGGCCGTACCAACGGCGTGGCAACCTACCGTAACTCTGACTTCTTCGGTCTGGTTGACGGCCTGAGCTTCGCGCTGCAGTACCAGGGTAAAAACGACCACGACCGCGCTATTCGTAAACAGAATGGCGATGGCTTCAGCACCGCGGCCACCTACGCGTTCGACAACGGTATCGCGCTGTCTGCAGGCTACTCCGGCTCCAACCGTAGCGTCGATCAGAAAGCTGACGGCAATGGCGACAAAGCCGAAGCCTGGGCAACCTCTGCAAAATATGACGCCAACAACGTCTACGCGGCAGTCATGTACTCCCAGACTTACAACATGACCCCGGAAGAAGATAACCACTTCGCTGGCAAAACTCAGAACTTTGAAGCTGTCGTACAGTATCAGTTCGACTTCGGCCTGCGTCCGTCCATCGGCTACGTGCAGACCAAAGGTAAAGACCTGCAGTCGCGTGCTGGCTTCTCCGGCGGCGATGCGGATCTGGTTAAATACATCGAAGTGGGTACCTGGTACTACTTCAACAAGAACATGAACGTTTATGCTGCGTATAAATTCAACCAGCTGAGCGACAACGATTACACCAAAGCGGCTGGCGTAGCGACCGACGACCAGGCGGCCGTGGGTATCGTTTACCAGTTCTAATCTGCAGTACACCCCTTCGTGATATGCCTTCAAAGCAGGACTTCGGTCCTGCTTTTCTGTATTCATGAGGCAAAGATCGTATCTTTCGAAAACCTTCTCGCTTTTTGTCGCAAACGGTTGGCAATTCGTTATTCTCCCGTTAACCTGATAGCGGATTTCCCTTCAGTAATCACAATGGAACCTCGTCATGTTTGAGAACATTACCGCCGCCCCAGCCGACCCGATTTTAGGTCTGGCCGATCTGTTTCGTGCCGATGACCGCCCTGAAAAAATTAACCTCGGAATTGGTGTTTACAAGGATGAAACCGGTAAAACACCCGTTCTGACCAGCGTCAAAAAAGCAGAGCAGTACCTGCTGGAAAATGAAACGACTAAAAACTATTTGGGCATCGATGGTATTCCTGAATTTGGTCGCTGCACCCAGGAGCTGCTGTTCGGTAAAGGCAATGCGATTATCGCTGATAAACGCGCCCGTACTGCGCAGACCCCAGGCGGTACTGGCGCTCTGCGTGTCGCGGCTGACTTCCTCGCCAAAAACACCGACGTAAAACGCGTTTGGGTGAGCAACCCAAGCTGGCCGAACCATAAAAGCGTGTTTAACTCTGCCGGCCTGGAAGTGCGCGAATATACCTACTACGACGCCGCTAACCATGCGCTGGACTTTGATGGTCTGCTGGCCAGCCTGAACGAAGCGCAGGCAGGCGACGTGGTGCTGTTCCACGGCTGCTGCCACAACCCGACCGGTATCGATCCGACGCTCGACCAGTGGCAGCAACTGGCGCAGCTGTCAGTGGAAAAAGGCTGGCTCCCGCTGTTTGATTTCGCCTACCAGGGCTTCGCCCGCGGTCTGGAAGAAGATGCTGAAGGGCTGCGCGCCTTTGCTGCGCTGCACAAAGAGTTGCTGGTCGCCAGCTCCTACTCGAAAAACTTTGGCCTGTACAACGAGCGCGTCGGCGCCTGCACGCTGGTCGCCGCCGATCAGGAGACCGTGGACCGCGCGTTCAGTCAGATGAAATCGGTGATCCGCGCCAACTACTCCAACCCGCCTGCGCATGGCGCCTCTGTGGTCGCCACTATTCTGAGCAACGATGCGCTGCGAGCGATCTGGGAGCAGGAGCTGACCGATATGCGCCAGCGCATCCAGCGTATGCGCCTGCTGTTCGTCAACACCCTGCAGGAGAAAGGCGCGAGTCGCGACTTCAGCTTTATCAGCAAGCAGAACGGCATGTTCTCGTTCAGCGGGCTGAGCAAAGAGCAGGTGCTGCGTCTGCGCGAAGAGTTCGCCATTTATGCGGTTGCTTCCGGACGTATCAACGTGGCCGGGATGACGCCCGACAATATGGCGCCGCTGTGCGAAGCCATCGTCGCGGTACTGTAAGCGACAGAGTGCGCTAAGCGAGATAAAAGAAAAAGGCCGCGAATGCGGCCTTTTTTATGTGTTCGCGTCATGTCTGTCACCAGACCGGCATCTCATCCTGCAGGAACGGGTTGTTACGGCGTTCCTCACCCAGCGTCGACAGTGGACCATGGCCGGGAATAAAGGTCACGTCATCGCCCAGCGGCAACAGCTTATCTTTAATGGCCGCAATCAGCTGTCCATGGTCGCCGCGTGGAAAATCGCTGCGCCCCACCCCGCCTTTAAAAATCACGTCCCCGGAAATGAGCAATCGGGAGGCGTCATCAAAGAAGACCACGTGACCCGGCGTATGGCCCGGACAGTGGAACACCTGCAGCGCCACATTCCCTACATTGACCACATCGCCTTCATTGAGCCAGCGATCCGGACGCAGCGGCTGGCAATCCTCCAGGCCGAACATCCGGCTTTGCGCCGGTAATCCTTCCAGCCAGAACTCATCTTCTTTTTCCGGACCAATAACCGGTACGCCATAATGCTGCGCCAGTTCCGCAGCGGCGCCGACGTGATCGAGATGGCCATGCGTCAGCAGGATCTGCATCAGCGTGACGCCCGCCTCCGCCACCACCGCTTTGATACGTTCAGCATCGCCGCCAGGATCGACCAGTGCTGCCAGCCGGGTTTGTTCGCACCAGATAAGAGAACAGTTCTGCGCGAACGCGGTAACCGGAATAATACGATAGTTCATGACGCTCCTTTCGTTACCAGTGCCTTACCGGACCGGTATCAATATGCACAAAGTTACTACGTGGGTAATATCCTACACCACCTGCGCGCATAGATAACGCCGCTTTGCGTATATTGCTTAACGAAATGCCTTCAATATGGAAATCCATTGCCTGTCCCTTGGTGTGATAGCTGTGTTTCGCTACACCACGGCTTCGTGCGCGAAGCTCATCGTTGGTATCGAGGGAACGATAACCAGAAATAAGCTGGACAGGTTTGTTGGTGCCAAGCAATCCCTGCAACCGATAAAGATGATCGAACAGACTTGGGTCGATGGACTTAATTTTATTCGCGCGGTAATCACGGAAAAAATGATTAAGTCTTGCTAATTCATCCTGAATATAGCCTCTGCCATCGAAAAACTCCGCCTTGAGCGATTCACCGGTATGCAGGTTATTCAGCGTCAAAATACGCGGACGGGGGGTCGAGAGGGTGGCAAATGCCGGCGCAGGGAGAATGGCGGCAGCACCCAGCGCAGCACCACCCAACGCCAGCAATCTGCGGCGATTAGCGTCAAATTTGTCCATGATAATCAGGTCTACAGTCAATGAATCGTTATATACTTTTTCCGCATCGCACGAGGCTAACCGCCAGCTCGCCATCGCTCGCCACAACCGTGATACAGCCCGGCAAAGGAGAGCGTTCGCGCTGGCCGCGCTACGCATTGAGCGGAATTATATGTATATGCACTTCTGGCGCACGAAAGGCACCTTACCGGGCATTATTGCCAACGTCAAGGCAGCCTCACCCCAGGAAAATCGGGCGCTGCAGAGGAGCAGCGCCCTTTTTTACCCAGTGCTAGGACAACAAAATCCATTGAACTACTTCATTTACCTGATTAATTGTTCAGCTTTCGTCAGAATTTGTGCACTGGATCGCGCGGTAAGATCGTAATTGTAAATATCTGTTCGATATTGTGTACGTCCATCAGCGTCCACAAAAGCCGTTAAGTAATATAAATTCACCGGTATATTTTGCCGAATATTGACATAGCGCGTGTCCCCTTGCTTCAGGGCATCGGAAATACGCGTGTCGTTCCAGCCCGCATCCTGCAGCAGCATATTGGCCAGCTCCGAGGCCTTATTGACGCGTACGCAGCCGGAGCTGAGCGCACGAACATCTTTCTGGAACAGATTATGGTTTGGCGTATCGTGCAGATAGATAGCATCCGAACTCGGCATATTAAACTTGTAGCGGCCCAGTGAGTTACGCGCCCCCGGCGCCTGCTGAAAACGGAACGGTAAATTATTCTCGGTGATGGTCGACCAGTCGACCCGGTAAGGATCAATCGACTCTTTACTGTTCCAGCCGCGCATCATGGTGTAGCCATGTTGTTCCAGATAGCCTGGGTTATTCCGCACCTTCGGCAGGATATCTTTGCGCGCCAGCGTCGGCGGCACATTCCACGGCGGATTGACCACCACGTTATTCAACGCGCTGCTCATCATCGGCGTTTTGCGGTCCGGACGCCCCACGATCACCCGCGAGGCCAGCACCTGGCTGCCATCCTGGTAATAGACCAGCGAGAAAGCGGGAATATTCACCATAATGCCGGTCGAGAGTTTGCCCGGCAGCAGGCGTAAACGCTGAATATTCAGGGCCAGCACCCCCGCACGCTGCGCGGAGGAGACGTTGAGCCAGTCGCGGGTGGACTGGCCAATGACGCCATCCGCCCCCAGCCCCTGCATGGCCTGGAAGCGCTTCACGCCCTCCACCAGCTGGCGATCGTACACGCCGCGGGCCGCAGCCGATTTGCTCTTTTTCTTCGCCGACGGGCTGACCACATCGCCGGGCAGAACGATATCGGCCGTATTTTCCAGCATCCCGGTACGCTGGAGGATCTCACGCAGGGCACCGATATCATTGCTCCATTCACCGGGGCGCAGCGAGCCGCTGCCGGTTAGCTGCGGCCACGGGCGAGAATCAGCCACCAGCGCCAGCAGCGACTGGTGCATGGTTTCATACTGTGGATGATGCGGTGCCAGGCCGGCGATAAACGCCGGCAGGGAACCATTGTCCAGCGCCAGCTGCCACTGGTTAATTACCGACAGCGGTGGGGTCGCCATTTTGTACGGTGTCGAACCGTACAACCAGCGAGTGCCCTGGGTGGGGATACCACTGATAAAATGCAGGTAGCCCATCATGGCATCCGACAACACCACATCGCGCGCCATGCCGCTGACAGCGGGATCGGTCAGCAAGCTGACCCAGGTGGTAAACTGCGGCTGAAAACCGGCGATAGCGATTTCCGCCAGCTGCTGCTGGAACGCCTGCACCGCCTCGCGGTTTTCCCACATCGGTTTCATATCCCTGGCGGCGTACAGCGATACCAGCGGATTCATAAAGACAGGTTTGTACCCTGCCGGCAACAGCGCTTCGATCTGGGCGCGACTGTTCGCCGCGGCCTCCATCGACAACGGCTGCTCACCGGCTAGCTTCGCGACCGCCGGCGATTGCCCATCGCTTTGCGTCAGCGCGACGGAAAGCTCTCCAGGTGTAGCGGAGCTATCACCGGGTACGACTTCAGGCTCTGCGGCCTGGACATTGAACAGCGGAGCAAATGCCAGTGCCAGGCTCAGGCTGAGCGCTGACAATGGACGACCATACCGTTTCTTTAGCAACATCCCTTGCCCCCTGTTGTCACACATTGCCGCCCACAAATTAGTGGGCTTTATCACAGTATATAAAGACGAAAAGGCTTTTGCCTTACCTAATGTAAAGAAGCTTAAAGATTATACCACCCAGGCATACCAGGCTGGATAGCAAAAAGGGCAACTTAACGTTGCCCTTTTCACCGCTTACGCACCAGGATTTAGCCGCAGCCTCAGGAGGCGTCGGCAGTCCCCGGCAGGGCTTCCGGCACCGGCGCGGCAAAACCGCGCAACCCGACCACGTGCACATGTTCATGATTATTGAACACTTTACGCACCAGTTTATAGGTGGTGCCTTTTTCCGGACTGATGTTCTCTGGCGCCGCGATAATCAGCTGCATCTCCAGACGTTCGCACAGTTCGAACAGTGTGGCGATGGAGCGGGCATCGAGACGCGCCGCTTCATCGAGGAACAGCAGACGACATGGCGAGATGTCCTTGCCGCGCAGACGACGGGATTCATCTTCCCAGCTCTGCACCACCATCACCAGAATCGACATCCCGGTACCGATCGCTTCACCGGTTGACAGCGCGCCGGACTCCGCGCGCAGCCAGCCGTCGGAGCCACGGTTAACTTCCACTTCCATCTCCAGATAGTTGCGGTAGTCGAGCAGCTCCTCGCCGATGGTTTGCGGCGTACGTTGCCCCATATCAATCTGCGGATTCAGGCGCTGATACAGTTTCGCCAGCGCTTCCGAGAAGGTCAGGCGATTACTGTTAAACAGATCCTGATGCTGCTCATGCTGTTCGGAGAGTACATCAAGCAGCGTCGAGTGGGTTTCGCGCACGTTGACGTTCAGACGCACGCTGTTAACCTGGCCGAACGAGACGCTCTGCAGCCCCTGGTTGAGCATCCGGATACGGTTCTGCTCACGCTGAATGGTTTTGCGAATAATGTTCGCCACGCTGCGGGAACTGATCGCCAGCTTCTGTTCGCGGTTGGTCAGCTCTTCGGTCAGACGACTGAGCTCGATCTCCATCTGCTCGATCGCTTCCACCGGGTCATCGGTACGAATAATATCCTGACGGATACGCTCGCGCAGATGCTGATAGACGGCGACGAAAAACTGGATTTTGCGCTCCGGACGTTTCGGATCTTCCGAAATACGCAGCACGTCACGCAGGTGCTCGTTATCGGAAACCGCCAGACGCAGCGCACCCAGCGCCTTATCCGACATCGAACGCAGTTCGTCGGCAGAGAGATAAGCCAGCTCGCGGCGGTGCAGACGACGTTCCACGCCGTTGTCTTTCACCAGACGCATCACCGCACACCAGCCCGCCTTGGCGCTGACGACCTGCTCACGCATTTCGCAGTAATCACGCTCCAGCTTGCGCAGTTTACGGGTCAGGTTGTCCATTTCCGCTTCGCAGAAGGTCAACGCTTTCTCCAGCTGATTGCGGCGGGAGCGGTTGTTGCTCAGCTGCATGTGCAGCTCGTCACGACGCGCACGCGCACGCTCTTCCGCCCCGGCGTCGGCGCGCACGCCGATATCCTGCAGCTCTTTATACAGATCGTTGAGCAGCTCTTTTTTGGTGTCATACGAGCTCTTCAACGACGCCAGCACCTGGTTGTACTGGTTCAACTGCGCAACATGGCTTCGCATCGCTTCGCGCGCGCGGCTACGCTCGGACTCCGCGTGTTGCAGACGCTGGCGCAGCTTCTCGTTGAGATCGCTGTTGCCACTGAGCATCTCCGCCGAATCGGAGTAGCTGAAGTGGGCCCGGCGCTGCACGACTTCCGCCAGCGCGAAGGCCTGCTGACGCGCATCGCGCTGGGTTTGCTGCGCATAGGCGTAATCTTCTTTCAGCTGCTCAAACTGCTCCGGATCGCTCTGCAACACCGAGACGATCGGCTCCAGCTTCGCCAGCTGATTGCCATGCTGCTGAATAAAGCGCGCCGCCTCCTGCGCTTCGTCCAGACGTTCCTGGATCTCGTCCACACGGTCGGCCAGCGTATCATCCGCCAGCAGGTTCAGGCGCGGCAGCAGGCGGTTGAGCGCGGACACGCCCTCTTTCGCCTGCTCATACTGCACGCGGTTCTGTTGGTTATCGCTCTCATGGGCGTTCAGCGCACGCTCCAGCTCGCCGCGGCGGCTGTTCAGTTTGCGGATCTCTTCTTCCGGATCGTCCTCGAAAGCGACCGCCAGATGGCTGCCAATGAAGCGGCTGAAAGCCTGGTGCAGACGCTGGGTTTTCTGCACGTCGAACGACAGGGTTGCGAAACGCTCGGAGAGGCTCTCACGCTCAGCATGCAGCGTTTCGATGCGGTTTTCGCGCGCCGCGCGACCAAACAGCGGCAGCGTTGGGAAACGTGAATAACGCCACTGGCGGTCGGCAATCTTCACCACCACCGCTTTTTCCAGCTCGTCGACGCTAAATACGCTGTCGTCGAAGGACTGCGGATCGCCTTCGATCAGATACAGATCTTCCGGACAATCTTCCAGCCCTTCGAGCTGCTCCGCCACCTGCGACAGATCCGGCACCACGATCGCATGGCGCGACGGGCCATACAGCGCGGAGAAGTACGGCGCATCTTCGAGGCTAACGTCGTCATAAATTTCCGACAACAGGACGCCGCCAAAGCGCTCCGCCAGCGCGTTCAGACGCGGATCTTCAGAGCCGCCCGGCTGACTGAGACGCTCGATTTCTTCGTCGATGGCCCGCTTGCGGGCGCCGACCTCGTCACGTTCAACGATAGCCTCACGCTCACGCTCCAGCAGCTGCTGCAGGTACTCGGTGACCTCCTGGCCGGACTCAAACTGTTCGCCGCTCTGCTCGCACAGCTGGTTGAGGCTGTTCTGCGCCGCCAGCCAGATCGGCGCCCGACGCATCAGCGTCTGGGTGCGCGACTGCAATTGCTCCAGCTCCTGACGCAGGGTCATGCGCTGTTCCTGAGCGTCAGAGACGCTGTCAGCCAGCGACGCGATGCGCGCTTCCAGCTCCTGATGCAGCGTTTCCAGATCGTCGATATCGTAGCGTTTGCCCTGGCGTTTGCAGAACTCAGCCAGCTGACGCTCGGCGTCCTGCTGCTCGCGCAGACGCTGCTCCAGCTCGTTGAGACGGCTGCGCAGCCCCTGCGCCTGCTCGGCCTGATGGCGCTGGTTAACGCCGTCGCGCAGCAATTCGCGCGCCACGTCCCAGGCTTCATTACGCGCCAGCGGGCCGTTAATCGCCGCCACCAGTTGGTACGCCTGTTCGAACTGGCTGTGCGCGGTTTGCGCCACGCTCATTTTCTGTTCCAGCGACAGCATTTTCTCCGTCGCTTCCTGCTCTTTCGCCTGGAAGGTTTCCAGCCACTCGTCGGCGCTCTCTGGCGTCAGATCCGGCAGATGGCACAGCGCCTTCGCGCGCTCCAGCGCCTGCAGCGCCTGGTTATACTGAATGGCACGGGTCTGCTGGACGTCGAGCGCCTGCTGATAGTCGGCGAGCTGGTTTTTCAGCTCATCCACTTCCAGCTCGGCGGCTTCGGCGCGGGCTTCGTTCTCTTCCTGCTGGCCGGCGGCTTCCGCCACCACTTCATTCTGCTCTTCCAGACGGATCTGCAGCTCGTCGAGATCCGCTTCGTAGCGCTCAATTTTTTCCTGCTGACGCAGAGCGGTCTGCACCAGGTTCAGGTGATCGCTGGCGGCCTGGTAATCGGCTTCCAGATCGCCTTCCGCGCCGTTGTGCTCCTGCAGCTCACGCGCCATCTCGACGTGCTTATACTGCTCGGCCGCCAGTTGCGAACGCGAGGTAAAGAGATCGCGACGATACTCCAGCGCCTTATCCAGGTGAATGCGCCGCTCGTTGGCGTGACGCATATAGTCCGCCGCCACGTAGTTGGTGGCTTCGCTGATCAGGTGTTTAAACAGATCGCGGTCGGACTGGGTAACGCGAATGGCTTCCAGCGTCATGCGGTTTTCCCGCAGCGCCGCTTCCATATCCTGGAACGCTTTACGCACGCCACTGTTTTCCGGCAGCAGGTAATCGCGCAGCGAGCGGGTAATGGTGCTGGAGATCCCGCCGTACAGCGAGGCCTCAATCAGGCGGTAGTATTTGCTACGATCGGAGGCGGAACGCAGACGACGCGCCACCACGCCCAGATCGAACATCAACGAGTGATATTCGGTGATCGAGTTGAACTGCTTGAACTGAACCCCTTCCATCGCCTCGAGCTTGTCTTTCAGCTCATTGAGGCTTACCACGCGCGCCTGACGATCGTTGAGCGTCTCGGTCAACAGCTGGGTCGGTTGGATCGAGGTGGGCAGCCCCTGGATGGCAAATGGCTTAATATCGACTTTACGGTCGCGCCCGGCGACCTGCTGCAGACGTACGCCAACCACCACGCGCTGGTGGCGCGAGTTGATCACGTCGAGCACCGAGTAACAGACGCCGGCGCGCAGTTTACCGTGCAGGCCTTTATCGCGCGAACCGCTGGTGGCGCCCGCTTCGGTGGTGTTACGGAAGTGCAACAGGGTTAAATCCGGGATCAGCGCCGTGACGAAAGCCGCCATGGTCGTGGACTTACCCGCGCCGTTCCCCCCGGAGAGGGTGGTCACCAGTTCATCAAGATCAAAGGTCCGGGCAAAGAAACCGTTCCAGTTAACCAGCGTTAGCGAGCGAAACTTACCGCGTTCAATCATTACTCTTCCTCCCCGCTATCCGGCTGGTTTTCTTCATTCTCATCATTGAGCTGCAGGTGATTTTCCAGAGCCATCGCTTCCCCGTCGCGGATCAGGCGGCGCTGCGCCTCGCGCGGGTCGTCGCCGGCGCGCACATCGGCGCCAAAGCGGAATACCGATTCGGTAATGCGAAACTTGCTGCTGTCATGGCCCATAAACCACACCATCCCCAGGCGGCGCAGGCGGTTAAGCGACGCGCGCATTTTTTCCTGCAGCTTCTGGCGGTCCAGATCCGAACCGGTGGAACGGTTGTTCACCAGCTTCAGCAGCTTGGCTTCATCCGCCAGGGTCAGCAGTTCGTCATAGAGTTCCTGCTGGGTGAAAATCCCTTCGTTTGCCAGGCGCTCCGGGCTGAGGTAGAGATAGCAAAGAATTTTGCCCACCATCATATCCAGCTCCGACAGCACCGAGCGCGAAATCAGCGTGGTGGACCGCGGGCGCAGGTAGAAGAACCCTTCCGGCGCGCGGATCAACTCGACGTTATAGCGAGCGTAAAACTCTTCCAGATAATCCTGGAAATCCATCAAAAATGCGTGATTATCCAGCTCGTCGAGACCGATATGACGGCCCGCGCGCAGGGCGCTGTCCAGCGCCGGAAATAACGGATTGGCCAACGCCTGCGCCAGCTTAACCGGCATCACTTGTTCAATATTTGTCAATGACATGCGCCTGTACCTTGGCTCCGTAATCATTAATCGGCTGCCATTTTGCCGGCAGTCCGGTGAAATCTGCCTGGGCGACGCCCAGCTGTACCGCCTGATCCACGACGATCCGCGCCACGTCGAAGTGACGCCCGCGCGGATACTGCGCCAGGAACTCCCGCGCCACCAGGCCGAGGTCCAGCGGTATTCCCTTCTCTTTATAGACCGCCAGTTGCGCTTCAATTAGCGCCGCCAGCTGCTCGCGAATTTCGTTAAACTCTTCAAATTCGAGATCCGCCGGCAGTTCGCCGGTGACCTCTTCATCGCGCAGCGCCATCTCTTCATCGCGCATATCCAGCAGACGGTCGGCGTTGGCGTAAGTCAGCGCCCACGGCTCATCAAAATAGGTCTGTACCGACTGGCGCAGACGCTGGGCGAAGACGCGGTTCTTATCCATATCGATAGCGGTACGGATAAACTTGTGCACGTGGCGGTCGTAGCCGATCCACAGGTCAATCGCCTGTTGACCCCAGCTGACGATGCGATCGAGCTTGCTTTGCAGGTCGAATACCAGCCGGTCGACAAAATGCAAATCGTCGCGCGCCATGGTCGAATCCTGGATGCGCAGCAGATTCGCCTGCAGTTTATCCCCCGCCGCATCCAGCGTATCCTGCAGTTCACGCAGCGTGCCAGAGGTTTCCGACAGCAGCAGTTCACAGCTGGAAATCGCCGCGCGCCAGTCTTTATTTAACAGCTGCGCGATATCGTCTTTCACCAGCTGCTGCTGCTCATCCATAATGCGCTGCGTCAGGTCGATGCTGTCGAAAATTTCCGCCACGGAATATTTCAGCGGAGCGAAAACGTTGCGATGCCAGTGGAACTCATCCCCGCCCTCTTCTGCGGCATCCGCCGCGCGCTTCAGCTCGCCGGCGACGATCGACAGTTGCATCGAGAGACGCAGCGTCGAGAATTCACGCTGACGGATATAGTAATCGGTGATCCCGATCCCCAACGGCGTCAGGCGATAGATCGCATTGCCTTCGGTAATTTCGCTGGTAAAGCGGTTCAGCAGACGCTGGCGCACCAAATCGTTGATCGCATTATTGGCGCGCTGGCTGATGGTTTCGCTGGTCTGCTCAAACGCATCACTGACGTGGCGGAACGCATCCACCAGTTCTCCCTCGCTCATTTCCCCTTCCAGCCGTTCGCCGTTCAGCGTGGCGACCGCCAGCAGAAAAGAGAGTCTGTCGACCGGCAGCGAGATAGAAAAATCATTTTTCCTGGCCCAGGCAACCAGTTCGGGGACTGTCTGGGAAAATTCACTCATACTTTATCCTTGCATCTGCGGCTATGAGCCTGGCTCTTAAGCGCGGTGACATGAATATAACGGCCCAGGCTGAGATACGGCTCCTGACGACAGTAGCGCGTTTCCAGCTCCAGCAGTGCCGCATAGCTGTCATGCTGTTGGCGTTTTTCACGCAGATAATCATGAAACACCCGCACGCCGGTTTTGCTGACAATCTGCCAGCCAATCTCTTCCAGCCAGTGATAAACCTGCTGCGGCTCACGCGGATAATCCGGCGACAGCGTGCGTTTTTTCTTTTTTGGCATGCCCAATTGTACGTAATCGAAATTACCGGCCACCATATTGTGCATCAGCAGGCCGTTAGCATTGTAGAACATCAACGACAGCCCACCGCCAGGACGCAGCGTCGACCACAGCGTACGCAGCACCTCCTGGGGCTCCGCCACCCACTCCAGTACCGCATGAAACAGTACCAGATCGACCGGGCTTTCCAAATGCTGCGCAATATCCTGAGCCGCGCATTGTACAAAATGCATGTTGTCGATCACACCTTTATCGACGGCCGCCTGGCGGGCGCGCGCCACCATTTCAGCAGAGAGATCGCACAGCGTCACGTGATGGCCCAGTTGCGCCACTTTGATGGCCGTTTGCCCTTCGCCGCCGCCGGCATCCAGCACCCTCAGCGGTCCCGGCCCCAGCTGCGCCAGCAGCGGTTCCAGATCCTGCCAAAGGATCGCCTGGCGCAGCTGACCTTTTGTGGTGCCGTAAATATTGCGCGAAAACTTTTCAGCAATGTCATCGAAATTGCGATCCTGCACGGGCGACTCCACAAGCCAACACAAAACCGCTATTTTGTCATACCCACGCCGAGAATGAAGCGATCTGTTATAAGATCCGAACATAACTTTGGTTATATGGTTAAAAAAGGAACCATCTGGCATGCTTTTCACGCTAAAAAAGATCGTCGGCGGTCTGCTGTTGCCGCTTCCCGCCCTGCTGTTGCTGATCGGGATCGGGATCGCGCTGTTATGGTTCAGCCGCTTTCAACGTACCGGAAAGCTATGCGTGAGCCTCGGCTGGTTGCTGCTGGCGCTGCTGAGCCTGCAGCCCGTGGCCGACAGCCTGTTGAAACCGATTGAAGATAGCTACCCCACCTGGCGCGGCGAGCAGCCGGTGAGCTACGTGGTGGTGTTGGGCGGCGGCTATACCTGGAATCCGGAGTGGGCGCCAAGCTCTAATCTTATCAATAACAGCCTGCCGCGCCTGACGGAGGGCATTCGCCTGTGGCAGGCGAATCCCGGGTCGAAAATGATCTTCACCGGCGCGGCAGCGAAATCGAATCCCGTCAGCACGGCAGAAGCTGGGGCGAGAGTGGCCGAGAGCCTCGGCGTACCACGCAGCGATATCATCGTGCTCGATCGGCCGAAAGATACAGAAGAGGAAGCGCAGGCGGTGAAGCGCGCCATCGGCGATGCGCCCTTCCTGCTGGTCACTTCGGCGTCACACCTGCCACGGGCGATGATTTTCTTTCGTCATGCCGGTCTGGATCCCTTGCCCGCGCCGGCAAATCAGTTAGCGGTGACCTCGCCGCTTAATCCGTGGGAGCGAGCCATCCCCTCCCCGGTATGGCTGATGCACAGCGACCGGGTCGGCTATGAAACCCTCGGTCGCGTCTGGCAATGGCTGAAAGGTGGCTCAGGCGAGCCAGGGCAGGAGTGATTTTGTCGCGAGGTCGAAACGGGCGCGGTCAAAGCGCCCGGTATTGACCAGATTATCCACCTCATCCCACAGCAGATAGAGCCAGCGCCGCCAGACAAAGGCCTCGGAAACCGGCGCCTGCTGCAGGTAGCGCCACAGCAACTGTTCCGCCTGGCCGCCTTCTGCAAGGCGGAACAGTTCATACTCGCGTGGCGCCCACAGCATCATCCCCGGGCCCACCATCGCCAGCAGCTGATCGCTGCGTGGGTCTTTCAGCATACTGCGCAAGGTGAAATTACCGTGTACCAGCACGGCATTGTCATTGAAATCGCGGAACAGCTCCGGAAGGCACTCGCGGGAGCGGAACAAAATACGCTTATCCTGCATCGTCAGGCCGGTATCCTGATACAGGTTCAGGGTGCTCCACAGCATCTCTACCCGCTGGCGGTACCAGTTCGACCACAGATTGTCCTGGGTATTGTCGACCATTCCTACGCAGCCGCCGCTGTCCTGACGATGCCAGGCGAGCAGCGCCTCGACGATTTGCTCCTGCAGTTGCTCCCAGCGCGCTGGTGTGCGCGTGGGGGCCTCCACCGGAACGCCGCGCAAGCGCTCAAGCAGCAGCACATCCGGCCCGGGATGCTCTTCATGCGTCATCACGCCGTAAACCACCGGCATGCGCACTGTACCACTGCGCGCGAGAGTGGAGATCTTCCATGCCAGTTGCCGCGCCACACCGGGCGTGGTGAAACTGCGCGCCAGCAGCGGCATCGGGTTTCCCTGCGCATCATACAGGGACCACAGCGCCGTAGCGGCTTTTTCACTGATACACTCCACCCGGCTCAACTTTTCGCCAAGCAGGTGACTGAGTTCGGTTCGCAACTGTTCCATTGTCGATTACCCCTATGAACACTACTGGTTTCATAATGAGCGCCCGCACCAGGGTTGTCATCGAATAAGATCAAAAAGGGGCAAAAAAAGCGAAAAACCGGCGGGGATATCCCCCCCTGTAAGGAGGGGACAGGGGGTTAACGCAGCTCAGCGCGGACGCGTTCCAGATCTTCCGGGGTATCGACGCCGGTGCCTGGTACTTCTGCTGCTACGGCAACATGGATTTTCTCGCCATACCACAGGACCCGCAGCTGCTCGAGCATTTCAATCTGCTCCAGCGGGCTCGGCGCCCAGCTGACATAGCGGCGAATAAAGCCGGCGCGGTAGCCATAAATGCCGATGTGACGCAGCAGGGAATCACCGATAGCGTCCCGGGAGTGAGCAAAGCGATCGCGATCCCACGGAATGGTGGCGCGTGAAAAATAGAGCGCATAGCCCTGGGCATCCATCACCACTTTGACCGCATTCGGATTAAACGCCTCTTCCGCGTCGTGGATCGGCACCGCCAGCGTCGCCATTCCGCAGGCGCTGGACGCCAGATTTTCGGCCACCTGGCGGACGATTGCCGGGGGGATCATCGGCTCATCGCCCTGAATATTGACGATGATAGTGTCATCGCTGAATGCGCACTTCTCCACCACTTCCGCCAGCCGTTCGGTGCCGGACTGGTGATCGGCGCGGGTCATGCACACTTCACCACCCGCCGCTTCAACGGCGCTGGCCACGTCCGGATGATCGGTGGCGACAATGATCCGATCCGCCCCGGACTCGCGCGCGCGCTCCAGCACATGAACAATCATCGGCTTGCCATTAATGTCCTGCAGTGGTTTTCCCGGCAGGCGCGTGGAGGCGAAACGCGCAGGAATAATAACCACGAAACTCATGAGTGACTCTCTTCTACCGCCAGCGGACGCGCCTCTGTCTCCAGCAGCACAGGGATACCATCGCGCAGCGGAAACGCCAGACTATCAAGTTTGCAAATAAGTTCTTGCTTATCCTGACTGTAATACAGCTTACCGTTACAGACCGGGCAGGCGATGATTTCAAGTAAACGGTGATCCATGTTTCCTCCTGATGGACCGGATAGATTTCTCAGCAGCATATCACAGGAAGGTCGGCGCCGGGATCAATCGGCGTCGATTTCCCACCCCTGCTCATGACCGACAAACAGCCCTTCCGGCAGGCGCCGGCACAAGATCCGTTCCGCCGATTGCCAGCGCGCGAAGTCATTAATCGCCCGGCGCAGCCCCTGCTCAAGGCCACGGGTGATCTTCACCCCCTCCTCCAGCCACAGGGAGAAGATCTCCAGCTCCTGGCTTTTGCGATGTATTTTACTGTCCATCCGCCCAACCAGCTTGCCCTGGTGCAGCAGGGGCAGTACGAAGTAGCCATACTGCCGCTTCGGTGCCGGGGTATAGCACTCCAGGCGATAGCTGAAGTTGAAGAGTTGCTCAGCGCGTTTCCGATCCCAGACCACTGGGTCAAAAGGAGAAAGCACGGCGCTATGGCTGGCGATCAGCTTACCGCCAGGCGCTGACTCAAGCTGCGCCAGCGCGTCGCGATGCAACCACATCTCGCCGAGTGCTTCCACGTTAACCGGCACCACCAGGCCCTCTTCCTGCCAGGCAGCCAGCAGACCCGGTAGCGACGGCTGGCGCAAGCGATAGTAATCAGCCAGCCACTGGGGGCGAAAGATACCGAGGCTGCGGGCGCTGTTGCGCAGCATAATGGCTTCAGCCGCGTCGCGGGAAAGCGCGTCACGTTCGTCGTCCCAGTCAGGCATCACCCGCTGGGTTAAATCATACACGCGGTGAAAATTGCGCCGTTCCACCACCATCACTTCGCCGGCGGTAAACAGCCCTTCCAGATGGCGTTTATGCGGTTTCCATTCCCACCAGCCGCTGGCGCCTTTGCGTGGGTGGGAAAAATCCGCCGAGCGGACCGGGCCATTTTGCCCGATGTGCGCCAGCAGCTCTGCAATACTCCCGGCATGCTCGTGCATCCACGCTCGATGATATTTCCAGCCCATATTGTCGGGATTCAACATGCGATGGCGCACCAGGGCGAAATCGCTGCGCGGCAGAAAGCAGGCTTCATGCGCCCAGTATTCCATCAGCTCGCCGCTGCGCAACGACTCATCCAGCCAGTGTTGCGGATAGCTGCCGAGGCGGCTGAACAGCACCAGGTAGGGACTACGGGCCACCACGTTGATGGTATCGATTTGCAGCAGCGACATCTGCTGGATGGTGGAAAGGATGTCATTCTGGCGAGCGCGACGCCGGGGCTTTTTTAACAACCCCTGCGCCGCGAGATGGAGGTGGCGCGCCTCGTTAAGCGAAAATTGCAATACCGACATGCAGGTTCTCCGTCAGGAATTCCAGCACAGCGGCGAGCAAAGCCGGCGCGATGGTTAACGTTGCGCCAACGTCGCCAGGTCCGCAAGCAACCGCTGTGCACGTTCATCGGCCATTATGGCGTCGACCGGTAAATACCACCAGTTCGCGGCGGCGAAATCGCGACATTTCACGGCATCTTTCTCGGTCATCAGCAGCGTCTGATCGGCGGTCGCCAGGGCGGCGACATCGGACTGGCTCAACGCCTGATGGTCCGCCAGTGCCACGGTTTTGACCGGCTGGATACCGCAGCTTTCGAGGGTGGCGAAAAAGCGCGGCGGATGGCCGATGCCGGCCATCGCCACCACGTTCGTGAAGGTGGAGACATCGCGACGTTCGCCGGTGAGCAGGTTAACCGCCCTTCCGGGACGCAGTTGCATCGGGATCTCCCCCGGACGCGCCACACCGCCGTTAACGATAACCGCGCCAACGCTTTGCAAGCGCGAGGCCCGCTCGCGCATCGGCCCGGCAGGCAACCACCAGCCGTTGCCAAAGCGACGCACACCGTCGATGACGACAATTTCTCTGTCCCGCGCGAGCTTATAGTGCTGCAACCCGTCGTCGGTCACGATAATCTGCAGATCGTGCGCGCTGAGCAGCGCTTTCACCGCGTCGCTGCGCAGCGGAGAAACCGCCACCGGCGCGCCAGTGCGCTGATGAATTAACACCGGCTCATCACCCGCCTGCGCCGTACTGGTCCGGTCAGTTAATACCAGCGGGTAGCGGTCGGCTTTACCGCCGTAGCCGCGAGAGACCACCCCCACGCGAATACCGCGCTGCTGCAGTTGCTCCACCAGCCAGATCACCACCGGGGTTTTACCATTGCCGCCGGCCGTGAGATTACCGACCACCACCACCGGCACCGGCGCGCGCCAGGCTTTTTGCCACCCCAGCTGATAGCTGAGGCGAATCACCGCGCTCACCAGGCCATACAGCCAGGAGAGCGGCAGCAGCAGGCGCCACAGCGGCGATTCCCCGGACCAGATGCGCGCGATCATTCGCCGAATTGCATCTTATGCAGCTGGGCGTACACGCCTTTATGCTCCAGCAGATCGTGGTGAGTTCCGCGCTCCACAATCCGCCCGTCTTCAACCACCACGATTTCATCAGCCTGTTCAATGGTCGACAGACGGTGGGCGATAACCAGCGAGGTGCGGTTCTTTTGCAGCTCATCCAGCGCCGCCTGAATGGCACGCTCGGACTCGGTATCCAGCGCCGAGGTAGCTTCATCAAGGATCAGAATCGGGCTGTTACGCAGCAGCGCACGGGCGATAGCAATACGCTGGCGCTGACCACCGGACAGCATTACGCCATTCTCGCCGATGATAGTATCCAGACCATTGTCCATCTTGTTGATGAAATCCATGGCGTAGGCCATTCGCGCGGCCTCTTCAATCTGCTCGCGGCTGTACTCTTCGGTACGCGCATAGGCAATGTTGTTGGCGACGGTATCGTTGAACAGATGCACGTTCTGTGACACCAGCGCCACCTGGTCGCGCAGCGAGCTCAGCTTGTACTCGCGCAGGTCGTGACCATCCAGCAGGATCTGGCCGTCGTCAACATCGTAGAAGCGGGTGATCAGGCTGGCGATGGTCGATTTACCCGACCCGGAGCGCCCCACCAGCGCGACCGTTTTCCCTTCCGGGATATCGAGATTGATATTGCGCAGCGCGGCCACTTCGCGCCCCGGATAGGTGAATGTGACGTTTTCAAACTTGAGATTGCCTTTCGCCCGCTCAATGACCCGCGTACCTTCGTCTTTCTCCTGCTCGGAATCGAGGATCGCAAACAGCGTCTGGCACGCGGCCATCCCACGCTGGAACTGGGCATTGACGTTGGTCAGCGACTTCAGCGGGCGCATCAGCGCAATCATCGAGGAGAAGACCACGGTAATGGTCCCGGCGGTCAGGGTGTCCATCACGCTCGGGAAGCTGGCGGCATACAGGACAAAGGCCAGCGCCAGCGATGCGATAAGCTGAATGATCGGGTCAGAGATAGACGAGGCTGACACCATCTTCATCCCCTGCAGGCGCATTTTATTGCTGACCTTATCAAAACGTTTGGTTTCCACTTCCTGGCCACCAAACATCAGCACCTCTTTGTGCCCTTTCAGCATCTGCTCAGCGCTGGTGGTGACCTGCCCCATTGTGTTCTGCATATTCTTACTGATATTGCGAAAACGCTTGGAGACCACGCGGATTGCTACCGACACAATCGGCGCCAGTACGATCAGGATAAGCGACAGCTGCCAGCTGTAATAGAACATCATCACGAACAGGCCGATAATCGATGCCCCTTCGCGGACAACGGTGATCAGCGCGCTGGAGGAAGATGAGGCGACCTGCTCAGAATCATAGGTAATGCGCGACAGCAGCGTCCCGGTAGACTGTTTGTCAAAGAAGGACACCGGCATGCCCATCATGTGGCCGAACAGGCGACGACGCATGGTCATCACGACTTTGCCGGAAACCCAGGAGATACAATAGCTCGAGATGTAGCTGGTGATCCCACGCAGCACCATCAGCCCGATAACCACCAGCGGCATCCATAGCAGCACTGAGCGATCCGTTTTACCAAAACCATCATCCAATAACGGTTTAAGAAGCGATAACATGAAGGTGTCACTGCCCGCGTTAAGCACTAACGCCACCGCCGCGACGATTAGCCCGGTTTTAAACGGCGCGATAATCGGCCAAAGTCGGCGGAAGGTCTGCCACGTGGAGAGATCTTTATCGTTCTGCATTCAATAAACCAGCTTGTGTTGAAATAGCCGCATATTCTACCCGTTATCGGCGGGCGCGCCAAACCACTGATGATACCAACGAGGTAAAACTTGATCCCGTAAGCTGTGGATTTGCCACCCTTCTGCGGAAAAAACCACCGTTATCTGTCCCTGCTGCGGCGTGGCTAACCAGCGATACCCCTGCTGGCGGTAGCGCTGAACCACCTTGTGCGAAGGCATCCGCCATGCATTGTAGCGCGAAGCAGAAGCCAGCGCGGCCGCGCCATCTACCCGGCGGACCAGCAGCTCGCTGGACGAGGTGTTGCTACCGTGGTGCGGAACCTGGATAAGTGTAGACGTCAGATGCTGCCAGTAACGGCTGATCATCGCCTGCTCTGCCTGACGTTCTATATCGCCGGTGAGCAGGATGCTGGAGCGACCATCATCCACCTTCACCACGCAGGAGTGATTATTACCCTTTGCCGTGCTGCCCGGCAGCGGCCACAGGGCCTGGAAATTGAGTCCCTGCCATTGCCAGCGCTCGCCGCGATGACACGGCAGATGACGCGCCCAGCGTAAAGGGCTGCGCACCCACGCCTGCGGCCATGCCTGCAGCACTGAATCAAGGCCGCCGCGATGATCGAGATGTTCGTGGCTTAGCACAATGCCCTGCAGCTGCAGATGATGCCAGCGCAGCCACGGGATAATCACCTGCTGACCGCTGTCGCCCTGCGGCCATGCAGGCCCGGTATCATACAGGAGCGCCTTGCCGTGACGCTCGATCACCATCGCCAGCCCCTGCCCGACATCCAGCATCGTCACCCGCCATTCGTCTGCGGGAATTTGCCTCCAGAAGGGCCGCATCAGCAAAAGCAGTACACTCAGACACAGGGCCGGGAAATGCCGCCAGCTCTGAAAACGCCAGCCCATCACCAGCAGCCACGGCAGGCTACTGAACCAGAGCCAGCGGGCGTCAAGAGGCAGCCAGCCGTCCGGTAAATGTCGTAATCCCCAGAACAGCAGCGCCAGCACGCGATCGGCCGCCAGCCAGAGCAGCGACTCCACCATCCCCGGACCCGTGAGATGCAGCAGCATCGCGCCGAGAATAAGCGGCACCGCCAGCAGGGTCACCAGGGGTACCGCCAGCAAATTGGCGGCCATGGACGTCAGGCTAACTCCATGGAAAAGCAGGAGCTGGAGCGGCGCCAGCAGCAGCGTCACGCCAGCCTGCAAATGAACGAGGGCGAACAGTGCTTTCCACGGCCAGCGCCAGCGGCCGACAGGAAGCGGTACCCACTGAAACCAGAAGATCAGCCCCGCCACGGCGAAGGCGGATAGCCACAAGCTTTGCGACAGCACCGCCAGCGGGTCGGCAACGAGTATCGCCCCCAGACAGCAGAGCCACACCTGCCACGCCGTCCAGCGCTGCCCCGACAAGCGTAAGGCGCAGCACACGCCCAACCCTACGCAAGTCCGCAGCGCCGGCGGCTGCATGCCGGTCAGCCAGCCGTAACCGACGGCGCCGGCCAGCCCGGCCAGCAGCGGCAACCGCCAGCCGATCCAGCGGCCCGGGAGAATATACTGCACGCCGCGCAGCATGAGCACGATAAGGGAAGCTGCGAGGGCAATATGGAGACCGGAGATGGCCATCAGATGAGAGGTGCCCGTGTTCTGCATCAGGACTTTAATCGCCGTCGGCAGGGCCAGCCGCTCCCCCATCCCCAGTCCCAGCATCACCGGATGCCAGGGATAAGTCTGCAGCCGTCGGGTCAGCGACGCCAGATAGCGGGCGCGCAGGCTGCAGCGGGGATCCAGCGCGGAAGCTGCGACAATTCCCCCGCTCAGCGGCCGGTGCTGCGCCAGCGCATAACGCTGGCTGTCGAAGCCCCCATCATTGAGCTGCCCGTGTACCGGGCGCAGGCGCAGCGTCATCAGCCAGTGCTGACCCGCACAGGCGGGTGCAGGTGCAAGTTCCCCGTACAGCGTCACGCCGACCGGAGGAAACAGGTAGTGACCCGCCAGCCGCACAATCTGACCACGATGCAGGGCCTGGCCATCCGTCTCGCTGAGGATCACTTCCGCCTGCCGGGTGGCGCCGGATAGGTGCTGCGCAGGCCACAGCGCCTGATGTCCGCTCAATACTCCCCAGACCATCAGCAGAAGCGTCATCGCCACACAGGCCATGGCCGTTCCATGCAGGCGGGTCAACAGCAACGCCATGAAGCACGCGCCTGCCAAAATACGCGGACCCGGCAAGGCGGGTAACCAGAGTAGCGGCAGCATACCGATGATGGCGCATCCGGCAAGCCATGGTAGACGCATAAACACCTCCCTGTGAGCAGGCAGTGTTACGCAAAGCAACGGGGGCGTCCTGCCGCCGAATTCAGGCTTGCGCAGCGCGTTCCAGACATTCACATCTGTTGCAGTCAGGCACAGTTTTTTTGCGAAGGAGGAGGTAAATCGCGGGCACAAAAAAAGCACCCGAAGGTGCTTTTTTTATCGTCAGGCAGGTTGCACGTCGTGCAACTTACTCTTCATAAATATTGGCGCGGTCACGTAATTCTTTCCCGGGCTTAAAGTGCGGAACGTACTTACCTTCCAGTTCGACTTTATCACCAGTTTTCGGGTTACGTCCGGTGCGAGGTGCTCGATAGTGCAGAGAGAAGCTGCCGAAACCGCGGATTTCAATGCGCTCACCTTGAGCAAGCGTTGAGGCCATATGTTCCAGCATTTCTTTAACAGCATCTTCCACCGCTTTCGCCGGAATGTGAGATTGCTGGCTGGCAAGTCTTTCAATCAATTCTGACTTGGTCATTATTCCTCCGGTTTCCTTCAAGGCAAAAATTAGCTAACAGCTTAAACAAGGGCGGCCGTAGCCGCCCTTTGTGCTTGATTACAGGACGAATCCTGCAATCTGTCAAGTAAACTCGTCACTATTCAGGTTGTTATTACCTGAATGACAAAGATTACTCGCCTTTCGCTGCTTTGAACGCTTCAGCCATGGCGTTGTTGGAGAAGTTCGCGTCTTCCTGCTTGTTCACGGTAGCGATAGCGTCTTTTTCATCCGCTTCGTCTTTCGCACGTACAGACAGGCTCACTACGCGGTTCTTACGATCCACGCCGGTGAATTTCGCTTCAACTTCGTCGCCAACGCTCAGAACCAGAGTTGCGTCTTCAACGCGGTCACGGGATGCTTCAGAAGCACGCAGGTAACCTTCTACGCCGTCAGCCAGTTCTACGGTTGCGCCTTTAGCGTCAACTGCAGTCACTTTACCAACAACGATAGCGCCTTTCTTGTTCAGAGCAACGTAGTTGTTGAACGGATCTTCCGCGAGCTGTTTCACGCCCAGGGAGATACGCTCACGCTCTGCGTCAACCTGCAGAACAACTGCTGCGATTTCGTCGCCTTTCTTGTATTCACGAACTGCTTCTTCGCCTGCAACGTTCCAGGAGATGTCAGACAGGTGAACCAGGCCGTCGATGCCGCCGTCCAGGCCGATGAAGATACCGAAGTCAGTGATAGACTTGATTTTACCTTCAACACGGTCGCCCTTGTTGTGGGTTTCCGCGAACTGCTGCCATGGGTTAGATTTGCACTGCTTCAGACCCAGGGAGATACGACGACGCTCTTCGTCGATATCCAGAACCATCACTTCCACTACGTCGCCAACGTTAACAACTTTGGACGGGTGGATGTTTTTGTTGGTCCAATCCATTTCGGAAACGTGAACCAGGCCTTCAACGCCTTCTTCGATTTCAACGAAGCAGCCGTAGTCGGTCAGGTTGGTCACGCGACCGGTCAGTTTGGTACCTTCCGGATAACGTTTAGCGATAGCTACCCACGGATCTTCGCCCAGCTGTTTCAGGCCCAGGGATACACGGGTACGCTCGCGGTCGAACTTCAGCACTTTAACAGTGATTTCGTCGCCAACGTTTACGATTTCGCTCGGATGCTTAACGCGTTTCCAGGCCATATCGGTGATGTGCAGCAGGCCGTCAACGCCGCCCAGATCAACGAATGCACCGTAGTCAGTGAGGTTCTTAACGATACCTTTGACTTCCATGCCTTCCTGCAGGTTTTCCAGCAGCTGATCGCGCTCTGCGCTGTTTTCGGATTCGATAACGGCACGACGAGAAACAACAACGTTGTTACGCTTCTGGTCCAGCTTGATGACTTTGAACTCAAGCTCTTTGCCTTCCAGGTGCAGCGTGTCGCGCACCGGACGAACGTCTACCAGGGAACCCGGCAGGAACGCACGAATACCGTTCAGCTCAACAGTGAAGCCACCTTTAACTTTGCCGTTGATAACACCGGTAACAGTTTCAGCGTCTTCGTAAGCTTTTTCCAGCGTGATCCAAGCTTCGTGACGTTTAGCTTTCTCACGGGACAGCAGAGTTTCACCGAAGCCGTCTTCTACTGCATCCAGAGCAACGTCAACTTCGTCACCAACCTGGATTTCCAGCTCGCCCTGGGCGTTTTTGAACTGCTCAGCCGGGATGGCGGACTCAGATTTCAGACCGGCGTCAACCAGTACTACGTCTTTGTCGATAGCAACAACAACACCACGAACGATGGAACCCGGGCGGGTTTCGATTTCTTTTAAGGATTCTTCAAACAGTTGAGCAAAAGATTCAGTCATGTTTAATCTTCAGGTTAATATTAACGTCCACCTGGCTCCGTGCCGGATGGGGTTGTTTCACATACCCGCTGACCATCCATTGCCGCGGGGTACTGCTATAATTCGGAGGCTTCGGCGCGTTACCGACTAAGGCTTACGCAACGGCCAATTTTTCGCGCGCATATTGTAGCGCTTTTTCAATCACTTGCTCAATGTTTAGTTCTGTTGAATCGAGAACTAATGCATCGGCAGCCGGGACAAGCGGCGCCACGGCACGATTTCGGTCGCGATCGTCACGCTCTTTTATCTCGGACAAAAGACGTTCAAAGTTAACATCAAAGCCCTTTTCCTGCAACTGCCGCATACGGCGATGCGCCCGTTCATCGGCAGAGGCATCAAGGAAAATTTTGACCGGTGCGTCCGGGAAAACCACCGTGCCCATATCGCGCCCGTCGGCGATGAGCCCGGGCAGTTCACGGAAAGCACGCTGGCGGCGCAGCAGCGCTTCGCGAACGCGTGGGAAAGCGGCCACTTTCGAGGCGGCATTGGCGACCTCCTGAGTGCGAATTTCGCCGCTGACATCTTCCCCTTCCAGCACCACTTCCAGGGTGCCGTCAGTAGAAATAAAGCGCACGTCAAGATGGGCCGCCAGGGGCACCAGCGCCTCTTCGGACTCTACGTCAACATGATGATGCAGCGCCGCCAGCGCCAGAACGCGGTAGATCGCGCCTGAATCTAACAGATGCCAGCCCAGCGCTTCCGCCATTGCCTTGCACAACGTACCTTTACCCGCACCGCCAGGCCCATCAATGGTGATTACCGGAATATTCGCCGTCATCTTTTTCTCCTTCAGCAAGGCGCATGGAATATAAACGCCGCGCATTATACGCATCAATACGCCGGAAAGTGAGCATTGCTTGTAAATTACGGACTACAGGAAATGAAAAGCAGAAGTTTTGCGCAATTATAGCGGGCTGACAGGACATCAGCCCGCGGGATGACAAAGTTTTACTCAGGCGAGGGTACTGATCCGCGCCAATTGCTCAAAATAGTCCGGGAACGTTTTGGCCGTACATTTGGGATCAAGGATGGTCACCGGCGTATCAGACAGCGCCACCAGCGAGAAGCACATCGCCATCCGGTGGTCGTTATAGGTGCCGATTTCAGCATACTTCAACTTCGCCGGCGGGGTGATGCGAATATAATCTTCCCCCTCTTCCACCTCGGCGCCCACTTTACGCAACTCGGTCGCCATGGCGAACAGACGGTCCGTCTCTTTGACACGCCAGTTGTAGATATTACGCAGCGTAGTGGTCCCTTGCGCGAACAGCGCGGCGGTGGCGATGGTCATCGCCGCGTCCGGGATATGGTTCATATCCATATCGATAGCCTTGAGCTCGCCGTGGGTGCAGGCGATGAAATCGTCGCCCCAGGTCACGGTGGCGCCCATTTTTTCCAGTACGTCGGCGAAACGAATATCGCCCTGTACGCTGCCGCGGCCGATACCGGTGACTTTTACCGTGCCGCCCTTAATGGCGCCAGCGGCGAGGAAATACGAGGCCGAGGAAGCATCGCCTTCCACCAGGTAATCCCCTGGTGACTGATACTGTTGCTTGCCGCGCACCACAAAACGCTGATAAGACTGATTGTCCACCTCAACGCCGAAGGTTTTCATCAGGTGCAGTGTAATGTCGATGTAGGGTTTCGACACCAGATCGCCCTTAATGGCGATCACGGTATCCTGCGGTGCCAGCGGCGCGGTCATCAGCAGCGCGGTCAGGAACTGACTGGAGACGCTGCCGTCAACCTCGACATTGCCCCCCTGAAAACCGCCGCGCAGGCGCAGCGGTGGATAATTTTCCTGCTCAAGATAGTCGATCTGAGCTCCGCCCTGACGCAGGGCATCCACCAGATGGCCGATCGGGCGCTCTTTCATCCGCGGCTCGCCGGTCAGCACAATATCGTTGCTGCCAAGGCACAGGGCCGCAGCCAGTGGGCGCATCGCGGTACCGGCGTTGCCGAGGAACAGTTCCAGCGCCGCAGTAGAGCGCAGCGGACCACCGTTGCCAGTCACTTCGCAGCGGGTGCGGTCAGCAGACAGGGTGTAATGAACTCCCAGCGCACTCAGGGCATTCAGCATATGGCGCACATCGTCGCTGTCCAGCAGGTTGGTCAGCACCGTCGTGCCGCGGGCCAGGGCGGCCAGCAGCAGCGCGCGGTTGGAGACGCTTTTCGAACCTGGCAGGTTCACGGTGCCCTCTACGCGAGCGATGGGTTGTAACGTCAGGGATTCCATCAAACTTCACTCTCAAACAAACAGAATAAAAACCCCGCAGACTGGCCGCGGGGAGGAAGAAAGAAACAGGCGATTAACCGTGGCGGCGTTCGAAGTCCAGCATAAAGTCGGTTAACGCCTTCACGCCGTCCAGCGGCATCGCGTTGTAGATGGAGGCACGCATGCCGCCCACCACGCGGTGGCCCTTCAGCGCGTGCAACCCGGCGGCAAACGACTCTTCGAGGAACAGTTTGTCCAGCGCGCTGTCCGCCAGCTGGAACGGCACGTTCATGCGTGAACGGTTGGCTTGCGCCACATCGTTACGGTAGAACCCGCTGTTATCGATCACGCCATACAGCAGTTCGGCTTTCTGCTGGTTGATTTTATCCATCGCAGCGACGCCGCCCTGCTGTTTCAGCCACTTAAACACCAGACCAGCCAGATACCAGGCGAACGTCGGCGGCGTGTTAAACATTGAGTCGTTCTCGCTTAACACGGTGTAGTCGAGGATCGACGGACAGGCCACGCTGGCTTTGCCCAGCAGGTCTTCACGCACGATGACCAGCGTCAGCCCTGCCGGGCCAATATTTTTCTGCGCGCCGGCATAAATCACACCGTAGCGGTTGACGTCAATTTCACGGGACAGAATGGTGGAGGAGAAATCGGCCGCGACGATGACGTCGTCGCCAAAGTTCGGCGTATCATCAATCGCGATACCGTCAATGGTTTCGTTTGGGCAGTAATGCAGATAGGCCGCGCCCGGCGTCAGCTGCCACTCGCTCATCGGCGTAACAGCCCGCTTGCCATCGACGGTGATTTTCGCGTCGATAACGTTCGGCTTGCAGTATTTCTTCGCCTCTTTGACCGCGCTGGCTGCCCAGTAGCCGGCGTCCACATAGTCAGCGACGTTTTTATCGCCGAGGATGTTCAGCGGGATCCCCGCGAACTGGCCGCGGCCGCCGCCGTGGCAGAACAAAACTTTATAGTTGGAAGGGATATTCAGCAGGGAGCGGAAGTCCTGTTCTGCCTCTTCTGCCACCTGGATAAACTCCTTACCACGGTGACTGATCTCCATGACCGACGTACCCAGACCGTGCCAGTCGCACAGTTCTTGCTGAGCCAGTTTGAGTACTTCCGCCGGCAGCATTGCCGGGCCCGAACTAAAGTTATAGACCTGAGCCATTTCCCCTCACCACGTTGCTATGTTGTTTTGCCAGCGAACCGCCGCGGGCATAAGTTATTCCTGTGGCTATCGGTTTTATCATTCAGTGACACGGTCCGCAATGGCTAAAACTCGCCAACGGTAAAACGCGGCCTCCGTCACACAACAGAATCTATCGGCTTGACGTAATAAAACCGACATATTTGCTGTCAGGTGAGCCGTTTCGCCCGGCTGGCCTTCGACCATTCTGCATTTGCGCAGCGCGGACATATTCGCTTTTCTCCCGCCTGCATCGCCATTACGATGCTGCAGCGTACGCAGGCATAGATCCCCTCCTGCGGAATGGTGGTGTAACGCGCGGTACAGTGTGTTGGCAGGATAGACAACCCCGCTCTGACCTCTTCATCGGGATAATAAAACACGCTGATCTGCCCGTTGGTTTCGAGGATCGCCAGCCGGACCTGGCCAAGCTGCTCGACGCTGTTGACCCGCAGCTCCATGAAAAATTCGAATTCGGTCATGTTTTCCGCATGCAGCTTCTCCCATGCCAGCTGCCCCTCCTCGACCACCACAATAGGTTTGCCTTCCAGCAGATCCTCCAGCTTTTCGCTGTGCCCCATCAGCCACATGATACCGCGATACAACAGCGCCAGGGTGATGAAGACCACCAACACCGGCAGTAGCGGTACATCGTCATAAAACGCCACGTCCCCTGCCGCCGAGCCGAGGGTCAGAATTATCAACACCTCAAATAGTGACATCTGCCGCACGCCGCGCCGTCCGGTGATTTTGAGGAAAATAAAGACCAGAACGAAGGTGTAGAGGCAACGCAGCGCCACCTCGGCAAGAAACTCCACCGGCACTTTATCGAGCGCCATCCGCTGCCAGTCAAAGGCTTTCATCTATCATCTCCCTGTGGGTCATAAGTTGCCTCTAAGCATAGCCAGATGATGGAGATAGCACCTGTCAGATAAAAGCCGTATCATTGCGCGCTTTCCGTACGACAAAAGTGATCGCCATGACCCAAACGTTTATTCCCGGCAAAGATGCCGCCCTGGAAGATTCCATCGCTCGCTTCCAGCAGAAATTGCTCGACCTCGGATTTGATATCGAAGAGGCCTCGTGGCTGAACCCGGTGCCGCACGTGTGGTCCGTTCACATTCGCGATAAAGAATGCGCGCTGTGCTTTACCAATGGTAAAGGCGCCACCAAAAAGGCAGCCCTGGCCTCCGCGCTGGGCGAATATTTCGAACGTCTGTCCACCAACTATTTCTTCGCCGACTTCTGGTTAGGCGACACCATCGCTAACGGCCCATTTGTTCATTACCCGAACGAAAAATGGTTCCCACTGACCGAAGACGATGAAGTACCGGAAGGTCTGCTGGATGCCCGCCTGCGCGCGTTCTACGATCCTGACGATCAACTGACCGCCGGTATGCTGGTGGATCTGCAGTCGGGGAACGATGAGCGCGGCGTGTGCGGCCTGCCCTTTACCCGCCAGTCCGACGGCGAAACCGTCTATATTCCGATGAATATCGTTGGTAACTTGTACGTATCCAACGGTATGTCAGCGGGTAACACCCCGAATGAAGCGCGCGTGCAGGGTTTGTCCGAAGTCTTTGAGCGTCACATCAAAAACCGCATCATCGCAGAGAGCATCAGCCTGCCGGAGATCCCGGCGGAAGTCATGGCGCGCTATCCTGGCGTCGTGGAGTCGATCGCTAAACTTGAAGCCGAAGGTTTCCCGATTTTTGCCTACGATGGATCACTGGGCGGCAAATACCCGGTTATCTGCGTCGTGCTGTTTAACCCGGCTAACGGCACCTGCTTCGCCTCCTTTGGCGCCCACCCGGACTTCGGCGTGGCGCTGGAGCGTACCGTCACAGAACTGCTGCAGGGCCGCAGCCTGAAAGACCTCGACGTCTTTACACCGCCGACCTTTGATGACGAAGAAGTCGCCGAGCACGCTAACCTCGAAACCCACTTCATCGACTCCAGCGGTCTGATCTCCTGGGATATGTTCAAGCAGGATGCCGACTATCCGTTCGTTGACTGGAGTTTCTCCGGTACCACCGAAGAAGAGTTCGCCACCCTGATGGCCATCTTCAAGGCCGAAGATAAAGAAGTGTACATTGCCGACTACGAGCATCTGGGCGTTTACGCCTGCCGTATCATCGTTCCGGGAATGTCGGATATTTATCCGGCAGAAGACCTGTGGCTGGCAAACAACAGCATGGGCGCCCATCTGCGGGACACCATTCTGTCTCTGCCGGGCAGCGAGTGGGAAAAAGAAGATTATCTGGCGCTCATCGAACAAATGGATGACGAAGGCCTGGATGATTTCACCCGCGTTCGCGAACTGCTGGGCCTTGCCACCGGGAAAGACAACGGCTGGTATACCCTGCGCATCGGCGAGCTGAAAGCGATGCTGGCCCTGGCTGGCGGCGATCTGGAACAGGCGCTGATCTGGACCGAATGGACCATGGAATTCAATGCCTCTATCTTCAGCCCTGAGCGCGCAAACTACTATCGTTGCCTGCAGACCCTGCTGCTGCTGAGCCAGGAAGAGGATCGTCAGCCGCTACAGTATCTGAACGCCTTCCTCCGTATGTACGGCACTGATGCGGTCGAGGCCGCCAGCGCTGCGCTGAGCGGGGAAGCCCCGTTCTATGGCCTTCAGGCTGTCGACAGCGATCTGCAAGCCTTCCCGGCTCATCAGTCGCTGCTGAAAGCGTATGAAAAGCTGCAGCGGGCGAAAGCGGCATTCTGGGCAAAATAAGCCCTCATTGCGCCAACATGCTTGCCAACAACGGAGCCCGATGCGGCTCCGTTATTTAAACCTGGCGAGGTATCCACTATAGTTTGTAGTTGCAAAGTTAATTAATAGTAAATATCGAACTTATATCATTTACCAATTGTTAATTTTAAATAAAATACTCCATTTTAATTAACTCAAAAACTGGGGCGAAAACGAAAAAATTCAACATAAGTTATAAATTTTAAAATTTATTTTCCATAAAAAATTCAAATAGTTAAACATCAAATAGACAAAAACCACACACTAAAAAGGCATATAGTTCCGGTGAGATATGATCTATATCAATTTCCCTTCTATAATGCTTTGTTAGTATCTCACCGCCAACTTATATAAAGAGAGAGTTAGTGTGAAAGCTGACAACCCTTTTGATCTTTTGCTCCCTGCCGCGATGGCGAAAGTCGCCGAAGAAGCAGGTGTCTATAAAGCAACGAAGCATCCGATGAAGACCTTTTATCTGGCGATCACCGCTGGCGTTTTCATCTCCATCGCTTTCGTATTCTATATCACCGCGACCACCGGCACTGCCGCGATGCCTTTTGGGATTGCCAAGCTTATCGGTGGGGTCTGTTTTTCCCTGGGTCTGATTCTGTGCATCATCTGCGGCGCTGACCTCTTTACCTCTACCGTATTGATCGTGGTGGCGAAAGCCAGCGGTCGAATTACATGGGGGCAACTGGCAAAAAACTGGCTCAACGTCTATTTTGGTAACCTGGTGGGCGCACTGCTGTTTGTGCTGCTGATGTGGTTATCAGGCGAATATATGACTGCCAACGGCGGTTGGGGGCTAAACGTCCTGCAGACCGCTGACCACAAAATGCACCATACTTTTGTGGAGGCCGTGAGCCTGGGTATCCTCGCTAACCTGATGGTTTGTCTCGCCGTATGGATGAGCTATTCCGGTCGTAGCCTGATGGATAAAGCGATGATCATGGTCCTGCCGGTAGCGATGTTCGTTGCCAGCGGCTTTGAGCACAGCATCGCCAACATGTTTATGATCCCAATGGGTATCGTAATCCGCAATTTTGCGAGCCCGGAATTCTGGACCGCGGTCGGTTCAACTCCGGAAAGTTTCTCACACTTGACCGTTATGAACTTCATCACTGATAACCTGATTCCGGTGACTATCGGGAACATTATCGGCGGAGGTCTGCTGGTCGGGTTGACATACTGGGTCATTTACCTGCGTGGCAACGACCATCACTAAGGGTTGTTTCAGGCAGTAAATAAAAAATCCACTTAAGAAGGTAGGTGTTACATGTCCGAGCTTAATGAAAAGTTAGCCACAGCCTGGGAAGGTTTTGCGAAAGGTGACTGGCAGAATGAAGTCAACGTCCGTGACTTCATTCAGAAAAACTACACCCCATATGAAGGCGACGAATCCTTCCTGGCTGGCGCAACTGAAGCGACCACCAAGCTGTGGGACAGCGTAATGGAAGGTGTAAAACAGGAAAACCGCACTCACGCGCCTGTTGATTTTGACACTGCCCTGGCTTCCACCATCACCTCTCACGACGCAGGCTATATCGAGAAAGGTCTGGAAAAAATCGTTGGTCTGCAGACCGAAGCGCCGCTGAAACGTGCAATCATCCCGTTCGGTGGTATCAAAATGGTTGAAGGTTCCTGCAAAGCGTACAATCGCGAGCTGGACCCGATGCTGAAAAAAATCTTCACCGAGTACCGTAAAACCCACAACCAGGGCGTATTTGATGTTTACACCAAAGACATCCTGAACTGCCGTAAATCCGGCGTGCTGACCGGTCTGCCGGATGCTTATGGCCGTGGCCGTATCATCGGTGACTATCGTCGCGTTGCGCTGTACGGTATCGACTTCCTGATGAAAGACAAATACGCTCAGTTCCAGTCTCTGCAAGCGAAACTGGAAAGCGGCGAAGATCTGGAAGCAACTATCCGTCTGCGTGAAGAAATCGCTGAACAGCATCGCGCTCTGGGTCAGATCAAAGAAATGGCAGCGAAATACGGCTGCGATATCTCTGCTCCGGCAAAAACTGCTCAGGAAGCAATCCAGTGGACCTACTTCGGTTACCTGGCTGCCGTTAAATCTCAGAACGGCGCGGCAATGTCCTTCGGTCGTACCTCCAGCTTCCTGGATATCTACATCGAACGTGACCTGAAAGCGGGTAAAATCACCGAGCAAGACGCGCAGGAAATGGTTGACCACCTGGTCATGAAACTGCGTATGGTTCGCTTCCTGCGTACCCCGGAATATGATGAACTGTTCTCCGGTGACCCGATTTGGGCAACGGAATCCATCGGTGGTATGGGCGTTGACGGTCGTACTCTGGTGACCAAAAACAGCTTCCGCTTCCTGAACACCCTGTACACCATGGGGCCGTCTCCGGAGCCGAACATCACTATCCTGTGGTCTGAAAAACTGCCGCTGAGCTTCAAGAAATTCGCTGCTAAAGTGTCTATCGATACCTCTTCTCTGCAGTACGAGAACGATGACCTGATGCGTCCGGACTTCAACAACGACGACTACGCTATCGCATGCTGCGTAAGCCCGATGGTTGTTGGTAAGCAAATGCAGTTCTTCGGCGCTCGTGCCAACCTCGCGAAAACCATGCTGTACGCTATCAACGGCGGCGTGGATGAAAAACTGAAAATGCAGGTGGGTCCGAAATCTGAACCGATCAAAGGCGACGTCCTGAAATTCGACGAAGTCATGGATCGCATGGATCACTTCATGGACTGGCTGGCTAAACAGTACGTCACCGCGCTGAACATCATCCACTACATGCACGACAAGTACAGCTACGAAGCCTCTCTGATGGCGCTGCACGACCGTGACGTTATCCGCACCATGGCGTGTGGTATCGCTGGTCTGTCCGTTGCTGCTGACTCCCTGTCTGCTATCAAATATGCGAAAGTTAAACCGATTCGTGACGAAGACGGTCTGGCTATCGACTTCGAAATCGAAGGCGAATACCCGCAGTTTGGTAACAACGATGCTCGCGTCGATGATATGGCCGTTGACCTGGTTGAACGTTTCATGAAGAAAATTCAGAAACTGCACACCTACCGCAACGCTATCCCGACTCAGTCTGTTCTGACCATCACCTCTAACGTGGTATATGGTAAGAAAACCGGTAACACCCCAGACGGTCGTCGCGCTGGCGCGCCGTTCGGACCAGGTGCTAACCCGATGCACGGTCGTGACCAGAAAGGTGCTGTTGCCTCTCTGACCTCCGTAGCTAAACTGCCGTTTGCTTACGCGAAAGATGGTATCTCTTACACCTTCTCTATCGTGCCGAACGCACTGGGTAAAGATGACGAAGTTCGTAAGACCAACCTGGCGGGCCTGATGGATGGTTACTTCCATCACGAAGCGTCCATCGAAGGTGGTCAGCACCTGAACGTGAACGTCATGAACCGCGAAATGCTGCTCGACGCGATGGAAAACCCGGAAAAATATCCGCAGCTGACCATCCGCGTATCTGGCTACGCCGTACGTTTTAACTCCCTGACGAAAGAACAGCAGCAGGATGTTATTACCCGTACCTTCACTCAGACCATGTAATTCCCAGTCTGACTGAAAAAGCGTACAATAAAGGCCCCACGTCAGTGGGGCCTTTTTAACAAGTGCTTCCCCGCCCCAGCCTGCTTTGCCAGTTATCTATACTTTGGGTACCTGTCAAAACAGACTCGACACAGCCGCTGAGCTGTGCACCAACACGGCCCCGGATGGGCCACATCTGGAGAAAACACCGCAATGTCAGTTATTGGTCGCATCCACTCCTTTGAATCCTGTGGCACCGTTGATGGCCCGGGCATCCGCTTTATTACCTTTTTCCAGGGCTGCCTGATGCGCTGCCTGTACTGCCATAACCGTGACACCTGGGATACCCACGGCGGCAAAGAAATCACTGTTGAAGAGTTAATGAAAGAGGTAGTGACCTATCGTCACTTTATGAATGCCTCAGGCGGCGGCGTCACGGCGTCGGGCGGCGAAGCGATCCTGCAGGCGGAGTTTGTTCGCGACTGGTTCCGCGCCTGTAAGAAGGAAGGTATTCATACCTGCCTCGATACCAACGGCTTTGTCCGTCGCTACGATCCGGTTATCGACGATCTGCTGGAGGTGACTGACCTGGTCATGCTGGATCTCAAACAGATGAACGATGAAATTCACCAGAACCTGGTCGGCGTGTCCAACCACCGCACCCTCGAGTTTGCCCAGTACCTGGCGAAAAAGAATATCAATGTCTGGATCCGCTATGTGGTGGTTCCGGGTTGGTCAGACGATGATGACTCCGCACACCGCCTGGGCGAATTTACCCGCGATATGGGCAACGTCGAGAAAATTGAGCTGCTGCCCTACCATGAGCTGGGCAAACACAAATGGGTAGCGATGGGTGAAGAATACAAACTGGACGGTGTCCACCCGCCGAAGAAAGAGACCATGGAGCGGGTGAAAGGCATTCTTGAGCAGTATGGTCACAAGGTGATGTACTAATAGCCTCATCAGGGTCGGTGGTGCGCTTACGCCGGCCCGAAGCGACACGGGAAATCGTTCCAGCCCCGCCGTTGATCCTCATGAAAAGCGCAATGCCGTCTCTCTGCAGTGGAAAACACGATCGATTGAAGCAGATGACGCGCAGCCTTCGCTGCACGTCACAATGGTTATGCGTGCGCCACCGGCGTCGGATGATGCCCGGCTTTACGCAGCAGGGTCAGCAGATAGATAAACGACACGCTGGCGATCATGATAAACAGCAAGTTGTCTGAGAAGTTCTGCATCAGCATCGCCGTCAGGGTCGGGCCCAGCAGGCTGCCGATGGTATAGCTCATCAGCAGCGCCTGATTCATCGCCACCAGCTGATGGTGCTCCACTTTTTCACAGGCCCAGGCCATTGCCACCGGATACAGCGTGAAACCGGATGCCCCAAGCACAAACAGCGCCGGGGCCATTGCCGCCTGACTCAGCATCGCCAGACAGCCGATGATCACCACAAAGACCTGCACCCGCAGCACCAGCAGGCGGCCATAACGATCAGCCAGGCGCCCTACCGGCCACTGCCCCAGGATGCCCGCGCTAACCATCACCGCCATCCAGAAACCAATGCCGGAGTCGCTGACGCCCTGATGGTTCAGCCATAGCGGCATCAGGCCGTACAGCGAGCCGAGGACAATCCCCGAGATAATGCAGCCATTGACACCGTGGCGCGCCTGGCGCAGCTTCAGCATCGGCCAGATACGTACTGTTTCATGCGGCTCTTCAGCCTGTCCCATAATACGGGTAAACAGCAGCGGCAGGATCCCCGCCAGCGCCAGCCCTGTCACCCACGGCAGGACGCTCATTAAATCGGTGGGTAATTTACTGACCATCAGCTGGCCCAGTACGGTACCGACATAATAGACCATCATGTACGCCGCCAGCAAACGGCCGCGGCTGCGGGAAGTCCCGCTGCAGACCAGCGCGCTTTCCACCACCACCCAAATCATCGCGCAGCCTACGCCGGCGATAAAACGCCAGCTCAGCCACGTCCAGAAGCCAACGGTGATCCCCAGCCCTACGCAGCCGACGGCGAAAATTAACGACGCGAGATAATAGCTGCGGTTAAAGCCAAGGCGCTTAATCACCCAACCGGCCAGTAGCGTACCGGCCAGGTTGCCGGTAAAATAAGATGACCCCACCATGCCGACCTGCCAGGTTGGCATATTTTCATGGGCGAGCCAGAGCGGGACGAGCGTATTCAGCACCGCTATCGCCAGGGTCAGTAAAAGCAGGCCACAGAGCAGCATTTGCACTGGCCGGGTATAGATGGTCATGGGTAAAAACCGTGAGGAATGTTCAGATCGCGAGCGCATCATGCCACCGCTAAAAACAATGTCAATCCACCTGAAATCAGGCGTGACGCGGTTTTGCAGGCTACGATAGAAGTTTTTTATCCACAGAATGGGTAAAGGTGAGGCAACAGATAATACGCTGTTGTTTTTCTTAATTTATTAGTAAATGTCGATGTTAATTTCAGTTGAAAAATTTCATCTATCGACAGCACGTTTTCATCATGCCGGCGGTCGCACGCCGGCATGATGACGCGGATTAACTGGCGACGGCCATTCCCACGGTCATATGCAGACCATAGAATACGCCGCGGCCAATCATCTCTCCCGCCAGCACCAGAACAAACGCCAGGCTGAGCAGAGAGACCGCCGGCTTGCGGCCGCGGATCTGCGGCACACACCAGCAGGCCAGGGCCAGCGCCAGCAGCACCACCCGCCAGGCCATAAGCACCCCGTAATCCGGCACCAGGGCCGAGGCCTGCTGGATTGAACTGCGGATAGTAGTGAGTTCACTCCCCTGCATCAGGATCACGACAATACTCACCAGCAGTGCCAGCAAAGAGACCACCGGCAGCAGGCGCAGCGCCCAACCGTCAACGCCTGCCACGCGCAGCAACAGATATCCCAGCAGCGGACCACCGATAAACAGCGTCAGAAAGAAGCTCAGCGGTGTCCAGACGGTATACCAGGTCGGCACCGTGTCGATGGTGTTGTACACCCGCACCATCATCCAGACGAAGATCACGCCCAACACCATGGTGACTATCAGCCACAGGCTACGCAGGCTGGCAGGCAGCTTTTTGCACACGGCCAGCAGCCAGCCAATTCCGCCGACGGCGAAGAAGATCGCCCCGCTGGCTATCTCATTACTCAGCGACGAGGTCCCCACGCGATTCAGCGAATTAAAGGCCCGTAGCGGTGAGCCAAGGTGCATCGTCGAGGCAATAAAACCGATCCCCATCAATACCCACAGGCCAAACATGCTCCCCACCACGCGCCGCTCCTGCTCACGGGAGAGATTGCCCGTCATCAACGCCAGCGCCATGACGATAAACCCGCCTGCGACGCACTGGCCGAAGACCGTAAAGATCATCAGCGGCCATTCATGCCATCCGTTTCCCATCTCACACCTCCTTCGGGTTCGCCAGATAACCGGTGGTATCGCCACACGGCCGGGCATTGGCGTTAGGTTTGATAACGATACTCGGACTGGTAAAGTGCGCCGACGGCAGCGGGGCCACCGCGGCCAGCTGGCCGTGCTTAGCGCGCAGTTCGGCAATCGGCCCGAAATCGAGCGCCCGCAGCGGGCAGGACTCGACGCAGATCGGCTTTTTCCCCTCGGCGACGCGCTCGTGACAGCCGTCGCACTTGGTCATATGGCCTTTGTCGGCGTTGTACTGCGGGGCGCCGTACGGACAGGCCATATGGCAGTAGCGGCAGCCAATGCACACCTCTTCGTTGACCACGACAAAACCGTCTTCACGCTTGTGCATTGCCCCGCTCGGGCAGACCTTGGTGCAGGCCGGATCCTCGCAGTGGTTACAGGCGATGGAGAGGTAGTAGGCGAACACGTTCTGCTGCCAGACGCCGTTGTCCTCCTGCCAGTCGCCGCCGGCATACTCATAGATGCGGCGGAAGCTGACCTCCGGGGTCAGGTTCTTGTAATCCTTACAGGCCAGTTCGCAGGTCTTGCAACCGGTGCAACGGGCGGAATCAATAAAAAATCCATACTGAGTTGTCATCGGTTACTCCTTACAGCTTCTCAACCTGGACGAGGTTGGTATGCGACGGGTTCCCCTTCGCCAGCGGCGAAGGACGCTGGGTGGTCAGCACGTTGATGCTGCCCGCCTGATCCACCCGCGAAGCGTCCGGGTTATACCAGGCCCCTTCCCCCAGCGCGACAACGCCCGGCATCATGCGCGGCGTCACCTTCGCTTCGATATGTACTTCACCGCGGTCGTTGAAGATGCGAATGCGATCGCCGTTGGCAATACCGCGCTTGCGGGCGTCGATCGGGTTAATCCACATCTCCTGCCGACAGGCGGCCTTCAGCACATCGACGTTGCCGTAAGTTGAGTGAACGCGCGATTTATAGTGGAAGCCGGTCAGCTGTAGCGGGTATTTCGCTGTCAATGGATCGTTGTAGTTTTCGAAGCCCGGGGTATAGATAGGTAGCGGATCGATAACATCCCCTTCCGGGAGTTCCCAGGTAGCCGCGATTTTCGCCAGCGCCTGCGAGTAAATTTCGATCTTGCCCGACGGCGTGGTCAGCGGATTGGCCTGCGGATCCTCGCGGAAGGCTTTGTAGGCCACATGGTGTCCTTGCGGATCGCGCTGCTTATAAATGCCTTGCTGGCGGAAGGTGTCGAAATCTGGCAGATCGGGAATCGCTTTCTGCGACTTCTCATACAGATAGCGCATCCAGCCTTCCTGGGTACGGCCTTCTGTAAACTGCTGCTCCACGCCGAGGCGTTTTGCCAGCTCGGTGGTCATCTCATAGATGGTTTTGCATTCGAAACGCGGCTTGATGGCCTGATCGGCAAAGATGACGTAGGACATGTTGCCGCAGGAGGCATCCAGCGCGAAATCCATCTGCTCGGAGGCGGTGCAGTCCGGCAGCAGAATATCGGCGTATTTCGCTGACGAGGTCATATGGCAGTCGATGACTACGATCATCTCGCACTTCTTGTCGTCCTGCAGGATCTCATGGGTACGGTTGATCTCAGAATGCTGGTTAATCAGGCAATTGCCCGCATAGTTCCAGATCATTTTGATCGGCACGTCGAGCTTATCTTTGCCACGAACGCCGTCGCGCAGCGCGGTCATTTCCGGACCACGCTCGATAGCGTCGGTCCACATAAACATCGAGATACTGGTCTGAACCGGATTCTCCAGCGTCGGCATGCGCTCAAACGGCAGGCTGTAGGAGCCCTCGCGCGCGCCGCTGTTGCCGCCGTTGATCCCGACGTTACCCGTCAGGATAGCGAGCATCGAGATAGCCCGGGTGGCGATTTCGCCGTTGGCGTGACGCTGCGGCCCCCAACCCTGGCTGATATAGGCCGGTTTGGCGGTGGCAATTTCGCGCGCCAGTTTAACAATACGTTCGCGCGGAATACCGGTAATCGTCGAGGCCCACTCCGGCGTTTTGGCGATACCATCAGCGCCCTGGCCAAGAATGTAAGCTTTGTAGTGACCATTGGCTGGCGCACCGGCGGGCAGCGTTTTCTCGTCGTATCCCACACAGTATTTATCGAGGAACGGCTGATCGACCAGGTTTTCGGTGATCATCACCCACGCCAGACCTGATACCAGCGCCGCATCGGTCCCGGGGCGAATCGGGATCCATTCATCTTCGCGTCCGGCGCCGGTGTCGGTATAACGTGGATCGATAATGATCATCCGGGCATTGGATTTCTGCCGCGCCTGCTCAAGGTAGTACGTCACCCCGCCGCCGCTCATCCGTGTTTCGCCTGGGTTATTGCCGAACAGCACCACCAGCTGGCTGTTTTCAATATCCGACGGGCTATTGCCGTCGGCCCAGCCGCCGTAGGTATAATTGAGGCCCTCGGCAATCTGCGCCGAAGAGTAATCGCCGTAGTGGTTGAGATAGCCGCCGCAGCAGTTCATCAGGCGAGCAATCAGCGTTTTCCCCGGCGGCCAGGAGCGTGTCAGCGTGCCGCCGAGCGTGCCGGTGCCATAGTTCAGGTAGATGGATTCGTTGCCGTACTCTTTAATCAGCCGCTGCATATTGCTGGCGATGGTATCGAACGCCTCTTGCCAGCTGATTTGCTCGAACTTGCCCTCGCCGCGTTTACCGACGCGCTTCATCGGGTACTTCAGGCGATCCGGGTTATAGACCCGGCGACGCATCGAGCGACCACGCAGGCAGGCGCGAACCTGATGCAGGCCATCATAGTTATCGTCACCGGTATTATCGGTTTCAACGTATTTAATCGCGCCATCCACCACGTGCATGCGCAGCGGGCAGCGGCTGCCGCAGTTGACGGTACAGGCGCTCCAGACCACCTTCTCGCTGGCGGGAGCCGGTGTATCGGCGGCATGCGCCATACGGGTAAAGGGTAATGTTAGTGCGTTGCTGGCCAGCGCCAGGCCGCCTATTGCCGTGGTTTTCATTAAACCACGGCGGCTTACCTCAGCAGCCAGTAAAGCATCGGGGGCTTTAATTTTCATGGATACTCGCTTTGGTTGCTCACAATAAACTGACAAGCGCTATATAGTCATATATATATTGCTTTGAAATATTATTGGTTTTTTATGCTGATTTAATCCAAAGGGAGTATCACTGCATTCGTAGAATGGATTATTGCCCGGTATCAATAAGGGCGTAAAAAAAGCGCCCGCAGGCGCTTTTAAAAGAGAGGAAGAAAAAATTACCCGATATATTCGAGGCCACGCATATACGGGCGCAGAATTTCCGGGATTTCAATACGGCCATCGGCCTGCTGATAGTTTTCCATCAGCGCCACCAGGGTACGACCTACCGCCAGACCAGAACCATTCAGAGTATGAACGAGACGAGTCTTCTTGTCGGACTTACTGCGGCAGCGAGCCTGCATACGACGCGCCTGGAAATCCCAGACGTTAGAGCAGGAAGAAATTTCACGATAGGTGTTCTGCGCCGGAACCCACACTTCCAGGTCGTAGGTTTTGCAGGCACTGAAGCCCATATCGCCGGTGCACAGCGCGACCTTACGGTACGGCAGACCCAGCAACTGCAGCACTTTCTCGGCATGGCCGGTCATCTCTTCCAGCGCCGCCATGGAGTCTTCCGGGCGCACGATCTGCACCATTTCAACTTTGTCGAACTGGTGCATACGGATCAGACCGCGGGTGTCGCGACCATAGGAACCGGCTTCAGAGCGGAAGCACGGCGTATGGGCGGTCATTTTGATCGGCAGATCGTCTTCGTCGATGATTTCATCGCGCACCAGGTTGGTCAGCGGCACTTCCGCCGTCGGGATCAACGCGTAGTTGCTGCTGTCGGCTTCTTCTTCCAGCGGACGAGTATGGAACAGGTCGCCTGCAAATTTCGGCAACTGGCCGGTGCCATACAGCGTGTCCTGGTTCACCAGGTACGGGACATAGTTTTCGCTATAGCCATGCTGTTCGGTGTGCAGATCCAGCATGAACTGGGCCAGAGCGCGGTGCAGACGGGCCAGTTGGCCTTTCATCACTACAAAACGCGAGCCAGTGAGCTTAACGGCGGCGGCAAAATCCAGCCCCCCGTGCATTTCACCCAGCGTCACGTGATCGCGCACTTCGAAATCGAACTGGCGCGGCGTACCCCAGCGGCTAACTTCAACGTTGTCGTTTTCGTCACGGCCAACCGGCACATCATCATGGGGAATGTTCGGGATCGCCAGGGCAATATCGCGAATTTCCGCCAGCAGCGCTTCCAGTTCGGATTTTGCGGCATCCAGCTGTTCGCCAAGCTTGTTCACTTCCAGGCGTAATGGCTCGATATCTTCCCCGCGCGCTTTCGCCTGGCCAATGGATTTCGATCGGGAGTTGCGCTCCGCCTGCAGGTTTTCCGTTTGCACCTGCAGAACTTTACGACGCTCTTCAAGCGCGCGAAGTTTATCTACATCCAGCTTAAAGCCCCGGCGTGCCAGTTTTTCTGCGACTGCGTCTGGCTCGGTACGCAGCAGATTGGGATCGAGCATGCTTATCCTGTGCTTATCGAATTAAATAAAGAAAAGTGGCCGCAGACTACGACCACGGAAATAATGTAATAACCTTACCGCAACGCCTCAATTAGCGGTAGCGTTTTATCGGGCTATTTTGATCCTGTTCAGCGAGCCAGGCGAGCTTTTCGCCAATTTTGCCCTCAAGCCCCCGGTTTGTCGGGTGATAATAGCGCGTTTGCGCCATTTCCTGCGGGAAGTACTGCTCGCCAGCGGCGTAGGCGTTGGGTTCGTCATGAGCGTAACGATACTCCTGCCCGTAACCCATTTCTTTCATGAGTTTGGTCGGCGCATTGCGCAGATGCACCGGAACGTCATAGTCAGGACGATCGCGGGCGTCGGCCAGCGCCGCTTTAAAGGCGGTGTAGACGGCGTTGCTCTTCGGCGCACAGGCCAGATAGACAATGGCCTGGGCAATTGCTCGTTCACCCTCTGCTGGCCCGACGCGGGTAAAGCAGTCCCACGCCGAAATAGCAACCTGCATCGCCCGTGGGTCGGCGTTGCCGACATCTTCCGAGGCAATCGCCAGGCAGCGGCGGGCAACGTACAGCGGGTCGCCACCGGCAGTGATGATCCGCGCGTACCAGTAAAGTGCCGCATCCGGCGCGCTACCGCGCACCGACTTATGCAGGGCGGAAATCAAATCGTAGAACCGGTCGCCTTTGTTATCAAAGCGCGCGCTGCGCTCGCCGGCGATCTCGGTCAGCAGTTCCGCCTTCAGCACCCGCTTGCCCGAGTCATCGCTCTCGGCCATATCGGCCATCATTTCCAGGGTATTCAGCGCCCGACGCGCGTCGCCGTTCACCAGTTCGCCGATGGCCTTGCGGGTCTCATCCGGCAGAATAATATCCTGCCCACCGTAGCCGCGGGACTTATCGTTCATCGCCTGGTCAAGCACCCGCTCGATATCGTCGGCGGTCAGCGATTTCAGTAAGTAGACGCGGGCGCGGGAGAGCAGCGCTGAGTTAAGCTCAAAGGAGGGGTTTTCGGTGGTCGCGCCAATAAAAGTGATGGTGCCGTCTTCAATATGCGGTAGAAAGGCATCCTGCTGGCTTTTGTTGAAACGATGCACTTCGTCAACAAACAGGATGGTCCGTCGGCCAGCGTTGCGGTTTTGCCGCGCGCGCTCAATGGCTTCGCGGATCTCTTTGACCCCTGAGGTCACCGCCGAGATCCGTTCGACATCGGCGCTGGCGTAGCGGGCAATCACTTCCGCGAGGGTGGTCTTGCCGGTGCCCGGCGGCCCCCAGAGGATCATTGAATGCAGGTGCCCGGCTTCAATCGCCCGCGGCAGGGGTTTACCCGGCGCCAGCAGGTGCTGCTGGCCAATATACTGCGCTAAATTTTCTGGCCGCATACGAGCGGCCAGAGGTTGAAACGCGTTGTCGGAAAAATCGAGCGACAGATTGCTCACTTTCGCCTCTACTTACGTTGATCGTCCACCGTCACCCCTTTCGGCGGCGTAAAGGTGAACTTAGATGCGTCGATTGCGCCATTCTGCTGCGACTTCAGCTGATAACTGCTGCGCTGATCATCCTGCTCGACGGCGCTGAACTGGTGGATGGTGCCATCCCGACCGACGTTGATCGTGAACTGCTTCAGGTTACCGCTGCCACTTTTCGGCGTCAGCACAAAATCATCGCCGTTTTGTTTGATATTGTACTGCTGCCAGTCGCTGGACTGGTTGCGGGCAATCAGCATAAACGGCGTGTTGCTGGTAGCATCTTTCAGCCAGGTCGCCGTGGCCTGCTCAACGAACGGGTTGTAAAACCACAGTGTTTTACCGTCAGAGACGAGGACGCTCTCGTCCGGCTGGGTCATATGCCAGTTAAACAGGTTCGGACGTTTTACCCACAGGTCGCCCTGACCGTCCTGGACGGCATTACCGCTGCCGTCAGTGACTTTCTGCGTGAAGCTGGCATGGAAACTGCTCACTTTATCAAGACGGCTTTTTAAGTCACTGGCCGCATCTGCCCAGACCTGGCTGACGACCATACCAGACAGTAATGCACAGGTGATTGCGAGTTTTTTCATTGTTATTCCTTAATGTGCGTCACTCCCGACGCGGGAGCCTCTTCTGCCCCTAATGTAGGACCGCTGATGGCGGCGGAACAGAAGAATTGGCTGATTTTGCGCTTATTTACCCAACTTTGCACTCATTCAAAGGGCGGCGGTGCCAGCACTTCGCGGTTACCGTTATGGCCCTGCTCGCTGACGATCCCCTGCGCTTCCATCTGTTCAATAATGCGCGCTGCACGGTTATACCCAATGCGGAACTGACGCTGTACGCCGGAAATCGATGCTTTGCGCTTCTCAGTCACAAAGTTGACCGCCTGATCGAACAGCGGATCAAGTTCTTCACCGCCGTCTAAGCCACCACCGCCGCCTTCACTTTCGCTGTCGGAGGTAATGCCATCGACGTACTGCGGACGACCGCGGGCTTTCCAGTCCTGAACCACGGCGTGGACTTCCTGGTCGCGCACAAACGCCCCGTGGACACGCACCGGCGTGGTAGAGTTCGGCCCGGAGTAGAGCATATCCCCCATACCCAGCAGCGATTCCGCGCCGCCCTGATCGAGAATGGTACGCGAGTCGATTTTACTCGATACGGTAAAGGCGATGCGCGTCGGGATGTTGGCCTTAATCAGGCCGGTAATGACATCCACTGACGGACGCTGCGTCGCCAGCACCAGATGGATCCCCGCCGCACGCGCTTTTTGCGCCAGACGGGCAATCAGCTCTTCCACCTTCTTGCCGACGGTCATCATCAGGTCGGCGAACTCGTCCACCAGCACCACGATGTATGGCAGTTTTTCCAGCACCGGATGCACGGCATCCATGCTGTCGCCCGGCTTCCAGTACGGATCCGGAATCGGACGCCCCATGCGCGCGGCCTCCGCGATCTTCTCGTTATAGCCCGCCAGGTTACGCACGCCCAGCGCTGACATCAGCTTGTAGCGGCGCTCCATCTCGTTGACGCTCCAGCGCAGCGCATTGGCGGCGTCTTTCATGTCAGTGACCACTTCCGTCAGCAGATGTGGAATACCTTCGTAGACCGACAGCTCGAGCATTTTCGGGTCGATCATAATGAAACGCACATCTTCCGGCTGCGCTTTGTAGAGCATGCTGAGGATCATGGCGTTCACACCGACTGACTTACCGGAACCGGTAGTACCGGCAACCAGCAGGTGCGGCATTTTCGCCAGGTCAGCCACCACCGGGTCGCCAGCGATGTCTTTACCCAGCACCACGGTCAGCGGCGACGGATTATCGCGGAACTTGGTATTGTCGAGCACTTCACGCAGATAGACGGTCTGACGCTTTTTGTTCGGTAATTCCAGGCCGACATACGGCTTGCCCGGGATCACTTCCACCACGCGCACAGCAACCGTTGACAGCGAACGCGCCAGGTCCCGTGACAGATTCGAGATCCGCGCCGCTTTAACACCTGGCGCCAGATTGAGCTCAAAGCGGGTGATCACCGGGCCTGGCGAGTAGTTAACGACATCCGCTTTGATACGGAAATCGGCCAGGCGTGCTTCTACCAGTCGCGCCATCTGCTCTAAAGCAAAGGTATCCACCGGTTCGACTTCACTGGGCGGCGGCGTTAACAGATCCAGCGACGGCAGCGGCGTGGTCGGTCTTTGCAGCGGACGGCTATCGCCATTACGCATCAGCAGCGGGTGGATCAAGCTCTCCTGCGGCGCAGGCGCAGCAGGCTGATACCCCTGCGGGGCAACCGGTTGTTGCTGCTGCACTGGCTGCGGCGGCACTGGCTGATGGTGTACAGGTTGATGCTGCGCAGCGTGATAACCCTGCTGCGGAGCGGCCGCCGGTTGTTGATAGTGCGGGGCCGGTTGCTGCGGCTGGACTTCCGGTGTCGGCGTAAACAGCGGCTCGCTCGGTCCGTCATTGACCAGCGTCTTCATTGGTGAAAATTCATAATCCGCCGGCGAGAACGGGTTCGCCCCCGGCGGCTGCTCAGCGGCGTAGCGCTGCTGCTGGGTGGCAGCAAACTGACGCGCCAGCTCCGCTTCCGCCGCAGTGTCGGCGTCATCGTCATCAGTCGCGTTATCGTCTTCCCAGCGATGACCATAGCGCTGCTGCTGGGTGGCGGCGAACTGGCGGGCCAGTTCATCCTGCTCCAGAACGTCGGCTTCTTCATCAGAGAGCAGCTCATCGTCATAATGAGGATCGCGTTCCGCCTGCCGCGCACGCTGTTCAGCCTCCCGTTGCGACGGTAGCTTGATGCCGTATGAGGCCAGCTCCCGACGCGTTGGGACACGAACGCGATTTGGTCGCGGTAATTTCGGACCGATGCCTTCTTTCACCTGAACCCGCGGTCCGCTGGACGCCGGGCTGAACAATGGCGCAGCCGCAGCGGATGCGGCAGTTGCTGCCGCCGCGCCGCCGCTGGCGGCCGTTGCCTGATGCACCCCTGCCGCGACCGCAGAGACCACCGTTGTCTCCACTGGCGGTTTGGACGGGGCGGCTGGCGGCGTCAGCGGTTTAGTGGCGATCGGGCTTTCCGGCTCCGGAATAGGCTGATACCAGGAGGCCAGCAGCTCACGTTCACGTGCCCGCTTCTCTTCGACTTCTTCGAAGTAATAGAGCGGTGGACGTTTCACCTCTTCCGGCGCAACCTCTGGTTCTGGCTCCGGTGACGGAACTGGCGCACTTTGCGGCTGATACGCTGCTGGCTCAGGCTGATACGCCTGCGGTGCAGGTTGACCGCCATGCGGATCGTAAGTCGGCTGCTGATACGGTGCCGGCTCAGGCTGATACGCCTGCGGCGCTGGCTGACCGGCATGAGGAGCATAAGCAGGCTGTTGATACGGCGCCGGCTCAGGCTGATACGCCTGCGGAGCAGGTTGCCCGCCATACGGATCGTATGCCGGCTGCTGATATGGCGCCGGCTGTGGCTGATACGCCTGTGGAGCAGGTTGCCCGCCATACGGATCGTATGCCGGCTGCTGATACGGCGCCGGCTCTGGCTGATACGCCTGCGGCGCAGGATGCCCGGCATGCGGATCGTAAGCCGGCTGCTGATGCGGCGCGGGCTCTGGCTGATACGCCTGTGGCGTCGGCTGACCGGCGTGTGGATCGTAAGTCGGCTGCTGATACGGTACCGGTTCTGGCTGGTACGCCTGCGGCGGGTAACCCGCTTCCGGCTGATAAGCAGGCGCAACGCCCTGATGGCCAGCCGCGGATTCAGCCCACGCCTGTGGCGCGGCAGTGGCCGCCGCCGCGGCGCCCACGGGCTCAGCGATACTATGACCATTCAGCAACGGATCGTAAGGGTCGAAATCTCCAGGGCGCGCGGCGCTGGCACCGGAGAACAACACATCATCCTCTGCGGGACGCGCGGCGCTGGCGCCGGAAAACAGGACATCGTCAGCGGCGACAGGCGCTCCGCTGGCGCTGTATTGCACTGACTCTTCCCCGTCATCCATCCGTTTGCCGGAGAAAAGCGCCGCGTCTGTTTTACGTCCCATGGGGTTGGTGAACTTCTCGGCCAGACGCTTACGCCGCGCCAGCGCGCTGCGTAAGATACGGGCACGACGCGACTCCTGCGGGTTTGCCGCTTCGTCTTCATCGTCGTACTCTTCATCGTCGTCTTCGTATTCGCCTTCATCGACCCAGGTATCATCCCGACGGGTACGGTTGCTGGCAAAGGTCAGCACCGACAGGATGCCACCGCCCAATTTTTCCGCAATGCTGACCCACGACCAGCCGGTGAACAACGTCAGACCGGCCGCCCAGATGCACAACAGGGCAATAGTGCCGCCGCTGCTGTGCAGCAGCGGTTGCAGCGTGGTACTCAGCAGGCTGCCGATCACTCCGCCCGAAGCGAAGTACCAGATATCATCGGCGTTAATGGCTGCCAGACCACAGGAGGTCAGGATCAGGGCTAACGCGCCAATGAGGCGCAGGGAAACGGCGAAATAATCAATGTATTCGTCGTTTTCCTGATGCCGCCAGGCAAACCAGCATCCACCGATGATGATCACCGGGATGGTGTAGGCCATGACGCCAAAAATGAAAAAGAGGGTATCGGCAAGCCACGCACCGGGGGCGCCGCCTAAATTATGAATAGGCTCATGCCATGCCGTCTGCGACCAGCTTGGATCCGAGGGATTAAAGCTCAGTAGTGCCGCCATCAGCCAGATGGCGAAGAGGGAGCAAAGGATGAGCATCGCCTCAAGGAGTCGGCGCCCGCTGCTGAGTTTGGTTAGTTTGACTTCTTTGTCTTCGGTGTATTCCTGGCTCAAGAAAGGCTCTCCAGGTATCAGGCTGTTTCCTGCCTGCTGCTAAAACGGACAACAGCGCCGGGTCTCCCCGGCACTGTTGCTGTATGGATTAACAGGAGTGTAATCAAACTACGTCGATTTTGCACCTGTTCCGTGTTAGCGCGTCTTAATAACCAGACGATTACTTTGCTTGACTTCTTCCATCACCACGTAGGTACGGGTGTCGTTTACGCCCGGCAGGCGCAGCAAGGTCTCGCCCAGTAATTTACGATACGCTGACATATCCGGTACGCGGGTTTTCAACAGATAGTCGAAATCACCGGACACCAGATGACACTCTTGAATTTCTTCAAGTTTTTGCACTGCGGCGTTAAATTGCTCAAACACATCCGGCGCGCCACGATTCAGAGTAATCTCAACAAATACCAGAAGTGATGCATCCAGATAATGCGGGTTGAGCAGCGCCGTATAGCCCTGAATAAAACCCTGTCTTTCAAGACGACGCACGCGCTCAAGGCAAGGCGTCGGAGAAAGTCCCACCCGTTTAGAAAGCTCGACGTTAGAAATTCGCCCATCTTTTTGCAATTCATTCAGGATGTTACGATCAATGCGGTCGAGATCTTTGCCAGGGCGCTTCTTGCTATCTACCATTATTATTGTCTCTCTGTATTCCTTCCCTACTCCTGTTCCGGCTCTGTTCCTTCACTGCCAGAGCCCATCCTGTTATTACCCGTACGACAATGGGTAACCCAGGGGTACGTGAGAAGCCCGTTGCCTGACGGCAGTCACCGACATCACGCATGGCGTCTGTCCACACCATGCGTAGATTTCGTTAACCCGGATAAAAATGGCATTTGCGTGCATGAAAATTCGCCGCACGCCAAATACTGCTTTTCTTCTTCCATGAATGTTTTCGCAAAAGCACAGGGGATTGTCAAAGCAAAACATCGATTTTTAGTACAAGATGCCAGATATTCATCATCCCCCCTGGTTGATTCTCATTTTTTCGTCTTATAATTGTCCCGCTGACAGTAGAAATAGTTATATTCTTTGCCGGTAAAATCGCCAATTCATCGGCGGCTTCTATTGCACACATCGTTAACAAAATTGCTGTGCTCTTTTTTTACGACAACAAATTCCCTACAATCTCTGCCCAATGTATGCCAATTAATATGGGGATCTCATGGGCACAGCCAAACACAGTAAACTGCTTATCCTTGGTTCTGGACCTGCGGGATACACCGCGGCGGTCTATGCCGCACGCGCCAATCTGCAGCCGGTGCTGATCACCGGGATGGAAAAAGGCGGTCAGCTGACCACCACGACGGAAGTGGAAAACTGGCCAGGCGATCCTAACGATCTCACCGGCCCGTTGCTAATGGAGCGCATGCACGAGCATGCCGCGAAATTTGAAACGGAAATTATTTTCGACCATATCAGCCGCGTCGATCTGCAAAACCGTCCGTTCCGTCTGACAGGCGATAGCGGTGAGTACACCTGTGATGCGCTGATCATTGCCACCGGCGCATCGGCGCGCTACCTCGGGCTGCCATCGGAAGAGGCGTTTAAAGGCCGTGGCGTTTCAGCCTGTGCGACCTGTGACGGATTCTTCTATCGTAACCAGAAAGTGGCGGTGATCGGCGGCGGTAACACGGCGGTTGAAGAGGCCCTGTATCTGTCCAATATCGCCTCTGAGGTGCATCTGATCCACCGTCGCGACGCCTTCCGCGCGGAAAAAATCCTCATCAAGCGTCTGATGGATAAAGTGGCGAGCGGCAACATCGTGCTGCATACCGACCGCACCCTCGAAGAGGTGACCGGCGACCAGATGGGCGTCAGTGGCCTGCGCCTGCGTGATACCAAAAACAGTGACAACGTTGAGTCTCTGGAAGTGGCAGGCCTGTTCGTCGCCATCGGCCACAGCCCGAACACCGCCATCTTTGAAGGTCAGCTGGAACTGGAAAACGGCTATATCAAAGTGCAGTCCGGGATCCACGGCAACGCCACGCAAACCAGTATCCCGGGCGTATTTGCCGCTGGCGATGTCATGGACCATATCTATCGTCAGGCGATCACCTCCGCCGGCACCGGCTGCATGGCGGCGCTGGACGCAGAGCGTTACCTGGACGGTTTGGCCGACGCTTGCAAATAATCTTTACAAGTCAGTAACAAAGGTAAAGAAGGCGACGAAAAGTCGCCTTTATTTTTGCCGCGATGTAACATTGCCGTGCCCAATATTCCCATAACGATACCTGCAAAGCGCGCAATGAATAAAACCCGTCAACAAGAGTTAACCCGCTGGTTAAAACAGCAAAGTATTATCTCCCGTCGCTGGTTGATGATTTCCCGCCTGCTTGGCGTGGCAAGCGGTCTGCTGATCGTGGCGCAGGCCTGGTTCCTGGCGCGGATCCTGCACCGGATGGTGATGGAAAATATTCCGGCAACCGCCCTGCTGCTGCCGCTGACGCTGCTGGTGCTGGTCTTTGTGCTGCGCGCCTGGGTGGTCTGGCTGCGTGAGCGGGTCGGTTTTCAGGCCGGGCAGCATATCCGCTATGAAATTCGCCGTCAGGTTCTTGACCGCCTCCAGCAGGCGGGCCCGGCCTGGATCCAGGGCAAACCGGCCGGCAGTTGGGCAACGCTTATCCTTGAGCAGATCGATGATATGCACGATTATTATGCGCGCTACCTGCCCCAGATGACGCTGGCGGCCTGCGTACCGCTGCTGATCGTTATCACTATTTTCCCGATTAACTGGGCCGCCGCGTTGATCCTCCTCGGCACCGCCCCGCTGATCCCGCTTTTTATGGCGCTGGTTGGGATGGGCGCCGCCGATGCCAACCGGCGTAACTTCCAGGCGCTGGCCCGCCTCAGCGGCCATTTCCTCGACCGCCTGCGCGGCATGGAAACCCTGCGTATTTTTCACCGCGGTCAGGCAGAAATCGATAATATTCGCGACGCCTCGCAGGATTTTCGCCAACGCACCATGGAAGTCCTGCGTCTGGCCTTCCTCTCCTCCGGGGTGCTGGAGTTTTTCACCTCCCTCTCCATTGCGCTGGTGGCGGTCTATTTTGGCTTCTCTTACCTTGGCGAGCTGAACTTCGGCCACTATGGCGCGGGCGTCACGCTGATGGCAGGCTTCCTGACGCTGATCCTCGCGCCGGAATTTTTCCAGCCATTACGTGACCTGGGCACCTTCTACCATGCCAAAGCTCAGGCCGTGGGCGCCGCAGACAGCCTGAAAACGTTTATGGAAACCCCATTGACCCAGCTGGAGCGCGGCGAAAAAACCTTAAATGATAACGATCTGATTGGCGTGGAAGCGCGCGACCTGGTGATCAAGTCTCCGGAAGGTAAAGTCCTGGCCGGGCCGCTTAACTTTTCACTGCCTGCTGGCGCACGCGTTGTGCTGGTGGGTCAGAGCGGCTCCGGGAAAAGTTCGCTGCTGAACACACTGCTCGGCTTTTTGCCCTACGAGGGCTCGCTGAAGGTCAACGGCGCAGAGCTGCGCGAACTGGACGCCGAACGCTGGCGCCGCCTGTTAAGCTGGGTGGGACAGAATCCCCAGCTACCTGCCGCTACGCTACGGGAGAATGTGCTGCTGGCGTGGCCGGAAGCCAGCGATGCCCAGCTTCGGCTGGCGCTGGATAAAGCCTGGGTCAGTGAGTTTATCGCCCTGTTGCCGGACGGGATCCATACCGCCGTGGGCGATCAGGCGGGTAGTCTGTCGGTAGGTCAGGCGCAGCGTATCGCGGTTGCTCGCGCACTGTTGGTGCCCTGCCGCCTGCTGTTGCTGGATGAACCCGCCGCCAGCCTCGACGCCCATAGCGAACAACGGGTGATGCAGGCCCTGACCCATGCCTCCACCGAGCAAACCACGCTGCTGGTTACCCACCAGCTCGAGGGACTTGCTGACTGGGATGCCGTCTGGGTCATGCAGGACGGACAGATTATCGAGCAAGGCGACTACGCCACGCTGGCCCGCGCCAGTGGGGCCTTCTCGGCGCTGCTGGCCCATCGTCGGGAGGAGATTTAAATGCGCGCACTTTTACCCTATCTGGCGCTCTATAAACGCCATAAATGGATGCTGCTGCTCGGCGTCGTGCTGGCCATCGTGACCCTGCTGGCCAGCATCGGCCTGCTGACGCTCTCCGGCTGGTTCCTCTCCGCCTCAGCGGTGGTGGGTGTCGCCGGGATCTACAGTTTTAACTATATGCTGCCTGCCGCGGGCGTCCGCGGCGCAGCGATTATCCGTACCGCCGGGCGCTACTTTGAGCGTCTGGTTAGCCATGACGCGACCTTCCGCGTGCTGCAGCACCTGCGCGTCTTCACCTTCAGCAAACTGCTGCCCCTCTCTCCGGCGGGGCTGGCGCGCTTTCGCCAGGGTGAACTGCTCAACCGTGTGGTGGCCGATGTCGATACCCTGGATCATCTCTACCTGCGGGTGATTTCACCGCTGGTCGGCGCGCTGGTGGTGATTGTGGTGGTCACCTGCGGATTAAGCCTGCTCGACGTCACTCTCGCGCTGACGCTCGGCGGTATCATGCTGGTCACTCTGCTGGTTATGCCGCCGCTGTTCTATCGCGCGGGTAAACCGGCCGGCGAGAGTATGACGCAGCTGCGCGGTCAGTATCGCCAACAGCTCACTGCCTGGCTGCAGGGCCAGGCAGAGCTGATGGTGTTTAACGCCAGCGACCGCTACCGCGCGCAAATGGAAAAGACCGAGCTCAGCTGGCAGGACGCGCAGCGCCGTCAGGCCGAGCTGACCGCGCTTTCGCAGGCGGTAATGCTGTTAATCGGCGGCATCGCCGTGGTGGCCATGCTCTGGCTGGCGTCCGCTGGCATCGGTGGTAATAGCCAGCCTGGGGCATTGATCGCGCTGTTTGTTTTCTGCGCGCTGGCGGCCTTCGAAGCCCTGGCGCCGGTGACCGGCGCTTTCCAGCATTTAGGCCAGGTAATCGCCTCCGCACGGCGGATTTCACAGATCACCGACCAGCAGCCGGAGGTCACCTTCGTCGAGAGTGAAGCCAGCGTGCCTGCGCAGGTGGCCTTAACCTTCAGGCAGGTTACCTTCCGCTATCCGCAACAGCCCTCCCCCGCCCTGGAGAATATCTCCCTGCAGATTACCGCCGGTGAGCATATCGCCATCCTTGGGCGAACCGGCTGTGGAAAGTCAACGCTGTTGCAGTTGCTCACCCGCGCCTGGGACCCGGCACAGGGAGAGATTTTGCTCAACGGCCAGCCGCTGTCCCAGCTCAGCGAAGCCAGCCTGCGTCTGGCGATGAGCGTGGTGCCGCAGCGCGTGCACCTGTTCAGCGCTACGCTGCGCGACAACCTGCTGCTGGCGGCGCCAGACGCTGACGATGCCGCGCTGTGCACAACCCTCGAGAAAGTGGGGCTGGAAAAGCTGCTGGAAGATGGCGGACTGAACAGCTGGCTGGGAGAAGGCGGACGCCAGCTATCCGGCGGCGAACTGCGCCGGCTGGCGATTGCCCGCGCACTGCTCCACGATGCGCCGCTGATGCTGCTCGATGAGCCGACAGAAGGTCTGGATGCGGCCACCGAAAGCCAGATCCTGCATCTTCTGGCGGAAGTAATGCGCGAGAAAACCGTGCTGATGGTGACGCACCGCCTGCGGGGCCTGGCGCGTTTTAATCAGATAATAGTCATGGACAACGGCCAGATAATTGAGCAAGGTAGTCACGCGGATTTGCTCGCTAAACAGGGCCGGTACTTCCAGTTTAAACAGCGTCTGTAGGCTATTATCTAATTTTTGCTGATGCGTATTGAGGTTAAAATGCGTCTGGTTCAGCTCTCCCGGCATTCTATCGCCTTCCCTTCCCCGGAAGGCGCCCTGCGTGAACCTAATGGCCTGCTGGCGCTTGGCGGCGATCTGAGCCCGGCGCGTCTGCTGATGGCCTATCAGCGCGGTATTTTCCCCTGGTTTTCTCCTGGCGACCCGATCCTCTGGTGGTCGCCCGATCCCCGGGCGGTGCTCTGGCCGGAACAGTTTCATCTCAGCCGCAGTATGAAGCGTTTTCATCAGCGTTCGCCTTATCGCGTCACGCTGAATCATGCCTTTGGCGAGGTGATTGAAGGCTGCGCCAGCGATCGCGATGAAGGCACCTGGATAACCAGCAGTATTGTTCGCGCCTATCACCAACTCCATGAGCTGGGACATGCTCACTCCATTGAAGTCTGGCAGGGGAATACTCTGGTAGGGGGAATGTACGGCGTGGCGCAAGGGGCGCTGTTTTGCGGTGAATCGATGTTCAGCCGGGCAGAAAATGCCTCCAAAACCGCGCTGCTGGTATTCTGTCAGGCTTTTGCGCAGAGTGGTGGTAAATTAATCGACTGCCAGGTACTGAACAATCATACCGCCTCATTAGGCGCGGTGGATATTCCCCGCCGCGATTATCTTGACTACCTGTCAGTATTACGCGGCTACCGCCTGCCCGAGCGATTTTGGGTGCCGCGGGTGCTATTTCCAGGCGCGCAATAAAAATGTTTTCAGCACATTTTGCGTCAGGATGGTATAATTGCGCGGTAGAGTAGCTTCTGCCTGTTGCCCCGCCGCCGTTTGGGAATAATAAGAGTCAGATAACGCCCATCGTTCTGTCACTCCCCTTTACGTTTGCGCCTGTCACGCGGCATAGCTGTGTGTGTTCCGGGCAATGCGCCAAAACTACTTCGGCGATTCATACCCGTCATATATCCGTTGCCGGTGTGCTGACTGTGCGCTTTCCGGCAAGGTGAATTATTCAGGGTAGATACGTAAAACTTTACTTACATGATGAACTTCGGCATTATCTTGCCGGTTCAAAACTACGGTAGTGATACCCCAGAGGACTAGATGGCCAAAGAAGACAATATTGAAATGCAGGGCACCGTACTTGAAACGTTGCCTAACACTATGTTCCGCGTAGAACTGGAAAACGGTCACGTGGTAACTGCGCATATTTCCGGTAAAATGCGTAAAAACTACATCCGCATTCTGACGGGCGACAAAGTGACTGTTGAGCTGACCCCGTACGACCTGAGCAAAGGCCGCATTGTCTTCCGTAGTCGCTGATTGTTTTCGCCCCTAAGGCGTCAGATGCTGAAGGCCGGGATAATTCCCGGTCTTTTCATTTCTGCCACCGGCAAAAAAAAACCGGCCCAGGGCCGGTTTTTACGTTGAAGACATCGCGTTAGTGGGCGGCTTCCGGTTTGTGCTTTTGCGCGCTCTGGAAATCGTAGATCAACGCATTCTTCGCGCTGTCCAGAGACACCGTCACCTGGCCACCATCGACCAGCGAGCCGAACAGCAGCTCGTTCGCCAGCGGCTTTTTCAGGTTGTCCTGAATGACGCGTCCCATTGGACGTGCGCCCATCGCCCGGTCGTAGCCTTTCTCCGCCAGCCAGTCGCGCGCTTCCTGACTGACTTCCAGGGAGACGCCTTTCTGGTCCAGCTGGACCTGCAGCTCAACGATAAACTTGTCGACAACCTGATGGATCACCGTGGTAGAGAGATGATCGAACCAGATAATGTTGTCGAGGCGGTTACGGAACTCCGGCGTAAAGATCTTCTTGATCTCATCCATTGCATCCGGACTGTTGTCCTGCTGAATAAGGCCAATCGATTTACGCTCAGTTTCCCGCACCCCGGCGTTCGTGGTCATCACCAGCACCACGTTGCGGAAGTCCGCTTTACGCCCGTTGTTATCAGTCAGCGTACCGTTATCCATCACCTGCAGCAGCAGGTTGAACACATCCGGATGCGCTTTTTCGATCTCATCAAGCAGCAGCACCGCGTGCGGATGTTTAATCACCGCATCGGTCAGCAGCCCACCCTGATCGAAGCCAACGTAACCCGGAGGCGCCCCGATTAAACGGCTGACGGTATGACGTTCCATATATTCGGACATGTCAAAACGCAGCAGCTCAATACCCAGCGCCTTCGCCAGCTGCACGGTCACTTCGGTTTTCCCGACCCCGGTAGGCCCGGCGAACAGGAATGACCCAACCGGCTTGTGCTCATGGCCCAGCCCGGCGCGCGCCATTTTGATGGCTTCGGTCAGCGCCTCAATGGCTTTATCCTGACCAAAGACCAGCATTTTCAGACGGTCGCCAAGGTTTTTCAGCGTATCGCGATCGCTCTGGGAGACACTCTTCTCAGGGATCCGCGCAATACGCGCCACCACTGACTCGATATCCGCCACATTAACCGTTTTCTTACGCTTGCTGACCGGCATTAAGCGCGCCCGCGCGCCCGCTTCGTCAATGACGTCAATCGCCTTATCCGGCAGATGACGATCGTTAATGTATTTTACCGCCAGCTCAACCGCCGCACGCACCGCCTTAGCGGTATAACGCACGTCATGGTGCGCTTCGTACTTCGGCTTCAGGCCGTTGATAATCTGCACCGTCTCTTCCACCGACGGTTCGGTGATATCGATCTTCTGGAAACGACGGGCCAGCGCACGATCTTTCTCAAAGATGTTGCTGAACTCCTGGTAGGTGGTGGAGCCGATCACCCGGATCTTGCCGCTGGAAAGCAGCGGTTTGATCAGGTTAGCCGCATCGACCTGGCCGCCAGAAGCCGCCCCCGCACCGATAATGGTGTGGATTTCATCAATAAACAGGATGCTGTTGGTATCCTGCTCCAGCTGTTTGAGCAACGCTTTGAAGCGTTTTTCAAAATCGCCACGATATTTGGTCCCTGCCAGCAAAGAGCCAATGTCGAGCGAGTAGATGGTGCAGTCGGCCATCACTTCCGGCACATCGCCCTGCACAATGCGCCAGGCAAGGCCTTCGGCGATCGCGGTTTTACCGACGCCGGATTCCCCCACCAGCAGTGGGTTATTTTTACGGCGACGGCACAGGACCTGAATCGCGCGCTCCAGCTCTTTTTCACGGCCGATCAAGGGATCAATGCCGCCGACGCGAGCAAGCTGATTGAGGTTGGTGGTGAAGTTTTCCATACGTTCCTCCCCGCCGGCTTGCTCTTCATTGCCAGGCTGGCTTCCGCTGTTATCGGAAGACTGGCTCGGCTCGTCTTTGCGTGTACCATGAGAAATGAAGTTCACCACATCGAGTCGGCTGACTTCATGTTTACGCAGCAGGTAAGCGGCCTGCGACTCCTGCTCGCTGAAAATGGCCACCAGCACGTTGGCGCCGGTCACTTCGCTGCGGCCAGAAGATTGCACGTGGAAGACGGCGCGCTGCAGCACACGCTGGAAGCTCAGCGTCGGCTGGGTGTCGCGCTCTTCTTCCGTGGCTGGCAGGACGGGTGTGGTTTGTTCGATGAAGGCTTCAAGTTCCTGACGCAATGCCACCAGGTCCACTGAACACGCTTCCAGGGCCTCACGGGCCGAGGGGTTGCTTAGCAGAGCCAGCAGCAAGTGCTCGACGGTCATAAACTCATGACGGTGCTCGCGCGCTCTGGCGAAAGCCATATTTAAACTGAGTTCCAGTTCTTGATTGAGCATAGGCACCTCCCCCAATTTTCATGCCTGTATTCAGGCTTTTTCCAGCGTACACAGCAATGGATGCTCGTTCTCCCTCGCGTACTGATTCACCATAGCGACTTTGGTCTCCGCCACTTCCGCGGTAAACACGCCACAAATCGCCTTACCTTCATAGTGAACCGTGAGCATCAGTTGCGTTGCACGTTCAACATCATAAGAAAAGAATTTTTGTAACACGTCAATAACAAACTCCATTGGAGTGTAGTCATCATTGACCAATATCACTTTATACATAGATGGCGGTTTAATCGCATCACGAACTTCGTCGTCAACCAGGTGCTCGAAGTCCAGCCAATCTCTCTTACTCATCGTCAGTGTTCATCATCGGTTGCTGTTGCCAACAGGCGGAGGCCTGTCGATGACCAGAGGTTATGCTCATCACAAATCTACAACAGATCATAGATAACTATCATCTATCGCTTCTATCCGCGACGGCTGTCACATTCCCCGGCAATAGCGTTAACTGCTTCAAATTTTGACGCATTTTTCGCCTTTCCCCCTCCTCAATCGCTTGACGCGTTTTCGTATTTCTCTAAATTGTAGTGGCGAGAGTTGGCGAGCAATTGAACAACTCGTCACTCCACCACCGGTTCATTCCATCTTACTTATAAAGATTTACGAAGGATGTCGAAGTATGGAAATGGGTACTGTTAAGTGGTTCAACAATGCCAAAGGGTTCGGTTTTATCTGCCCTGAGGGCGGCGGCGAAGACATTTTCGCCCATTACTCCACCATCCAGATGGATGGTTACAGAACGCTAAAAGCCGGACAAGCCGTTCGGTTTGATGTTCACCAGGGGCCAAAAGGCAACCACGCCAGCGTGATCGTCCCTGTGGAAGCGGAAACGGCTGCATAACTCTTTTGCTTCATTGTGTACATCCTGCTAATAAAATGCCAGTCCTTCTGACTGGCATTTTTATTTCTATTCGCGTGCCAGCGCATCCACCGGATCGAGCCGTGCCGCGTTGCGCGCAGGCAGCCAACCAAACAGCACCCCGGTCAACGTCGAACAGAGAAAAGCCGTCACCAGCGCCAGCGGGGAAAAACCGATCTCCCAGCCGGGCAGAAACAGCTGCAGAATAAACGCGATCATCAGCGACAACGTGACCCCCAGCGCACCACCGACCAGGCAAACCAGCACCGCTTCGATGAGAAACTGCTGCAGTACATCGCTGGCCCGCGCGCCAACCGCCATGCGGATGCCGATTTCCCGCGTCCGTTCGGTCACCGACACCAGCATGATATTCATTACGCCAATACCGCCAACCACCAGGGCGATCACCGCTACCAATGTCAGGAACAGCTGTAAGGTATGTGTGGTCCTTTCTGCGGTTTTCAAGATGCTGTCCATATTCCAGGTGAATACATCTTTTTTTCCATGCCGCAGCTCCAGCAGCCGCAGCAGCTGTTTCTCTGCGGTTTCACTGTCATAACCTTCATGAACGCGTACCGTAATGGAGTTCAGCCACGACTGGCCCATCACTCTTCCTGCCATGGTGGTGTAAGGCAACCAGACGCGGAGAATTTTACTGCTGCCAAACATTGACTGTTTTTCATCCGCGACGCCGATCACCGTGGCCGGCATATTGCCCACCAGAATCACCTCGCCCACCACTTTCGCTTTATTGGGAAACAGCTGGCGACGGGTATTGCTGTCGAGCACCACCACCTGCGCCCGACTATTGAGCTGCAGTTCATTAAAGGTATTGCCTTCGCTGAAGGTCATGCCGTAAACATTAAAGTACTGCGGCCCGACCCCTTCCGCGCTGGCGGCAACGTCAATATTGTTGGCGCGCAGGCGCAGGCTTTTCGATACCGCCGGCGTGGCGGAACGCACCCATGGCTGTTTCTGGATCGCCAGCAAATCGTCATATTTCAGCGCCTGCTGATAACGCGGGTCGTCATCGCCAAAATCCTTTCCGGGATAGACATCGATGGTATTGGTGCCGATGGCGCGAATATCCGCCAGCACCATCTGCTTGGCGGCATCACCGACCACCACGATTGATACCACCGACGCAATACCGATAATAATGCCGAGCATGGTCAGCAGGGTGCGCATTTTATTCGCCGCCATCGCTCGCCACGCCATCACCAGCGCTTCGCGAAAGCCACTGGTAAACTGACGCCACGCCGAGGGTTCCGCCTGCTGACGGGCGCGCAGCCCACCGCCCTGGCGGCTGCCGGGTGGATTGCGGACGATCTCGCCATCGCGGATCTCGATGATCCGCTCCGCCTGGGCTGCGACCTGCGGATCGTGGGTGACAATGATGACCGTATGGCCCTGAGCTTTGAGCTGATGCAGGATCGCCATCACCTCTTCGCCAGAATGGCTGTCCAGCGCACCGGTCGGTTCATCCGCCAGAATCACTTCCCCACCGTTCATCAGCGCACGGGCGATACTCACCCGCTGCTGCTGGCCGCCGGACAGTTGCGACGGCTGATAGTCAGCCCGATCGCCCAGCCCCAGACGCACCAGCAGATCATGGGCGCGCGCCAGGCGTGCCCGCCGCTCACTGCCGGCATACACCGCGGGCACTTCAACGTTCTGCGCGGCGGTAAGATGCGACAGCAAGTGGTAGCGTTGAAAGATAAAACCAAAGTGTTCCCGCCGCAGCCGGGCCAGCGCATCGCCATTCAGCTGCGCGATATCGGTTCCCGCCACCCGGTAGGTGCCGCTGGTCGGTTTGTCGAGACAGCCGAGAATATTCATCAGCGTCGATTTACCCGAGCCGGAGGCACCCACGATCGCCACCATCTCCCCCGCATTGATGCTGAGGGTGATCCCCTTCAGTACCTCAACGCTGCCGTCGCCGGAAGGGTAGCTGCGACGAATATCACGCAGCTCAAGCAGCGCCGTCATTTTGCCGCCCCGCTCGCGCTCTCGCCGACGATCACTTCATCTCCCTCATCCAGCCCCTGCACCACCGCGACGTCGGTATCGTTGCGGGCGCCAATGGCAACCTCACGCTCTTTTACCTCGCCGGTGCGCAACAACCGGACGTGATAGCGATTATCACCCACCGCGTCACCCAGGGCGCTCAGCGGGATGGTAATCACGTTTTTCACCTCGGCCAGCTGGATATGCACCTGCGCGGTCATGTCGAGACGCAGGATGCCCTGCGGATTCGGCACCTCGAAGCGGGCATAGTAGAAGATGGCGTCATTGACTTTTTCCGGCGTCGGCAGAATGTCTTTCAGCGTGCCTTCATAGCGAGTCAGCGGATCCCCCAGCACAGTAAACCACGCCTTTTGCCCCGGTCTGAGGTGGATGACATCCGCTTCAGAGACCTGCGCTTTGACCAGCATGGTGCTGAGATCCGCCAGCGTCAGAATGTTCGGCGCCTGCTGGGCGGCGATCACCGTCTGTCCCTGCAGGGTGGTAATTTGCGTCACTTCGCCAGCCATCGGCGCCAGGATCCGCGTGTAGTCGAGGTTGGTCTTCGCCGTGTCGAGCGTCGCCTGGTTACGCTTGATTTGCGCTTCAATGGTACCGATTTGCGCTTGTTTCACCGCCAGGTCGGTGGCTGCGGTATCAAGGTCCTGTCGCGAGACCAGCTGGCGCTGCGCCAGCTGCTGCTGACGGGCCAGAGTCACCTGCGCCAGTTTGCTCTCCGCGCGCGCCTGATTGAGCTGGGCACGCAGTTCCATCAGCGTCGCTTCAACCTCTTTAATTTGGTTTTGCGCCTGCTCCGGATCGATAACCCCCAGCAACTGGTCCTTTTTGACCTTATCGCCGATGTTGACGTGCAGCGTTTTCAACTGCCCGCTGACCTGGGCGCCGACGTCAACTTTCCGCAGGGCATCCAGCTTACCGGTGGCCAGCACGCTCTGCTGGAGGTCACCTTTGCGCACCACCAGCGTCTGGTAGTGCGGCAGCGGCGCATTCAGGATCCGCCATCCCCAGACGGCCAGACCCAGCACAACGATCGCTAACAACCACCAGATTGTCCTGCGTTTTCCCTTCACTTTCATCATCCGATTCCTGCTGTTTCCCTGCCGCTCCAGACGGTGATTCTATCCAAACCCGTCGGCAACAGAACACCCATTTTTAACGTCGCTTACGTTTTGTTTAGCTACCGGAGAGCTTTACGCCAGCCCTACGCCGCAGGTTAATCTGCGCGACCACGAGCCAGCCACAGTACCCGCGAGAACATTTTCTTCAGCAGCGTCGGCACCGCGTCCACCCCGCGTCGGCCAGCCTCCATCGCCACCTCAATCGCCAAATCGGGCTTGGATGAACGATGGATGGCCTTGGTGATCACCCGCCGCATGTTCATGGGGACATTATCCGGGATCTGCGCCACCCGGTGATAAACGTCATCAAATCCCTGACGATACATAAAGTGTTCCATATCCATCGCTGGCAGGCTCGTCAGATGGTCGCGCTCCAGCTCGCGATCGTTATTCAGCAGACCGAGCACGGTGGCGGCATATTTTTTCCCTGCCTCATCGCCATCCACCAGTACGTGCCACTGGATCCCCATCCGGCGGGCAAATTTGATCAGGGGTTTAAGGCCAGACTGGGCAAATTCGATCACCTTCACCCCCTCGGCATCAAAATGATGACCACACTGGCGGGCCAGTTCGTTGATAACCCAGGTCTCCGTCTCCCCCTCCACCAGCAGCCAACAGCGGGCGAAGAGCGATGAGGCGCGGTTGAAGCGAATATGAAAGGCGATACGCCGGCTATCTTCGGCATTCATTCCGCCGGGTCCCAGCCGCCATGCCGACACCCTCGACGACTCACGAACCAGTCGACAGACCTGCTCCACCGGCGTCAGGGACAACAGCTCCCCGGAGTTGGTGGTGGTCACGCGCTGCAGCGGCAGTAAATTCAGCAGATGCCAGGCGACGGAGAGCATAATCGGATGCAGACGCGTCTCCGGATCTTCAATCAGCAACAGCGGCCGCGCATCGCGATCGAGGCGCACCGTCCCTTTCGCCTGTAGCAGGGTGGAAAACAGCCCCAGCAGGATCACCCGATGGCTGCGCCCGCCGGGTTTGTCGATCATCCGGTTGATAATATCCAGGTAACGCCAGCTGCGCTGCTCATCATGGGAGCGCCGCCGCATCAGACGATGTCGCGTCTGGGCGCTGCTTTGCTCGGCAAAGTAATGCTCCAGCAGCTGCACCATGGCCGACAACCCCTCGCGGATCTGACCGTCCGATAAATTTTGCGGATGACTGACCAGTTCCCGGGAGAGAAAATCCAGCTGGCGGGCGGTGATCTCTATCTGCGGCGAATGCGGTACCGTTCCGTTATGGATGCGCCGCATAAAGCGCGCGTCGCGCAGGCGCAGCACCGGCATCAGACGCACCAGGTGTCTGGCCAGATCATCAATATCCTCAACCGCCAGCGCTTCGCCTTCGCCATCGATAAAGCTCCGCAGGGTCATCACAGTGTCGTCATCGGCGAGCTCGCCTTCCAGGCGGTAGAACACCCGATGATAACCATCGTCACAAGGTACCCAGCAGCGCTGAAGCGGACGAAAACGCCGGACCCGATGGCGGCCCGGTTCGCTTTCGCGGAAGGTCAGGATAATATGCAAATGGTGCTCGCGCCCCTGGATGTCACCCGGGGGAAACCAGAAGTCATCGCGGACAAAGTGATAAAGATCGAACTCAGGGGACAAAAGCAGGGTTAGTGCATCAAGCAGACTGGACTTCCCCCACGCGTTCTCCCCGATCAGGACGTTATTTTGCTCCAGCATCAACGACAAACGATTGATACCGCGAAAACCGACGATTTCTACGCGCTCAAGAAGCATATCCCCTCCGCTAAACCACCACTCTCCTTCAGTAATCAACAGTATAGCGAGGGCAGCGGCAAGATGACACTCTGCTTAATCGCATCGGCGCATCATATTCAGCAGATTAAATATATTCATAAAATTACTCACTTATCGCCTATTAACGGCTGTTGATTATTCATCAAACAAAATAGTTTTATTTCAGGCGTTATGTTCTACACTATTGATAATCTTCCACGGATAAAGGAAAGGCTAAACTGGCAAAAGGAATCCACTCACCTTGCCCTAAATCAAATAACATCAATATATTTAACTGGCTCTGGGATGGCGGTTATCTCTAGAATAACGCCGCTTTATTTTTATCGTCATCCCTTATCACGATAAATAAAGACCGGCACGGTCCGCTCGTGCGCGTATACATTTTAATTGAGGTGGTTATGTTCAGAAAATTAGCAGCCGAATGCTTCGGCACATTCTGGCTTGTATTTGGTGGCTGCGGTAGCGCCGTGCTTGCCGCAGCATTCCCTGAGCTCGGCATTGGTTTTGCCGGCGTCGCGTTGGCATTTGGCTTAACAGTATTAACCATGGCGTTTGCGGTTGGCCATATTTCCGGGGGGCATTTCAACCCGGCAGTGACCTTGGGTCTGTGGGCCGGCGGCCGTTTCCCGGCGAAAGAGGTCATTGGCTATATTATCGCTCAGGTGGTCGGCGGCATTATTGCCGCGGCGGTGCTGTACGTGGTGGCCAGCGGTAAAGCCGGCTTTGATGCCGCCGCCAGCGGCTTTGCCTCCAATGGCTATGGCGAACACTCCCCGGGCGGTTTCTCCATGCTGTCGGCTATCGTCATTGAAATTGTCCTGACCTGCGGCTTCCTGCTGGTAATCCATGGCGCGACCGATAAACACGCACCGGCGGGCTTTGCGCCGATCGCTATCGGCCTGGCGCTGACCCTCATCCATTTGATCAGCATTCCGGTCACCAACACCTCGGTCAACCCGGCGCGCAGCACCGCGGTAGCGATTTTCCAGGGCGGCTGGGCGCTGCAGCAGTTGTGGCTGTTCTGGGTCATGCCGATCGTCGGCGGGATCCTCGGCGGCGTGCTGTATCGCACCCTGCTGGAAAAACGCGATTAATCCTTTGTAAAGCCCGGGTTTCCGGGCTTTTTCTTTCTGGTGACAGCTTTACTCGGCCCGGTGATTTGGGTAGTGTCATGGGCGCTATTCTCATTATGCAAGGGCTGCATCGTTCATGTTCTCGGGACTCTTCATCATTCTGTTGCCGCTGGTTGTCGGCTATCTGGTGCCACTTCGTCAACCCTCCGCGCTAAAACTGATTAACCGGATGCTCAGCTGGATTGTCTATGTCATCCTTTTTTTTATGGGGATCAGCCTGGCGTTCCTCGACAATCTGGCCAGCAACCTGCTGGCCATATTGCATTACGCCGCGGTGAGCGTGGTCATCATTTTACTGTGTAATATTGCCGCCCTGCTGTGGCTGGAAAGTAAAATGCCATGGCGCAGCCAGCATCGGCAGGAGAAATTACCCTCGCGCCTGGCCATGGCCCTGGAATCGCTGCAGCTGTGCGGCGTGGTCGTGCTCGGTTTTCTGCTCGGCCTGACCGGCCTGTCTTTTTTACAGCACGCGACCGAAGCCAGCGAATATACGCTGATCTTTCTCCTGTTCCTCGTCGGTATTCAATTACGCAATAATGGAATGAGTCTGCGACAAATAGTCCTTAACCGTCGGGGAATGATCGTCGCCGTGGTGGTTATGGCCAGTTCATTACTCGGCGGGATACTTAACGCCTTTATTCTCGGTCTGCCGTTAAAGACCGGTCTGGCGATGGCGAGCGGTTTCGGCTGGTACTCGCTCTCCGGTATTTTACTCACCGAATCCTTTGGCCCGGTGATCGGCAGCGCGGCGTTCTTTAACGATCTGTGTCGCGAGCTGCTGGCTATTATGTTAATTCCAGGCCTTGTTCGCCGCAGCCGCTCCACAGCGCTGGGGCTGTGCGGCGCCACCTCGATGGACTTCACCTTACCGGTGCTCCAGCGTTCCGGCGGAGTCGAGATCGTCCCTGCCGCCATCGTGCACGGTTTTCTGCTTAGCCTGCTGGTCCCGATCCTGATCGCCTTTTTTACCGCCTGAGTACGCGCTGGCGGCAACCTTCCTGCCGCCAAATTTGCGCTAAATCAATCTCCCTTTAAGTTGTATCAGAAATGCCTTTTCACCTTGTGCCATGCGGCATAACCTTAAACATGTATATTAAATATAACTTTAAAGGTGTGACCATGTTTTGTGTGCAATGTGAACAAACCATTCGTACCCCAGCCGGCAACGGCTGCTCTTACGCGCAGGGGATGTGCGGTAAAACAGCGGAAACCTCCGATCTGCAGGATCTGCTGATTGCATCACTGCAAGGCCTGTCCGCCTGGGCGCTCAAGGCCCGCGAATATGGCATTATCGATCATGAGGTCGACAGCTTTGCCCCCCGCGCCTTCTTCTCCACCCTGACCAACGTCAACTTCGATTCTCCGCGTATCGTCGGCTATGCCCGTCAGGCTATTGCCCTGCGTGAGGCGCTGAAAGCACAGTGCCTGAATCTCGACGCCAGCGCCGCGGTTGATAATCCGGTAGCCGATCTACACCTGGTCAGCGACGATCTGGGTGACCTGCAGCGTCAGGCGGCAGACTATGCCCCAAATAAAGATAAAGCCGCCATCGGCGAGAATATCCTCGGCCTGCGCCTGCTGTGCCTGTACGGTCTGAAAGGCGCGGCGGCCTATATGGAGCACGCCCATGTACTCGGCCAGTACGACAACGCGATTTATGCCCAGTACCATAAAATCATGGCATGGCTGGGAACCTGGCCTGCGGATATGAACGCGCTGCTCGAATGTTCGATGGAGATCGGCCAGATGAACTTCCAGGTGATGAGCATCCTTGACGCCGGTGAAACCACCAAATACGGCCACCCAACGCCGACTCAGGTCAACGTTAAAGCCACCGAAGGGAAGTGCATCCTGATCTCCGGCCACGACCTGAAAGATCTCTACAACCTGCTGGAGCAGACGGAAGGCACCGGCGTCAACGTCTATACCCACGGCGAAATGCTGCCGGCACACGGCTATCCGGAGCTGCGTAAATTCAAACATCTGATCGGCAACTACGGCAGCGGCTGGCAGAACCAGCAGGTGGAATTCGCCCGCTTCCCGGGCCCTATCGTGATGACCTCTAACTGCATCATCGACCCCACCGTCGGCGCCTACGACGACCGCATCTGGACCCGCAGCATCGTCGGCTGGCCGGGCGTGAATCATCTGGAAGGTGAAGACTTCTCCCCGGTTATCACCCAGGCGCAGCAGATGGCGGGCTTCCCGTACAGCGAAATCCCGCATCTGATCACCGTCGGCTTTGGCCGTCAGACGCTGCTTGGCGCAGCGGATACGCTAATCGATCTGGTCAGCCGTGAAAAACTGCGCCACATCTTCCTCGTCGGCGGCTGCGATGGCGCCCGCGGCGAACGTAACTACTTCACTGATTTCGCCACCAGTGTGCCGGACGACTGCCTGATCCTGACGCTGGCCTGTGGCAAATATCGCTTCAACAAGCTGGACTTCGGTGATATCGAAGGCCTGCCACGTCTGGTCGACGCCGGTCAGTGCAACGATGCCTACTCGGCAATTATTCTCGCGGTTACGCTGGCGGAAAAACTGGGCTGCGGCGTTAACGATCTACCGCTGTCGCTGGTGCTCTCCTGGTTTGAACAAAAAGCGATCGTCATTCTGCTGACGCTACTGTCGCTGGGGGTGAAAAACATCGTCACCGGCCCGACGGCGCCTGGCTTCTTCACTCCGGATCTGCTGGCGGTCCTCAATGAGAAGTTTGGTCTGCGTTCGGTGACCACCGTAGAACAAGATATGCAGCAGCTGCTGAGCGCATAAGGAGTCCCTGATGACCATGCCAACCTCCCAGTGCCCGTGGCGGATGCAGGTTCACCACATTCACCAGGAAACCCCGGACGTGTGGACCCTTTCGCTGCTGTGCCACGATTACTATCCGTACCGCGCCGGCCAGTACGCCCTGGTCAGCGTGCATAACTCGGCGGAAACACTGCGCGCCTATACCCTTTCCTCCACGCCGGGGGTCAGCGAGTACATTACGCTGACCGTTCGCCGTATTGACGAGGGCGCGGGTTCGCAATGGTTGACCCGCGAAGTCAAACGCGGCGATTACCTTTGGCTGTCCGATGCGATGGGCGAGTTTACCTGCGACGATAAAGCGGAAGATAAATTCCTGCTGCTGGCCGCCGGCTGCGGCGTAACGCCAATAATGTCGATGCGCCGCTGGCTGGCGAAGTATCGACCGCAGGCCGACGTGCAGGTGATCTATAACGTGCGTTCGCCGGAGGATGTGATCTTTGCCGAGGAGTGGCGCCAGTATCCAGTCACCCTGGTGGCGGAGCATCATGCCACTCATGGCTTTGTCGCCGGCCGTCTGACCCGGGAGCTGCTGCAGAGCGTGCCGGATTTAGCCAGCCGCACCGTGATGACCTGCGGCCCGGCGCCTTATATGGAGAAGGTCGAGCAGGATGTTGCCGCTCTGGGCGTCACCCGCTTCTTTAAGGAGAAGTTCTTCACCCCAGTGGCGGAGGCCGCGACCAGTGGCCTGAAATTTACCAAACTGCAGCCAGCGCGCGAGTTTTACGCGCCGGTGGGCACCACACTGCTTGATGCGCTTGAGAGTAATAAGGTGCCGGTGACCGTCACCTGCCGCGCCGGCGTCTGCGGTTGCTGTAAAACGAAAGTGGTTTCCGGGAAGTACAGCGTCACCAGCACCATGACGCTCACTGACGCCGAAATCGCCGACGGCTATGTGCTGGCCTGCTCCTGCCATCCGCAGAGCGATCTGGTGCTGGCCTGAGGTCAAAATCCCCGGTGGCGCTACCGCTTACCGGGGCTACAGCGCTGTGCGATTGAATAGCCCGGAGAAGGCGCAATGCGCCGCCTCCGGGAAAATCCCTGGCGACAATAAACGCTCAGGCGACATGAGATAAACGCTTTCTCGGACTGAAAAAGTTGCAAACCGACAACAGTATCGACTTTACGCCCCAGGACGAATGAGGCATTTTTACCGCCAGGCCGACTGACCGGCCAGCGAATAACGCCCCGCGCCGAGTAGCGCAATAGCCAGCGCGCCAACAAAGAAATAGACCAGGTTCTCGATCGCCCACGCCCCCACCGCATCAAGCGCAAACGTCTTGCCGAGACCGACCATCAGCCACGCCACCACCATGGTGAACGCCAGCACCAGCGCCGCCGGACGGGTCAGGACGCCGAGAATTAACAAGCAAGGAGCGACCACTTCCCCCACCAGCACACCGTAGGCGATAAACCCCGGCAACCCCTTCGCCACCAGCATGCCGCTGATCCCGCCCACGCCGTCCAGCAGCTTGTGCAGACCGTGAAACAGCATTAACCCGCCGACGGCGAGTCGTAACAAGAGTTTACCGGCGTCTTCATGCGACAGCGTTTTATTTACTGCGTTTAACATTCCCTTAACCATATGATGTGCTTCCTGTTTTACACCCTGTGTGGTCCCAGAGTATGCACAATTTTTCAGCAATAAAACCAGCAAAAAATAAGGGGCAATCAGCAACGTAACCTGCAGTTTCATCTAAGCTTGAAGGCGTTATCACAAAAAGGAGATGGAGATCATGAAACAAACCGTGGCCGCATACATTGCCAAAACGCTGGAACAGGCTGGCGTGAAACGTATCTGGGGCGTCACCGGAGATTCCCTCAATGGATTGAGCGATAGTCTGAACCGCATGGGCACCATTGACTGGATGCCCACCCGGCACGAAGAGGTCGCTGCTTTCGCCGCTGGCGCCGAGGCGCAACTGACCGGCGAACTGGCGGTCTGCGCCGGCTCCTGCGGGCCGGGCAACCTGCATCTGATTAACGGTCTGTTTGACTGTCATCGTAACCATGTGCCGGTGCTGGCCATTGCCGCCCACATCCCCTCCAGCGAAATCGGCAGCGGCTATTTTCAGGAGACCCATCCTCAGGAACTGTTCCGCGAATGCAGCCACTACTGCGAGCTGGTCTCCACCCCGGAACAAATTCCGCAGGTGCTGGCCATCGCCATGCGTAAAGCGGTGATTAACCGCGGCGTCTCGGTGGTGGTACTGCCCGGTGACGTGGCGCTGAAGGCCGCCCCGGAGAGCGCCAGCAGCCACTGGTATCATGCGCCGTTGCCAACGGTCACTCCGGCGGAAGAAGAACTGCGCAAGCTGGCGCAGCTTATTCGCTACTCCAGCAATATCGCGCTCATGTGCGGCAGCGGCTGCGCCGGTGCTCACCAGGAGCTGGTGGAGTTCGCGGCCAAAATTAAAGCCCCCATCGTCCACGCCCTGCGCGGCAAAGAGCACGTGGAGTACGACAATCCGTACGATGTCGGCATGACCGGGCTGATTGGCTTCTCCTCTGGCTTCCACACCATGATGAATGCCGATACCCTGATCCTGCTGGGCACCCAGTTCCCCTATCGCGCCTTCTATCCAACCGACGCCAAAATTATTCAGATCGACATCAACCCCGGCAGCATCGGCGCGCACAGTAAGGTCGATATGGCGCTGGTGGGCGATATTAAATCGACCTTGAAAGCGCTACTGCCGCTGCTGGAAGAGAAGACCGATCGCCACTTCCTGGATAAGGCGCTGGAGCACTATCGCGACGCGCGAAAAGGCCTCGACGATCTGGCTAAACCCAGTGATAAAGCCATTCACCCGCAGTATCTGGCGCAGCAGATCAGTCATTTTGCCGATGAAGACGCCATTTTCACCTGCGATGTCGGTACCCCGACCGTCTGGGCAGCACGCTACCTCAAAATGAACGGCAAACGCCGTCTGCTGGGCTCGTTCAACCACGGCTCAATGGCCAACGCCATGCCGCAGGCCATCGGCGTCCAGGCCACTGCCCCGGAGCGGCAGGTAGTGGCCATGTGCGGCGACGGCGGGTTCAGCATGCTGATGGGCGATTTTCTGTCGCTGGCGCAGATGAAGCTGCCGGTGAAAATTGTCATCTTTAACAACAGCGTGCTGGGCTTCGTGGCGATGGAGATGAAGGCTGGGGGCTATCTCACCGACGGTACGGAGCTCCACGATACCAACTTCGCCCGCATCGCCGAGGCCTGCGGTATCAAAGGTATACGCGTTGAAAAAGCCTCCGAGGTGGATGAAGCGCTACAGACCGCTTTTCGCACCGACGGCCCGGTGCTGGTCGATGTCGTCGTCGCTAAAGAGGAACTGGCGATCCCGCCGCAGATCAAGCTGGAACAAGCGAAAGGTTTTAGCCTGTATATGCTGCGGGCGATCATCAGCGGGCGCGGCGATGAAGTCATCGAACTGGCGAAAACCAACTGGCTCAGGTAAAACAGAAGCCATACTCTGAACCAGAACAAGGAAAAGCCGTGATCGATCTGCGCAGTGATACCGTTACCCGCCCCGGGCGTGCCATGCTGGAAGCCATGATGGCCGCCCCGGTCGGGGACGATGTGTATGGCGACGACCCTACCGTCAATGAACTTCAGCGCTATGCCGCCGACCTCGCCGGCAAAGAGGCGGCGCTGTTTCTGCCCACCGGCACCCAGGCCAACCTCGTTGGTCTGCTCAGCCACTGCCAGCGCGGCGAAGAGTATATCGTCGGCCAGGGGGCACATAACTATCTGTACGAAGCCGGCGGCGCGGCGGTACTCGGCAGTATTCAGCCACAGCCGATTGACGCCGCAGCGGATGGTTCGCTGCCGCTGGAGAAAGTGGCGGCGAAAATCAAACCCGACGATATTCATTTCGCCCCCACCCGTCTGCTCAGCCTGGAAAATACCCATAACGGTAAGGTGCTGCCGCGCGACTATCTGCAGGAAGCCTGGGCATTTACCCGCCAGCGCGACCTGGCGCTGCACGTCGACGGCGCGCGCATCTTTAACGCCGTGGTGGCCTACGGCTGCGAACTGCGTGATATCGCCCAGTACTGCGACTCCTTCACCATCTGCCTGTCAAAGGGGCTTGGCGCTCCGGTAGGCTCGCTGCTGCTCGGCAGCGAGGCGTACATTCGCCGTGCCGTCCGCTGGCGGAAAATGGTCGGCGGCGGCATGCGCCAGGCGGGCATTCTGGCTGCTGCCGGGTTGTACGCGCTGAAAAATAACGTGCAGCGCTTGCAGGAGGATCATGACAACGCCGCGTGGATGGCGGAGCAGCTACGCGCCATCGGCGCCGACGTCACCCGCCACGATACCAACATGCTGTTTGTGCGCGTCGGCGAAGCGCAGGCCCCGGCGCTCGGCGAGTTTATGCAGTCGCGCGGCGTGTTGATCAACGCCTCGCCAATCGTCCGTTTGGTCACTCACCTGGATGTCAATCGTCAGCAGCTGAGCGAGGTGGTCGCTCACTGGCAGGCTTTTTTACAGCGCTAAGGAGTCAGGCGTGTCGCAATCTGTTCTGGTGCTCGGCGCCAGCGGCTATATTGGCCAGCATTTGGTGCGCGAGTTAAGCGCGCGGGGTTATTCAGTGCTGGCGGCGGCACGCCATATCGACCGACTGCAAAAGCTCGATTTGCCCGGCGTCACCTGTCGGTCAGTCGATCTTAATCAGCCGCAGGCTCTGCCTGCACTGCTCGCCGGCATCGATACCCTTTATTATCTGGTCCACGGCATGGGCGAAGGCGGCGATTTTATCGCCCATGAGCGGCGGGTGGCCACGCATGTGCGCGATGCCCTGCGTCAGTCGTCAGTGCGCCAGGTGATATTCCTCAGTTCGCTGCAGGCCCCGGTGCAGGAACAATCTGACCATCTGCGCGCCCGTCAGGTAACCGGCGATGTCCTGCGAGAGTCGGGTGTACCCGTGACCGAACTGCGGGCCGGGATTATCGTCGGCGCCGGCTCTGCCGCCTTCGAGGTGATGCGCGACATGGTTTATAACCTGCCAGTGCTCACTCCCCCGCGCTGGGTACGCTCGCGTACCACCCCTGTCGCGCTGGAAAACCTGCTCGTTGACCTGGTTGAGCTGCTGAACCATCCGTCCCGCGAACACCGCGTCTTTGAAGCCGCCGGTCCGGAGGTCTTAAGCTATCAGCAGCAGTTCATTCGCTTTATGGCCGTCAGCGGCAAACATCGCCCTCTCATTCCCATCCCCTTGCCGACGCGCTGGATCTCGGTGTGGTTTCTTAACGTTATCACCTCGGTCCCGCCAACCATCGCCAAGGCGCTGATCCAGGGGCTGAAGCACGATCTGATTGCCGACGACCGCGCCCTGCGCGCGCTGATCCCGCAAACGCTGATCCCCTTCGATCAGGCAGTCCGCCTCACGCTGAAAGACGAAGAGTGGCTGGTAAACTCCAGCGACTGGGGCTACGACGCGCAGGCCTTCGCCCGCTGGCGCCCGGAGTACGGCTACTTTCCGAAGCAGGCTGGCTGTACCGTGACCACCCAGGCGAGCCGCAAAGCGCTGTGGCAAGTCGTTAACCAAATCGGCGGTAAAGAGGGATATTTTTTCGGCAATATCCTGTGGAAAACCCGCGGTACGATGGACCTGCTGGTCGGCCACCGCTTAGCCAAAGGGCGGCCACAGCGCGACTATTTGCAAACCGGCGATACGGTCGACAGCTGGAAGGTGATTATTGTGGAGGAAGAAAAACAGCTAACCTTATTATTCGGCATGAAAGCGCCGGGCCTGGGCCGGTTAAGCTTTACGATTAACGATAAAGGCGAGCGTCGTGAACTGGACGTGCGCGCCTGGTGGCACCCGCACGGTATGCCCGGACTGGTCTACTGGCTGCTGATGATCCCGGCGCATCTGTTTATTTTCCGCGGTATGGCGCAACGCATCGCCCGGCTGGCCGAACAAATCTCAGGCATAGACGAAGGATAAGTATTATTCTTTCATGATTCTCATTGCATAGTCGGGAGAATCACGGAAAAATGCGCACGAAATTCTTTTCTGGGACAGTTGAGTGATATGAAGGTACTGGTTACCGGTGCGACCAGCGGATTAGGCCGCAACGCAGTGGAATATCTGCGCAATAAGGGCATCAGCGTGCGAGCCACCGGGCGCAACGAAGCGATGGGTAAGCTTCTGAGCAAAATGGGGGCGGAATTCATCCCGGCAGATTTAACCGAGCTGGTCTCTTCGCAGGCTAAAGTGATGCTCGCCGGTATCGATACCCTGTGGCACTGCTCGAGTTTTACATCGCCCTGGGGCACCCAGCAGGCTTTCGATCTCGCTAACGTCCGCGCCACCCGTCGCCTGGGCGAATGGTCTGTAGCATGGGGGGTACGCAATTTCGTCCATATCTCTTCGCCATCGCTCTATTTCGATTATCACCACCATCGCGATATCCAGGAAGATTTCCGCCCGCACCGCTTCGCCAACGAGTTTGCCCGCAGCAAAGCGGCCAGCGAGGAGGTGATCAACCTGCTGGCGCAGGCCAACCCGCATACCCGTTTTACTATTCTGCGCCCGCAGAGCCTGTTCGGGCCGCACGACAAAGTCTTTATTCCCCGGCTGGCGCAAATGATGCAGCATTATGGCAGCGTCCTGTTGCCGCGGGGCGGCAGCGCGCTGGTCGACATGACCTATTATGAAAACGCCGTGCATGCGATGTGGCTGGCGAGCCAGTCGGCCTGCGATCATCTTCCTTCCGCCCGCGCGTGGAATATCAGCAACGGCGAACCGCGCACCTTGCGAAGCATCGTGCAGAAACTGATCGACGAGCTGGGCATCAAGTGCCGGATCCGCTCAGTTCCCTACCCGATGCTGGATATTATTGCCCGCAGCATGGAACGTTTTGGTGATAAAACAGCCAAAGAGCCCGCCTTTACCCACTACGGCGTTTCCAAACTTAACTTTGATTTTACGCTCGACATCACCCGCGCGCAGGATGAACTGGGCTATCAGCCGGTGGTGACGCTTGACGACGGCATTGTGCGTACCGCCGCCTGGCTACGCGACCACGGTAAACTTCACCGCTAACCCTGGCCATATTTTTCTAACAGCGCCTCGGCTATCGCTTCAGTTTGCGCATCCGCTACGCCATCCCAGCGCTGCGGACGGAAGTGCATCTGGAAGGCGATAATCACCCGCTTCTTCTGCGCGGGGGTCATCTCCGGCGTCACCTGATAGCCGTAGCGCGCCAGTAAATCCAGCACCACCTCTGGGTCAACGGGATCGCTGGCCGGCCGTCCGTTCAGATAAAAGGCCACTCGCTGCTCGTCAGGCCAGGCGCCAATCCCCTGCTGCGCCAGCTGTTGCCAGGGAAACAGCGGCCCCGGATCGTCTTTACGCTGCGGCGCGATATCGGCATGGGCCACCACGTTCTGCGGCGCGATGTGGTAGCGGGTGATAATATCGCGCGCCAGCGGGATCAGGGCCGCTATCTGTTCCGGATGGAAGGGGGTAAAGCTTTTGACGCCCGCCGTCTTCTGCCAGCCGCGGTTCTCCAGCTCAATGCCGATGGACGTATCATTGATACGCGTACTGCCGCGCCAGTAGCTCACCCCGGCGTGCCAGGCTAAATCCTCTTCCGGCACCAACTGCCAGATCCGCGGTTTATGATGATAACGCGGCGGCTGCTCGGGGATTAAATAGTGGGAGCTGACCTCTTTATCGGTCAACGTCGCCAGAGAAACATCAAAATTGTCTGCCGTATAGTGGATCACCAGCACTTTTATTCGCGGATAGGCCGCCTGCGCCGGATGGCGAGTGTCCAGCTGGTATCCATCGCGATCGATAATTCCCTTTTCCCCGGCACAGCCGGTTAGCAGCAGCGCCAGCAGGGCGATCCGCGCAATCCGTTTCATCCCTTCTCCCTCGCCCGGCAGTGGAGCCGGGTTAATAAGACCATTGATTACGTCCTTTATTTTTAGCCTGGTACAACGCACTGTCCGCCCGGGCGATGAGCGCCTCCACCGGGACCGTACCATCGGAAGCCACGATCCCCATACTGACGGTCACTACCTCCGCCACTGCCGAGGCTTCATGCGGTAGGGCCGCGTCGTGGATTTTCTGCTGAATGCGCTCGGCAATGGCGGTGGCGTGCGCTAAGGAAACCCCGGGCAGCGCCACCACAAACTCCTCGCCGCCGTAGCGGGCCACCAGATCGTCCTCAGCCCGCACCGCCATTTTAAGCACCTGCGCGACAGACGATAAGCAGTCATCGCCGGCCTGATGACCGTAATGGTCGTTATAGCGCTTAAAGTAATCGACATCGATCATCATCAGCGCTAAAGGTGCTTTTTGCTCCCAGAGCTGCGCCAGAAAAGCATTCAGTGCCCGGCGGTTGGCCGTTCCGGTTAAGGCATCCTGGTTGGCGATACTTTCCAGCCGATGGATAAGCTGCATATTTTCCTGGTGCGTATCCCAGGCTTCATCATACCAGCGCTGCAGAATACGCCGCCCATAAAGCAAAATCGCCGTAAAAATAGCCCATAAGGTCAAAAATCGTACTTCAGCGTCATAGTGAATCTGCACCCCTGCCAGCAAGGCGGTCACCCACATCGGTAGCATAAAGGCGATAATTCCGGGCCAGTGGTGATACAGCGCGGTGAGGCCGGTGGTCATTAAAATCACCAGCAGTGGCCAGGCGAAGGGCAACGTCCAGAAAAAGATAAAACAGTAATTACTTAGGGACCAGCACAGGCTGAGCGCCAGCAGCAGCCCGGTAATAACATTCAGCGTATATCGCCCCTGCGCCAGCCGCGGCGTGACGGCGATGACCGCTAAAATAGTCGAAATAATAATGACCGCAATCAGCGCCACTTCAATATAAGGAATAACCGCCTGGTGCGTCAGTAACTTCTGATCAAAATAAGTGAAGATGAAATTACGGAAGAAAATCATTAACGCGAAAGCGATGTTGACGAAGGCCAGCCAGGGCATACTCATCGACAGCGCATGTCTCTGGACATTATCTCGGGTGGCCCACAACGCGGCTCGCTGCTCCCGCGCACTCTCTCGCTTATTCGTTAACATCTTGTCTCCCTGGTGACCTGCATGACCATGGGCGTAGGGGCGTAGCCCCTGCTCTTCTTTATGATAAACCATGTTCCCGGGAATGTCTGTCAGCGCCCCCGCCCCCTTCTCCTGCCGGCGCCTCAGCTAATTTTCAGCTAACAACAGTGGAAAAAGGTCTGGCGCCGCCCCTATGTTCATCCGGCAAAAAAAAGCAAGAATTATCAATGAGAACCACGTCATCTTTTGTTTAAAAAATAGTTACCTAAACGTCATAAAATTGCAGTATTGCACTTGAAAAAAAAGCGGCGTTAGTACAATCTGAAACCGCTCATTGGTCAGTTAAAACAAGAGCATGATGATAGCAAAATAAACAATGGAGTTTAAAAATATGAAATATGCAGCTTTAGTGGCAGGTGCAGCATTGTTTTTAACGGCGAACGCCTTCTCCGCTGAGATTTTAACGAAAGAAGCCTTTAATAAGGTCCATACGCAATATACCAAAATCGGCACCATTTCCTCTACTGGCCAGACTGCGCCGAGCGATGCCCGAGAAGAACTGATTAAAAAGGCCGATGAAAAAGGCGCGGACGTTATCGTACTCTCCTCCGGTAATACCGATAAAAAACTGCACGTCTCCGCTAACATCTATAAGAAGAAGTAATTAATCTTATATCTCAAGAAACATTATCATATTGCCGGGTAATGTTTCTTGTTTGCTCAAAAAGTCTGTTTATTTTTAAACGGCGCCTGGTCTTTCCTGCCTTAATATCACTCTGTGATGCTCATTGTCGATTTCCTGCCCTAAGGCCGTAGTCACATCAAGGTCTTAGCTCTTTGCGTCAAGTACAATCCGCACGCTATACGCTATGCTTTAACGGAAACTGAAAACGTAGTTTGCTTATAAGGAAATCATCATGCGCTACAAACTTCTTGCTGTACTTCTCCCTTGCGCGCTGGCGCTCAGCGCCTGTACGACCGTCACCCCGGCCTATAAAGATAATGGCACCCGCAGCGGCCCCTGCGTTGAAGGCGGCCCTGACGACGTAGCGCAAAAATTCTATGACACCCAGATCCAGAACCGCACTCAGGATCCGGCAGCACTGCGCCCCTATCTGAGCGACGGACTGGCGCAGTTACTCAACGACGCCCGCCAGGATCCGGCCAACAGCAAACTGTTACAGGCTAACCCGTTCTCCAGTAGCAGCACCCCGGCGGACAGCGCCGTCGTTGCCAGCGCCTCCACCATCCCGAACCGTGATGCGCGCAATATTCCGCTGCGCGTCGAACTGAAACAGGGCACCCAGAGCTGGAAAGATGAAGTGCTGATGATCCAGGAAGGCCAGTGCTGGGCTGTCGATGACGTCCGCTATCTCGGCAACAACAGCCACGCACCAGCGGGTTCCTTGCGACAGAGTCTGGAGAAACGCTGATTCCGGAGTTGAAGCCACGTCGCTGAAACGATAACCCCGGTAAAATGTCGGTATTCGCCCCGGGAATGCCGACATTTGCGCCCCCCTCACCCACCAGGCCATATTTTGTGCTAACTTTAAAGCTAAACGTGGTTTAGATTTAACTTTTAACGCATAAATATTGCATAACTATTCTGCCAAAGGTAGTATTTGCGGCCTCAATAGCTATTCGTATCAGACTGCCCAGATGAGTATTAAACTAAACGGCATTAATTGCTTCTACGGCGCGCACCAGGCGCTGTTCGACATCACGCTGGATTGCCCGCAGGGGGAAACGCTGGTGCTGCTCGGCCCCAGCGGTGCCGGGAAGAGCTCGCTGCTGCGCGTACTCAACCTGCTGGAGATGCCGCGTTCCGGTTCGTTATCCATCGCCGGCAACCAATTCGACTTCACCAAAGCGCCGTCCGATAAAGCGATTCGCGAGCTGCGTCAGAACGTCGGCATGGTCTTTCAGCAGTACAACCTGTGGCCGCACCTGACGGTGCAGCAAAACCTGATCGAAGCACCCTGTCGCGTACTGGGGTTAAGCAAGGATCAGGCGCTGGCTCGTGCAGAGAAGCTGCTGGAACGCCTGCGTCTGAAGCCCTACAGCGATCGCTATCCGCTGCATTTATCCGGCGGCCAGCAGCAGCGTGTGGCTATCGCCCGCGCGCTGATGATGGAGCCGCAGGTCCTGCTGTTCGATGAGCCTACCGCGGCGCTCGATCCGGAAATCACGGCTCAAATCGTCAGCATTATCCGCGAGCTGGCTGAAACCGGCATCACCCAGGTTATCGTCACCCACGAAGTTGAAGTGGCGCGCAAGACGGCCAGTCGGGTGGTGTATATGGAAAATGGCCATATCGTCGAGCAAGGGGATGCCTCCTGCTTCACGCATCCGCAAACTGACGCGTTTAAAAACTATCTTTCACATTGATGTTTTTCGGGGAAATGACGATGAAAAAAGTACTGATAGCCGCCCTGCTCGCAGGCATGAGCCTCTCCGCTTCCGCCGCGCAGACCATTCGTTTCGCCACCGAGGCCTCCTACCCTCCGTTTGAGCTGGTGGACGCCAACAACCAGATCGTCGGTTTCGATGTCGATCTGGCGAACGCGCTGTGTAAAGAGATCGATGCCACCTGTACCTTTACCAACCAGGCCTTTGACAGCCTGATCCCGGGACTGAAATTCCGCCGTTTCGACGCGGTCATGGCCGGGATGGACATCACGCCGGAGCGTGAAAAGCAGGTGCTGTTCTCTACCCCGTATTATGACAACTCGGCGCTGTTCGTCGGTCAGCAGGGTAAGTTCACCAGCATTGACCAGCTGAAGGGCAAAAAAGTGGGCGTGCAGAACGGCACCACCCACCAGAAATTCATCACCGATAAACATCCGGAAATTACTACCGTTCCTTACGACAGCTACCAGAATGCGAAGCTGGACCTGCAGAACGGTCGTATTGACGCAGTCTTTGGTGATACCGCCGTGGTCACCGAATGGCTGAAGAGCAATCCGAAGCTGGCGGCCGTGGGCGACAAAGTGACCGACAAAGCCTATTTCGGCACCGGGCTGGGCATTGCCGTGCGTCAGGGCAACACCGATCTGCAGCAGAAATTTAACGCTGCGCTGGAAAAAGTGAAGAAAGACGGCACTTACCAGACCATCTATAACAAATGGTTCCAGAAGTAAGACTGAATGAACGAAATTTTTCCATTAGCAAGCGCCGCCGGGATGACCGTCGGCCTTGCCGTTTGCGCGCTCGCCATCGGCCTGGTCCTGGCGATGCTCTTTGCGGTACTGGAGTCAGTGAAATGGCGTCCGGTAGCCTGGCTTGCAACCGGCATTGTGACCATTCTGCGCGGACTACCGGAAATTCTGGTGGTACTGTTTATCTATTTCGGCTCTTCCCAGCTGCTGCTGACGCTCTCTGACGGTTTCACCATCCCGCTCGGGTTCACGCAGATCCCGGTGCAGATGCAGATTGAGAACTTTGACGTCAGTCCGTTCCTCTGCGGGGCGATCGCCCTGTCGCTGCTGTATGCCGCCTACGCCTCGCAAACGCTGCGCGGCGCGCTGAAAGCGGTTCCGCAAGGGCAGTGGGAGTCCGGCCAGGCGCTGGGACTGTCGAAAGCCGCGATTTTCTTCCGCCTGGTGATGCCGCAGATGTGGCGCCATGCCCTGCCCGGTCTCGGTAACCAGTGGCTGGTGCTGCTGAAGGACACCGCGCTGGTGAGCCTGATCAGCGTCAACGATCTGATGCTGCAGACCAAAAGCATCGCCACTCGCACTCAGGAACCCTTTAACTGGTATATCATTGCGGCGGCAATCTATCTCGTCATCACCCTGTTGAGTCAATACATCCTTAAGCGGATTGACCAGCGTGCGACACGCTTCGAACGGAGACCAGGCTGATGCTCGACTACTTACCCGAACTGCTGAAAGGGCTTCATACCAGCCTGACGCTGACCGTGGCGTCGATTATCGTGGCGCTGATCCTGTCGCTGATTTTTACCATAATCCTGACGCTGAAAACGCCGGGGCTGGTGTGGATAGTCCGCGGCTATATCACCCTGTTTACCGGTACGCCGCTGCTGGTGCAGATCTTCCTGATTTACTACGGCCCCGGACAGTTTCCTTCGCTACAGGATTATCCGTGGCTGTGGCATCTTATCTCCGAACCGTGGCTGTGCGCCCTGATCGCCCTGTCGCTCAACAGCGCCGCCTACACCACTCAGCTGTTTTATGGCGCCATCCGGGCGATCCCCGACGGGCAATGGCAGTCGTGCAGCGCGCTGGGGATGAGTAAAAAGGATACCCTGGCGATCCTGCTGCCCTATGCTTTTAAGCGTGCGCTGTCGTCCTATTCCAACGAAGTGGTGCTGGTTTTCAAGAGTACCTCTCTGGCCTATACCATCACCCTGATGGAAGTGATGGGACACGGCCAGCTGCTGTACGGACGCACCTACGACGTGATGGTGTTCGGCGCCGCCGGGATTATCTATCTCATCGTCAACGGACTGCTGACGCTGCTGATGCGCCTGGTGGAACGTAAAGCGCTGGCCTTCGAGCGACGTAACTAGCACCTGAGCCTTACTGCATAAAAAGCAAACAACAAGACGGACAAGTCTAACACCTGTCCGTCTTTTTTTATGCCATTAAAAATACTTAATCATTTTTATTGCATATAAATTCATTTAATGGCATTGTCACTCTATGCCGCAGACACGGCGAATAATCATAAGATTGACAGACGGGAGTTCCACGATGAAAAAGTTAGTTCTGGCTGCACTGCTCACCACGTTCACCTTCGGCGCTGCCGCCGCAGAGAAAATCAGCTTCGGCGTGTCCGCGACCTATCCGCCGTTTGAATCGATGGATGCCAATAATCAGATTGTTGGTTTCGATCTCGACCTGGCCAAAGCGCTGTGCAAACAAATGCAGGCAGAATGTACTTTTACCAACCACGCGTTTGACAGCCTGATCCCGGCGCTGAAATTCAAGAAATATGATGCGGTGATTTCCGGAATGGATATCACGCCGGAGCGGAGCAAGCAGGTGGCCTTCACCGACCCGTACTACGCCAACTCCGCGCTGGTGATCGCCAAAAAAGACGCGTTCCATTCCTTCGATGACCTGAAAGGCAAACGGATTGGCATGGAAAACGGCACTACTCACCAGAAATATCTGCAGGATAAACATCCTGAGGTGAAGACCGTCGCCTATGACAGCTACCAGAATGCGATTATCGATCTGAAAAATGGTCGTATCGACGGCGTGTTCGGCGACACGGCGGTGGTCAACGAGTGGCTGAAAACCAACCCGCAGCTGGGCGCAGCCACGCCGAAAGTGACGGATCCGCAATACTTCGGCACCGGACTCGGCATTGCTGTGCGCCCGGATAACAAGGCGCTGCTGGAGAAACTGAACGCCGCGCTGAAAGCGATTAAGGCCGACGGTACCTACCAGAAAATCAGCAATCAGTGGTTCCCGGAGTAACTTTTTTGCCGGGTGGCGCTGCGCTTACCCGGCCTACTCTTTCCCCGTAGCCGGGTAAGGCGTATCCGCATCCGGCAATGTCTCAAAGTGGCACGAAGAACCTGAACCGCGCCCCGCTTACCGACTCCACCAGTCTGATACCGCCTCCGTGCAGCTCCAACATTCGTTTCACAATCAGCAGCCCTAACCCGCCGCGCTCCTCCCGCGATGCCTGGGTAGACAACGCCGACGGCCTCTGGAACAGATCGTCGCGCAGCGCGGCGTCGACGCCCGTTCCGTTGTCTGCCACTTCCACCTGGAGCTGTTGATCCTCCTGCCAGACCGCCAGACGGATCTCCCCGCCGACGGGAGTATGCCGCATCGCGTTATCGAGCAGGTTGGTCACCACCCTCTCAATCATCGACACATCGGCGTTAATCAGCGGCAGCGGTCCCGGCACATCAATATGCAGGTTCACCTCGCGCGTGCGGGCAGTTAATTCAAACTTCTGTGCGACATCGGAGATCAGCTCCCCCATCGCGAAACGCTCGCGCTGTGGCTTAATGCCCCCGTGCTCCAGTCGCGCCAGCTCAAACAGCTGCTGCGAGAGATGGCGCACTTTGTTGCCCTGACGCAGGGCGATGGTGAGATATTGCCTGCGCTCCTCGGCAGTCAGCCATTCGTCCTTCAGGGTCAGCGTTTCCAGATACCCCAGCAGCGATGTCAGCGGCGTGCGCAAATCGTGGGAGATATTGGCCACAAATTCGCGGCGCTGGCGGTCGTTGTCGGCCAGCCGATCCCACTGGCCGGCTATCTGCTGCGCGAGGTCAATAAAACGATTCTCGAGCATCGCCACCTCGTTACCTGGCTGCGGCTCCGGCGTACGGGCCGCCAGGGTTTTGATGGCGCTGATGCTGTCCTGACCGCTCGCCGCGACCTGGGCGGTGAGCAGGCGGACCGGCCGGGTGACCCAAAACCATGCCAGCCCCCCTACCAGAAGGCCAAACAAGGCCACCAGCAGCAGCGTCCACAGAACAATGCTCCACAGCGTTTTTTGCCAGGCGTCGGCCGCCAGCTGATTAAACGTCTCTCCCTGCAAAATGATATACAGGTAGCCGCGCAGCTGCCCGTCAACGCGCAGCGGGGCGGCGCTGAAGACTTTTCGTCCGTCGAGACTACGCGGATCGTCGCCATACACCGGCGACGCACTGCCGGTGAGAAAAGCCTGCACCGGCGCCATGTCGATACGCTGGCGCTGGATATGTCCCGGCGGCGCCGCATCGGCCAGCAGGTCGCCATCCGGCGACAGCAGATAGAGCTCCACGCTGGGATTAAAGGTCATCAGGCGGTCAAATAACGACTTCAGGGTTTGTCGGTTGACCTCGCCGTGGGCGTCCACCAGCGGCTCGCGGGCCACAATCTGCTGAGCCAGCCCGGCGGAGAGGCGCTGCACCATGGCGTTGCCATACTGCGCGCTGCTGTGTAACTGAACGGCGCACACTGCCGCCGCGCACAGTATCAGCAGGGAGACCACCACCAGCGCCAGCCGCTGGCTGAGGCTTAAGCGGCGGATCACGGGGCGGCCTCTTGCGACACCGGGGCGAACTTATAGCCTTTACCCCAGACGGTAAGAATGATGTCCGGCTCCGCCGGATCACGTTCGATTTTGCTGCGCAGGCGGTTGATATGGGTATTAACCGTGTGCTCATAGCCCTCGTGCTGATATCCCCAAACCTGCTCCAGCAGCGCCAGCCGCGAAAACACCTCACCGGGATGGCGGGCGAAGTAATAGAGCAGATCGAATTCGCGCGGCGTGAGGTCCACCACCTCGCCGCGCAGCTTCACTTCGCGCGACAGCGGATCGATGCTCAGGCCATGGCAGGACAGGCGCCCGGCGTCCATCAGCAGGTTCTGCCCCATCGCCTCCTGGCGACGAAACAGCGCTTTGACGCGGGCAATGAGCTCCAGCAGCGAAAAGGGTTTCGCCAGATAGTCATCGGCCCCCATCTCCAGGCCCAGCACGCGGTGCATTTCACTGGTGCGGGCGCTGATGATAATCACCGGCAGGTAGCGGGTCATCTGGCGGATACGCCGGCAGATCTCCAGGCCATCGACGCCGGGCAGCATCAAATCGAGGATCACTGCATCCCAGACCTGTTTTTCCAGCTGGACAAGGGCCTGGTCGCCGTCGGCTTCATGCACAATCTGATAGCCCTCATCCTGAAGATTGAGCCGCAGCAGCGTGGCAATATCCTCGTCATCTTCCACCAGCAGAATGGTTTTGGCCATTAGATTCCCCCCACCAATAACAAAACATGCAGCGCCAAGCTTACCTGATTTCAGCGGCGCAAAGCCTTCACATTTTGTTTAAACTTCGCGGACCAGCAGGGTCAGCACTTCGTAGTGCGCGGTGTGAGGGAACATATCAAATAACTGGACCCGCTCAACGCGGTAGCCGCGAAGACGGGCAATATCGGTCGCCATAGTGCGGGCGTTACAGCTTGAATAGATGATATAGGGCGGCGCCATGCGGCTTAAGTAGTCGCACAGTTCAGCGCCAATGCCGCGGCGCGGCGGGTTGACCAACACCAGCTGCGGGATATCCGCTTCATGAGTGGCGAACTGCGTCGAGTCCAGCGCCTGAAAATGCAAATTGCTGAGCCCCAGCTGTGCGGCAGACTGCCTGGCGCAGGCGATCGCTTCCGGAGCGATCTCTATACCGGTCAGGCGCATCGCCGGCGTCGCGCAGTGCAGGCCAAATCCCCCGACGCCGCAAAACAGATCCCACATATGCTGGACCGGCAGCGCGCGTACCCAGTCGCGGGCGGTGGCATACAGCCGACTGGCTACCGCCGGGTTAGTCTGAAAGAAGCTTTGCGGGCGGATCCACAGCGGCACCTCGTTAAAGACTTCCCCCAGCGCCTGCTGTTCGGTGAAGAAGATCTCCTGCTCGCCTTCCATGATTGCCATATGCACCGGCTGGATATTCGCCGTGATCACGCTGAGCTGCGGGAGCTGCGCCTGCAGCCACGGCAGCGCGGCGCGCAGCTGAGCCAGCTTGGCCTCTGAGCGCAGTACGAAGCGCAGCATCATCTCCCCCTGCTGGCTGGCGGTCAGCAGCAGATATTTCAGCTCCCCGCGCTTGCGGGCGACGTTGTAGGGCGTTAACCCGGCGCGAGCGATAAAGGGTTTCAGGGCAGCAAACACCGGCGCAAACGCTGAAGGATAGAGCGGGCAGTCGGTGAGATCCACCGGGGTGCCATCGCGATGCAGCATCCCCAGCAGCGGACGTTCAACGCTGCCGCTGACCACCATCTTGGCCTTGTTACGAAAGGCCGTCTCTGGCCCGCTGACCGGCTCGCCCCAGGCAGCGACCGGGATCGCCGCCAGCAGCGTGCGCAGATCGGCCATTTTATCGGCGAGCTGTTGCGGGACCGGCCGCTCCAGCCATTGACAGGAGCGGCAGCGGCCGGCGTCGTAGAGTGCGCAATGCATAATTGACCTTCAAAAATCCAGGGGCGGGGATTGTATCACCGTTATTGCAGGCGGAAAAACCGACGACAGTTTGCTGGCACAAACAGCAGCGTCAGGACCAGCAGATCCGGCAGTTTTTGCATCACCAGCGAGTGGAAAATCTCCCGTTTTGATTCGCCGGGAATGCTGAACAGTTCCGGATATCCGTAGCCCAGCGACGCCGCCCACAGGTAGCCGGCGGCGATAATCTGCGTCAGCAGATAGACCCAGCGCGCCCAATTGCGCCCTTTCACCAGCGAGAAGGCGCACCAGATTTCGACAAATACCAGCGCCAGGCTGCCGAGGAAGACCAGCGTCAGGTTCCAGGTCTGGACGCTGCGGTGAATGAATTCGTATAACCCCTGCAGACCCAACAGATTGAGGATCATCAGCAGATCCAGAGCACGAATCAAAATAATAGCAAAGGCCGCCACCTGCACCAGCGCAGGGACGTTAAGGCGGGCATGAGATGAGCGAGTTTTCGTAAACAATCCCAACGTAATGTCTTCCATGAAAACGGCGCCACAGGGTGGCGCCGACAGGAGGCTGCTGTACCGATTTTAGGTGGTTCAGCCTTGTCTTGCACGCTGGATATCGCGCACTCGCTGCTTTTCTGCGCGAGCCATCAAATACCAGGCGATAAAACCAACAATACCGACCACGCCAAGGATGAGCGTCGCCAGGGCGTTAATCTCCGGGTTGACCCCCATGCGCACGCTGGAGAAGACCAGCATCGGTAACGTCGTGGCCCCGGGGCCGGAGACAAAGCTGGCGATAACCAGGTCATCCAGCGACAGCGTGAAGGCCAGTAGCCAGCCGGAGATCACCGCCGGCATAATCATCGGCAGCGTGATGACGAAAAAGACCTTCAGCGGTGCCGCCCCCAAATCCATTGCCGCCTCTTCAATCGAGTGGTCCAGCTCGCGCAAACGCGAGGAGATCACCACCGCCACGTAGGCGGTACAGAAGGTGACGTGCGCCAGCCAGATGGTCAACATCCCGCGGTCCGACGGCCAGCCAATGGCATGCCCTAGCGCCACGAACAGCAGCAGCAGCGAGAGACCGGTGATCACGTCCGGCATGACCAGCGGCGCGGTGATCATAAATGCGAAGCCGTTAGACCCGCGAAAGCGTCCAAAGCGCACCATCACCACCGCGGCGATGGTACCGAGGATCGCCGCCGCCGTCGCCGCGCAGGCGGCGATGGTCAGGCTCAGCCCTACCGCGCTCATCATCGCATCATCGTGGAACAATTCGCTATACCAGCGCGTCGACCACCCGGCCCAGACCGTCACCAGTTTCGAGCTGTTGAACGAGTAGATCACCAGCATCAGCATCGGGGCATAGAGGAAGGTGAACCCGAGCACGAGGATCAGAATGCGCCACGGCGAGCGTACTACCGGCAAGTCGTTCATCCCTGCTCTCCCATCTGTTTTTGCTGGTGCTTGTGGAACCACATGATCGGCACGATCAGCAGCAGTAGCATGACAATCGCCACCGCCGAGGCGACCGGCCAGTCGCGGTTGTTAAAGAACTCCTGCCACAGCACGCGGCCAATCATAATGCTATCGGGGCCACCCAGCAGTTCCGGGATCACGAACTCCCCCACCGCCGGGATAAACACCAGCATGGAGCCGGCGATAATGCCGCCTTTGGTGAGCGGGACGATCACCTGGAAGAAGGTCTTCAGCGGCCGGGCGCCGAGATCCAGCGAGGCCTCCACCAGCGAATAGTCGATGCGGGTCAGCGCGGTGTAGATCGGCAGCACCATAAACGGCAGGTAGGCATACACGATACCGATATACACCGCCAGGTTGGTGTGCAGGATCTCCAGCGGCTGATCGATAACCCCTAACCACAGCAGGAAGTTATTCAACACGCCGTTGCTTTTCAGCAGCCCCATCCAGGCATAGACGCGGATTAAGAATGACGTCCACGACGGAAGGATCACCAGCAGTAGCAGAATATTGCGCGTCGACGGCTTGCTGTGCGCCACCGCCCAGGCCAGCGGATAGCCCAGCAGCAGGCAGCAGATCGTCGATATGCCCGCCACCTGCAGCGACTGGAGATAAGCTTCAAAATAGAGCGGATCGTCGGTCAACTGCAGGAAGTTGGCAAAGTTGAGGGTCAGCGTCAGCTGGCCATCCGCCCACTCCATCAGTTCGGTGTAGGGAGGGATCGCCCGCGCCATCTCGGCAAGGCTTATCTTGAACACGATCAGGAACGGCAGCATAAACAACAGGATCAGCCACAGATAGGGCAGCGCAATCACCAGCTTGCGGCCATGCGCCATCTGCAGGCGTGCCACCCACAATGCGAAACCGCCCGGTTTTTTCTCCCCTGACGGGGATTCAACGGTACTCATCGCCCTCTCCTTACACCGTCAGCACTACGCAGCTGTCAGCATCCCAGCATAAACGCACCTCATCACCCCAGGTGGGCGTCCCTTTCCGATGGCGGTGTTCATTCTGCAGCTGGGCACTGATCATCTGCCCGCTTTGCAGGCGCACATGATAGATAGAGAGATCCCCCAGATAGGCGATATGTATCACTTCGCCGACGGCAAAATTGTAGCCGTCCGCTGGTGGTTCTTCGCACAGCATGATCTTCTCCGGGCGCAGCGCCACCCAGACCGGCACGTTGTCCACCACCGACGCGTCGGGGTCGACCTTTAGCGGGTGCACCAGTCCTGGCGAACTCAACACCAGGCCATCCTCCAGACGCTCCTTCACCAGGCCTTCAAAGACGTTTACCGAGCCAATGAACTCAGCGCTGTAGCGGGTGGTCGGGTGCTCGTAAATCTCTTCCGGTTCGCCAATCTGCACAAACTTGCCGCGGTTCATGATGGCGATACGGCCCGCCATGGTCATCGCCTCTTCCTGGTCGTGGGTCACCATTACGCAGGTCACGCCAACGCGTTCAAGGATATCCACCACCTCAAGCTGCATGCGATCGCGCAGCTTTTTGTCCAGCGCGCCCATCGGCTCATCGAGCAGCAGCAGCTTCGGCCGTTTCGCCAGGCTACGCGCCAGCGCGACACGCTGGCGCTGGCCGCCAGAGAGCTGGTGCGGCTTGCGTTTGGCATACTCCTGCATATGTACCAGGGCCAACATCTCCTGCACCCGGGCGGTGATTTCCGCTCTGGGCAGGCGATCCTGCTTCAGGCCGAAGGCGATATTCTGCTCAACGGTCATATGGGGAAACAGGGCGTAGGACTGGAACATCATATTGATAGGCCGCTGATAGGGCGGCACGCGCGCCAGATCCACGCCGTCGAGCATAATCTGCCCGGCGGTCGGTTGTTCAAAGCCCGCCAGCATGCGCAGCAGCGTCGACTTCCCGCAGCCTGATGCACCCAGCAGAGCAAAAATTTCGCCTTTGTAGATAGTGAGACTGACGTCGTCGACCGCGTGCTGGCCATCAAACGACTTGGTTAAGTTACGGATTTCCAGTAGCGGGGTCAGCGCTTTGGGGGCTTTCGCCTGTGGGCGGGGCATTACGTCGTTCAATCGGGTGCTCTCCGGCAAAAAAACGATCACCATATGGTCCGGTGCCATACTTCGTGCTTAACAGTGCAATTGCACCATCCTGGTGCTTCTGCTCGCCGGGCGCGCTGCCATTTCCCGGCGAGTGCAGATCTGATTCGGCCCGTGTTCGACGGGCCGTCAGAGATTATTTGCCGCTCTTCACTTTGGTCCATGCGCGGGTGCGCACGCGGTCAATCTTCGGATCCTGCACCTTCAGCGTGAACAGTTTGGCGAACACATCCGCTGGCGGATAAATCGCCGGGTTGTTACGGATAGCCTCGCTGACCAGCGGTGTGGAGGCCTTGTTGCCGTTGGCGTAGAACACCTGGTCGCTGATTTTAGCGATCACATCCGGGCGCATCAGATAGTTAAGGAACTGATAGGCTTCATCTTTATTCTTGGCGTCGGCCGGCATGGCAAAGACATCAAAGAACGCCAGCGCGCCTTCTTTCGGAATAAAGTAGGAGACGTTGACGCCATTTTTCGCCTCTTTCGCGCGGTTGGCCGCCTGCCAGACATCCCCTGCCCAGCCGATCGCCACGCAGATATCGCCGTTGGCAAGATCGTTAATATATTGCGAAGAGTGGAAGTAGCGAATGTTCGGCCGCAGCTTCAACAGCAGATCGGTGGCCGGGCCGGTGTAATCATCCGCTTTGCTGCTGTTAGGATCCTTGCCAAGGTAGTTCAGCACGGTGGCGAAAATCTCTTCCGGCGCGTCGAGGAAGGAGACGCCGCAGCTTTTCAGTTTTTCGAGGTTCTCCGGCTTCAGCACCAGATCCCAGCTGTCTACCGGCGCATCTTTGCCGAGGACCGCTTTCACCTTATCCACGTTGTAGCCAATACCCGTCGTTGCCCACAGATAAGGCACCGCGTATTTATTCTCCGGGTCATGCTTGGCGACCAGCTTCAGCACTTCGGGGTCAAGGTTCTTCCAGTTGGGCAGCTTGCTCTTATCCAGCGGCTGGAACACGCCCGCCGCCAGCTGGCGCTCAAGGAAGCTTGCCGACGGTACCACCAGGTCGAAACCGGTGCTGCCGGCCATTAATTTGCCTTCCAGTACTTCGTTGGAATCAAAAACGTCATACACGACTTTAATCCCGGTCTCTTTTTCGAAATTCGCTACCGTGTCCGGCGCAATATAATCAGACCAGTTATAAACATGCAGGGTTTTTTGTTCGGCGGCGAGCGAACCGGCAGAGACGGCCATCAGCGCACCCGTAACCAGACCTGTTAACCATTTTTTACCAAAGGCGGTCATATCTCTTATCCTTCTCAACGCCCGTTAATTTACGGGCTCAAATATACGCATTTCAACGCATGCAAGAATCATGCATATTTTTTCATTGCCTGAGAAAAGGAGAGCGGATCTCTCCCGGAGTGGTTGCTCGCAACTGGAAGCATCGCCAGAATAACTGTAGCCAGAATAAGAGGCTATAGCCCAGGTAAAAAAACGCCTTTTATCAAATTTTTATGCAATAACGGTCTACGTGATAAGCCAAAACGGCCTGAATGGCGGTGAATAATGCTTTAAGAGAAGGTTAAACGCAGAATAAAAGCGGGTAATACGCAGCCGCTGCGGTAGTGGCTGCGCTAATTTTAGGCGGCTTTAGTGAAGAAAATGGTATTGCACGTTTTCCGCCGCGGGCTCTTCCTCTTCACCTTTGTACAGCAGCTGATTAGCGCCGGCTTCGAGGATCACCATCGAGATCTGCTCTTCACTTTGGCGGAAGAACCAGGCGAACTGATCCATGGTCACTCCTGGACCGATAGACAACGACTGGCAGACCACCAGCTTGGGTAAGTTATCGTCCTGAATATCGATAAAGGCCTTCACGGTTAACGAGCTGGCGTTGATGGCCGAGAGATCCGCCGACAGCGCCAGCAGGGCAGACGGCTTCACCTCCGCGAGGGCGGAAAAGAGCACCACGTTGTCCACCAGGTCAATTTTGGCATCAAAAATACCGTCGAAATTCTGCATATGCGGCAGGTGCAATGCCTGACAGGAATCGCACTCAAAAAAGCTGATGCCGATCTCATCCAGCCAGCGACGTAGCGTATCCAGACCTGGAACGACCAGTGAATCCATAGTGCCTGTGACCTCTTACAATGGAAAAACGACGCCATAGCTTACGCAAAAAAAGCGCCGCATACCATGACAGACTTGCATCCGGCGGCTAGCCGCCTATTTTCAAACAGAATTCCGGCGTCGCCTGGCGCTCGATCCAGGCGATCATCTTGCTGGCGATGTCCACGCCGGTGGTGGTTTCCACCCCTTCCAGCCCCGGCGAGGCATTCACCTCCATCACCAGCGGCCCGCGGGTGGCGCGTAAAATATCGACACCGGCGACATCGAGCCCAAGGGTTTGCGTCGCCTTGATGGCAATCGCCCGCTCCTCGTCGCTAATCTGCGCCACCGTGGCCATGCCGCCGCGGTGCAGGTTAGAACGAAAGTCGCCCTCTTTAGCCCGCCGTTCGATCGCCGCTACCACCTCATTGCCGACCACCAGGCAGCGAATATCGCAGCCTTTCGCCTCGGCAATATATTCCTGCACCAAAATATGCGCATTCAGCCCGCGAAAGGCGTCGATCACGCTCTCCGCCGCCTGACGGGTCTCCGCCAGCACCACGCCGATCCCCTGGGTGCCTTCCACCAGCTTCACCACCAGTGGTGCCCCACCCACCATGGCGATCAGGTCGCTGGTGTCATCGGGGGAGTGAGCGATGCCGGTCAGCGGCAGATCGATGCCCTGGCGCGCCAGCAGCTGCAGCGAGCGCAGCTTATCGCGAGCGCGGGTGATGGCGACCGACTCATTCAGCGGATAGCTTCCCAATAGCTCAAACTGACGCAAAGCCGCGGTGCCATAGTAGGTGATCGCCGAGCCAATCCGCGGGATCACCGCATCAAAATGCGGTAGCTGACGCCCTTTGTAGTGGATGGACGACGCCACCGGACTGACGTTCATATAGCAGGAAAGCGGATCGAGGATCTCGACCTGATGCCCGCGCTGTTGCGCCGCTTCGCGCAGGCGTCGACATGAATAAAGCGTTCCATCCCGGGATAATATGGCAATTTTCATCCTGCACCTCTGCGAAAAGACCCGCTCTGGCGGGCCTCAGCTATCGAACACACTTTCACCTTTCCTGCGGCCAGCGGCGGATACCGCCTGGCCGGAGCAGCAGTGTACACGTAATCAGCGTGTTGCCCACCCCTGCTTATGCAGATAGTCGAGAATAAACGGACGACTCTCTTTCACGATAGTGCGACGGATATGATCGCTCCAGGTATCGCGGCGGGCGTTGCTGCCGCGCGACAGATAATAGTGCGCCAGCTGTTCGTCATAGTCCGCCAGCAGCGCGTTATCCAGCGGCTGATAGTGGTTCTCATGCACCAGCATGGCGGCCGGCATCCGCGGCTTGATGTCCGGGTTATCCGCCGGCCAGCCAAGGCAAAGACCGAACAGCGGCAGGACGTGCTGCGGCAGCGCCAGCAGCGCCGTCACCGCCTCAATGTTGTTGCGCAACCCGCCGATATAGACGCCACCCAACCCGAGGGACTCGGCGGCAATCAGCGCGTTTTGCGCCAGCAGCGCCGTATCGACGACGCCGATCAGCAGCTGTTCCGCCAGCCCCAGCTGCGCCTGTGGGCAAATCTGCAGGTGGCGGTTAAAGTCGGCGCAGAAGACCCAAAACTCCGCCGCCTGGGCGACGTGCTGCTGGCCGCCGGTCAGCGGGACCAGTTGCGCACGCAGCGCTGGGTCAGTAATACGGATGATGGAGGTGCACTGTAAAAAACTCGAGGTAGATGCCGCTTGCGCGCTGGCGATAATCTCTGCGCGCTGTTCGTCGCTCACGGGCGCATCGGTGAAGTGGCGGATGGAACGATGGCTGCGCAGCAGCTCAATGGTCGGCGTCATTGCGTTTTTCTCTGTCAGACAAGGATTCAGGCTTTGGAGAGTGCGTTAACTGCGGGGCCACGATCTGCGCCACTCGCCACATGACAGCGATGGCGGCAGGGATCATCAGCATAATCCCGGCAAAGATCATCACCAGCGCCGCAGTCGGACTGGCAATGGGCTCAGGCAGCTGGACATACTGGTTAAGCGAGAGCCAGGCAAGGGTTAACAGCCCCATCCCGAGGATCTCAACCAGCAGAATGCTTTTCGGCAACGGGGCAAATTTTCGCATCACGCCTCTCCGGTTGATAAGCGCGGCGCATCAGACAATCCCACTGCGCCGCCGGGTCAGTATACGGGTTTTGATAGTACGACATTTATCAAACATAGCCGTAAACCATCGAAGCAAAAGGCAGAACCTTCTTTCCCTCCCCGGTCAATGCAGGCATCATAAGCGCCATTCGCCATCCGGCTGAGGTTTAAGGAGAGAAGCAATGTTTACCGTTATTTTTGGTCGTCCAGGCTGCCCTTACTGCGTTCGCGCCAAAGAGCTGGCAGAAAAACTGACCAACGAGCGTGATGACTTTAACTACCGTTACGTGGATATTCACGCCGAAGGCATCAGCAAAGCTGACCTGGAAAAAACCGTCGGCAAACCGGTTGAAACCGTACCGCAGATTTTCGTCGACCAGAAACACATCGGCGGTTGCACCGATTTCGAAGCCTGGGCGAAAGAGAACCTCGGTCTGTTTGCCTGAGCCAATTTATTTGCTCGATGAGTGACTGCGCCAGGTATCAAGCCAGGCGCAGATAAACAAAAAGCACAACGCCCCGAGCGCGCACCAGAACACCGCGCTCAGTACCCACGCCATCTCCTGCCAGAACGTTCTGTGCGTCACGAAGAACAGCCGCATCGTCACCATACAGACCGGCGCCGCCAGCATCGCACCCAGCAAAGGGCGCAGCACCCGCTGTCCGGGAGAGAGGCAGCTCGCCGCCGCCCCTGGCAGCAAAAAGAAGAGCAGGCCCAGCTCCGGGTTGCCGCTGGCGCGAAAGGCCCCTTTCATATGTAATAGCAGCGATAAGCACACCACAATGAACAGAACGAAGCCGCAGATAATACCGGCCCAACTACGCTCAGACTTCACCGTATCCTCCTGATGTTGCCTCTAACTCACGTCCACGTCGCCCAGTCAGATAAAGCATTTCGGCAATCCATGCCAATAACTCCCCTACCAGCCTAAAAACGATTGTCACTAGCCGCCGCATCCAGGAAGGATTAAACTAGCGGGTATATTTTTGCTGGTTATAACAGGGTGCCAGAATAGGTTCGCCACAACGCGAACGCCTGAGCAACCTTAGACCAAATAACCATTTCCTTCAACAACTTACTAGTAAATGAGAAGTTGGCTTTCGTGAATATAAACGTCGCAGATTTGTTAAACGGGAATTACATCCTGTTATTATTCGTTGTACTTGCATTAGGACTATGCCTGGGAAAACTGCGTCTCGGCTCAGTACAACTTGGTAATTCCATTGGCGTTTTAGTCGTTTCTCTCTTATTAGGTCAGCAGCATTTCGCGATTAACACTGATGCCCTTAATCTCGGCTTTATGCTGTTTATTTTTTGCGTCGGCGTGGAAGCCGGGCCCAACTTTTTTTCCATTTTTTTCCGCGACGGCAAAAACTACCTGATGCTGGCGCTGGTGATGGTCGGCAGCGCGATGCTGATCGCCACCGTGCTGGGCAAAGTGTTCGGCTGGGATATTGGTCTTACCGCCGGTATGCTGGCGGGCGCCATGACCTCCACCCCGGTGCTGGTGGGCGCGGGCGACACCCTGCGCCATTTCGGTCTGCCCAGCGATCAGCTGGCGCAGTCGCTTGACCATCTGAGCCTCGGCTATGCCCTGACCTACCTGGTCGGCCTGGTGAGTCTGATCGTCGGCGCCCGCTATATGCCCAAGCTGCAGCATCAGGATCTGCAGACCAGCGCCCAGCAAATCGCCCGCGAGCGCGGCCTCGATACCGATTCAAAACGTAAAGTGTACCTGCCGGTGATCCGCGCCTACCGCGTTGGCCCGGAGCTGGTGGCCTGGGCGGATGGCAAAAATCTGCGCGAACTGGGTATTTATCGCCAGACCGGCTGCTATATCGAACGCATCCGCCGCAACGGCATTCTGGCCAACCCGGACGGCGACGCGGTGCTGCAGATGGGCGACGATATTGCGCTGGTGGGCTATCCGGACGCGCACGCCCGCCTCGACCCGAGCTTCCGTAACGGCAAAGAGGTATTCGACCGCGATCTGCTCGACATGCGCATCGTCACCGAAGAGATTGTGGTCAAAAACCACAACGCCGTCGGCCGCCGCCTGGCGCAGCTGAAGCTCACCGACCACGGCTGCTTCTTAAACCGGGTTATTCGCAGCCAGATTGAAATGCCTATCGACGATAACGTGGTGCTGAACAAAGGCGACGTGCTGCAGGTCAGCGGCGATGCCCGTCGCGTAAAAACCGTGGCCGACCGCATCGGCTTTATCTCCATTCACAGCCAGGTGACCGACCTGCTGGCCTTCTGCGCCTTCTTTATCGTCGGCCTGATGATCGGCATGATCACCTTCCAGTTCAGCTCTTTTAGCTTCGGCATCGGCAACGCCGCCGGCCTGCTGTTTGCCGGCATTATGCTTGGCTTCCTGCGCGCCAACCACCCAACCTTCGGCTATATCCCGCAGGGAGCGCTGAACATGGTGAAAGAGTTTGGCCTGATGGTGTTTATGGCCGGGGTCGGACTCAGCGCCGGGGCCGGGATCAATAACGGTCTGGGCGCCGTCGGCGGTCAGATGCTGGCGGCAGGGCTTATTGTCAGCCTGTTGCCGGTAGTGATCTGCTTCCTGTTCGGCGCCTATGTGCTGCGCATGAACCGGGCGATGCTGTTTGGCGCCATGATGGGCGCCCGCACCTGCGCCCCGGCAATGGAGATCATCAGCGATACCGCGCGCAGCAACATTCCGGCGCTCGGCTACGCAGGCACCTACGCCATTGCCAACGTGCTGCTTACCCTTGCCGGGACGCTCATCGTGATCATCTGGCCAGGGCTACAATAAATTTTTGAGAAAAAAGCCGTCACAGGCAGAACTTTTTCTCAGGGCATCAGTCATAAGTAATGCCACTGCTTTTCTTTGATGTCCCCATTTTGTGGAGCCCATCAACCCCGCCACTTCGGTTCAAGGTTGATGGGTTTTTTGTTGCCTGCATTTAGCCATTACGGGTGAAACGCCGCCTCAGCGCCCCTCTTCCTGCGCCCTCTCCCCCGCCAGCTGCCCAACCAGCAGCCGGATTGCCGCCTTCGACAGCGGCGCGCGGTCGGTGACAAAGTGCAAGGTCATCCCTTCAATAAAGGCGTCAAGACCGCGGGCGGTGTCAGCAGCGAACCATTGCTCCAGCGTCTGCTGGCTGCGCCGCATCCAGTTCTGCATCACCCCCTTTAGCGCCGGCTGGCTGCTGCAGAACGCGTACAGCTGGTACATCAGCTCCATATTGCGCGCCGTGGTCACCTGGGCGCTGAAGATCAGCTCCGCGATGGCATCGCAGGCTTGTTCCCGGTTCGTTACCCCGGCAAAGCATTGCTGATACTGCGCCGACATCTCGGCGGTAAACAGGCTGAACGCCTCCTCAACCAGCGCCTCGATGCCGCTGAAATAATAGGTCAACGACCCCAGCGGCACATTCGCGCAGAGGGCGATTTTGCGGTGCGTCACCGCCTGGACGCCGTGCGCCGCGATGGTGTCCAGCGTCGCCTGCAGGATGCGCTCGCGGCGCTGCGGATCGTTCGGTCTACGGGCCATAATTTTCCTCTTCCGGTTTATGTACAAATGTACACATGCTTGCTACTGTTGTCTTCACTCTTCTCCTTTAAGGCGTTTACGGATGACGACGCAAACCTCGCGCAGAGCGCTCCAGCTTCGGCTTTGGGCGCTGTTTATGTTCTTTTTCATCCCCGGCTTATTAATGGCCTCCTGGGCCACCCGCACGCCGGCGATCCGCGATCAGTTGATGCTTTCTACGGCAGAAATGGGCGTGGTGCTGTTTGGTCTGTCGGTGGGGTCGATGAGCGGTATTCTCTGCTCAGCGTGGCTGGTGAAGCGCTTTGGTACCCGCAAGGTCATCCGCACCACCATGTCCTTCGCCGTACTCGGCATGCTGGTGCTCAGCCTGGCGCTGTGGGTCTCTTCCGCCCCGCTGTTCGCCTTCGGCCTGGCCATCTTTGGCGCCAGCTTTGGCTCCGCAGAAGTCGCTATTAACGTCGAAGGCGCGGCCATCGAGCGGGAGATGAATAAAACGGTGCTGCCGATGATGCATGGCTTCTACAGCTTTGGCACCCTGTTCGGCGCCGGGGTGGGCATGGCAGTGACCGGATTCGGCCTGCCTGCCGCCCCGCACATCCTGGCGGCTGCGCTGGTGGCTATCCTGCCCATCGCCATTGCCATCCGCGCCATTCCCGATGGCACCGGTAAAAATGCCGCCGAAGCCGCCCACGGTGAGGCGAAGGGTCTGCCGGTATGGCGCGACGCGCAGTTGCTGCTGATCGGGGTCATCGTCCTGGCGATGGCCTTTGCCGAAGGTTCGGCCAACGACTGGCTGCCGCTGCTGATGGTGGACGGCCACGGCTTTAGCCCCACCTCCGGCTCGCTGATCTATGCTGGCTTCACCCTCGGGATGACGCTGGGCCGCTTTACCGGCGGCTGGTTTATCGATCGCTACAGCCGGGTGACGGTGGTCCGCGGCAGCGCGGTGATGGGCGCCCTGGGTATTGGCCTGATCATCTTCGTCGATAACCCCTGGGTGGCGGGCATCTCGGTACTGCTGTGGGGCATCGGCGCCTCGCTCGGCTTCCCGCTGACCATCTCCGCCGCCAGCGATACCGGGCCGGACGCGCCCAAGCGCGTCAGCGTGGTGGCGATCACCGGTTATCTTGCTTTCCTCGTCGGGCCGCCGCTGCTGGGCTTCCTCGGCGAACACTTCGGCCTGCGCAGCGCCATGATGGTGGTGCTGGGTCTGGTCATGGTGGCGGCACTGGTCGCCCGCGCGGTGGCTAAGCCACAATCTGAACCCGTTATGGAGAACAGCTAATGAGCATCAAACTGATTGCGGTGGATATGGACGGCACCTTTTTAAGCGATGCCAAAACTTACAACCGGCCGCGCTTCCTCGCCCAGTACCAGCGAATGCGTGAACAGAATATTCGCTTCGTGGTCGCCAGCGGCAACCAATATTATCAGCTGATCTCCTTTTTCCCGGAGATCGCCCATCAGATCGCCTTTGTGGCGGAAAACGGCGGCTGGGTGGTGAGCGGCAATGAAGACGTCTTCAACTGCCAGCTGCCGGCCCACCATTTCAACGCCGTGGTCGATCATCTGCAGACCCTGCCGAATATCGAAATCATCGCCTGCGGGAAGCGCAGCGCCTACACTCTCAACCGCTATAACGACGCGCTGAAGACGGTGGCGGCGAAGTATTATCACCGCCTCGAACTGGTGGATGATTTTAACCACCTTGATGACGCGATCCTCAAATTTGGTCTCAATGTACCGGACAGCCTGATCCCGGAAATTCAGCCGAAGCTGCACGCGGCGCTGGGGGATATGGTCACCGCGGTGGCCACCGGCTACGGCAGTATTGACTTAATTATGCCTGGGGTGCACAAAGCCAACGGCTTGCGCATTTTGCAGCAGCGCTGGGGCATTGAGGATCATGAGGTGGTGGCGTTCGGCGATAGCGGCAATGATATCGAGATGCTGCAGCACGCCGGATTTGGCTTTGCCATGGCCAACGCCCGGGAAGACGTCAAAGCTGTCGCCAGCCATCACGCGCCGCACAACAACGAAGAAGGCGTGCTGCAGATTATTGATAAGGTGTTAAATCGCGAAGCGCCGTTCGCCTGATAAGACCCCGGATGCGAGCGCATCCGGGTTTGCCACCGGTTACGCCTGCTGCGAATTGCCGACGCTTTTATCTTTCAGGAAGTAGATCATCAGCCCCAGCCACAGTACCCCGCCCAGCAGGTTAAACAGGCTGAACAAGCCGTTGCCCCCCAGCTCATAAGCATGTTTGCTGAGCTCGATGCCGACAGTGAAGATCAGCATCTGCAGCATTCCCATCGCCGCCGAGACCGTGCCTTTGCTCATCTCGCTGGCGAACAGCGTTAAGCGCACCAGCCCGGCATTCGCGAGGCCAATTCCGAAGGCGTAGAAGCTCAGGCCAGCGGTCATCCACAGATAAGCGTGGGAAGAGACCACGGTCGCCGCCGCGGAGAGGATCAGACCAAACATGATCGGCCAGCCGCCCATGATAATCAGCGAGCGCACGGTACGGCGCGAAGTGAGGCGCGCCAGCACCAGGTTACCGGCAATCAGCGCGCCGAAAATCGGCACCTGCAGCATGCCATACTCATAGCTGGTGGCCTGTTCGCCGCTGATAATAATGACCGGCGACTGGGCAATCCACGCCAGCAACGGCAGGCTGACAAAGCCCGTCGCCAGCGCGCCAGCGACGAAGCGCAGGTTTTTCAGCACCAGGCGATAATCGCGACCCAGCTCTTTGACCGACAGTTTTTCGCCCAACCGCGTCGCGGTTTCCGGCATCGCCCGCTGCAGCCCGACGAACGAGATGGCCGCCAGCACGGCGAACAGGACGAACATCATCTCCCACGGCAGCACGTGCACCCAGGCAGCGCCCACCAGCGGCCCCAGCAGCGGAGCAATCAGCGCCACGTTGGCCATCAGGGCGGTGATTTTGATGCACACAGCCTCCTCAAAAGACTCCTGGATCGCCGCATAGCCTACCGCGCCGATAAAGCACAGGCTGATCCCCTGCAGGAAGCGCAGCAGGGTAAACTGCTCAATGGTCTGCGCCAGCAGCGTCGCCAGGCAGGTGACGATAAACCACACCACCCCGGTCAACATCACCGGGCGGCGGCCAATACGGTCCGACAGCGGCCCCAGCAGCCACTGTAAAAACATGCCGCCGGCCAGATAGGCGGTCATCGAGGTAGGTACCCATTCGTTGCCCACCTGAAACTCCTGCACCACGGCCAGCATACCCGGCTGGATCATATCGTTGCCGATATAGGTGGAAAACTCGTACAGCACCAGACATAACGGGAACAGCAACGCCTGCCTTCCGAGGCGGCGGCCTGAAAGCGAATAATTTTGCATGAAATCTCTTATCTATCAAAAATCGCGCAAAGTTTAATGAAACTCCCGGCGCGGAGATAGTGAATTGTGGGTGACACCGCACAATATTGCGAATTGCGCGATTGCGAATTGCGCGCCGCCGTCCGGACTCTCCCCCTGCTATTCAGCCTGCGTATATATTCCGTTTATGTTTCAGCAATGTGACAAACGATATACTGACGCTTTTCAGGGTGTTAGCGCGGCTTCTCAACATGCGCTAATTCATAACAACCTGATCTTTAAGACAATGCTGCTTTATCTCCGCACCGCTTTTTTTTAGGGTAGGCGGCTTATTTGCTATCGGACCAACGAGCCTGGAAGTCTATGCTGGAAAATATTAACTACGCGCTGTTCGCCCTGATCAACGCGACGCCGGCCTCGCCGCAGTGGGCCATTGAGGTGGCGATCCTGATCGCCAAAGATCTGATTCTGATCGTGCCCTTGCTGGTAGTGACATTATGGCTGTGGGGGCCTGCCCAGCGGCAGATGGTGTTTAAGCTGATGCTGGCGCTAATGATTAGCCTGACCGTGTCGTGGGCGATCGGCCACCTCTATCCGCACGATCGGCCGTTTGTCGCTGGCGTGGGCTATAACTTCCTGCATCACGCGGCGGACGACTCCTTCCCCAGCGATCACGGCACCGTCAGCTTTACCTTTGCCCTGGCTTTTCTGTTCTGGCACCGCCTGTGGTCCGGCGCCCTGCTGATGGCCATTGCCACCGCCATCGCCTGGTCCCGCGTCTATCTCGGCGTACACTGGCCACTGGATATGGTCGGCGGTCTGCTGGCCGGAATGTGCGGCTGCCTTGGCGCGGCGCTGATCTGGCATACGTTCGGCCCGGCGCTGTATCGCCAGTTGCAGCGACTGTATCGTCTCTGCTTCTCCTTGCCGATCCGCAAAGGCTGGGTACGCGGCTAAACGCCAGCTGTCGCTGCGGCCACCGCGTGACTAACCCGTAAGCGACAGGTAAAATCCCGCTAACGCCCTGCCCCCGCAGGGCGATTTTAGCGCAGAGGGAATATGGAAACTCGCCGTGACGAACGTATCAGTCAGCTCATTCAGGCACTCAAGCGCAGCGATAAGCTGCATCTGAAAGAAGCCGCCTCCCTGCTTGGGGTCTCGGAAATGACCATTCGTCGCGACCTTAATGGCCATAGCGGCCCGGTTGTGCTGCTCGGCGGATACATTGTGCTGGAGCCGCGCAGCGCCACCCATTACCTGCTCAGCGATCAAAAAACCCGGCTGGTCGAGGAAAAACGCCGCGCCGCTCGCCATGCAGCCGCGCTGCTGGAGGCCCATCAGATGGCCTTCTTCGACTGCGGGACCACCACGCCGTGGATCATTGACGCCATCGATGATGCCCTGCCCTTCACCGGCGTCTGTTACTCCCTGAATACCTTCCTGGCCCTGCAGGAGAAACCGCAGTGTCGCGCGGTCCTGTGCGGTGGGGAATTTCACGCCAGCAACGCGATTTTTATGCCGCTGAGCCTTGAGGATACCCTCAGCCATCTGAGCCCCGACATCGCCTTTTACTCGGCGGCAGGCATTGACTGCGAGCAGGGGGCGACCTGCTATAACCTGGAGGAGCTGCCGGTCAAGCACTGGGCGATGCGTCACGCGCGCTACCATGTGCTGGTGGTCGACCACAGCAAGTTTGGCAAAGTGCGTCCGGCGCGCATGGGGGCGTTAGCGAAATTTGACGTGATCGCCAGCGATATCTGCCCGGATGATGAGCTGGTCGCGCTGGCGAAGGCGCAGCAGATCTCCCTGCTGTATTGAGGCGTCACTGACCGCGCCCCGCCGGGCGCGGTCATGGCATCAGGAGAACCAGCTGCCGAACCAGCCGTGCAGTTTCATCAGCACGAAGTCGATCATCCGGCTGAAGAAGCCGCCCTCTTTCACCGGCTCCATGACGATCAGCGGGCGCTGTTCGATGGTTTTATCATTCAGCTTAAAGTCGATAGTCCCGACCACCTGCCCCTTCTCCAGCGGCGCGGTAAGCTGCGGCTGATTTAAGGTGTAGCTGGCTTTCAGGTTTTTCAGCTGGCCCTTCGGCAGGGTAATAGAGCCCGCCTCGCCGGCTCCCAGTTTCGCTTCGCTGCTGTCGCCAAACCACACGCGCTGGGTGACGAAGGTGGCATCGGGTTTAATCGGCGTCACGGTTTCATAGAAGCGGAAGCCCCAGGTCAGCAGTTTTTCAGACTCGTTAAAGCGAATACGGTCAGTTTTGGTCCCCAGCACCACGGCGATCAGACGCATATCGCCCTGGGTGGCTGAGGAGACCAGGTTATAGCCGGCCCCGGCGGTGGTCCCGGTTTTCACGCCATCGGCGTTGAGGTTGGTGCTCCACAGCAGACGGTTGCGGTTCGGCTGGCGAATTTTATTGAAGGTAAACTCTTTCTCTTTATGTACCGCGTACTCTTCCGGCACATCGTGGATCATCGCTTTGGTCAGCAGCGCCATATCGCGGGCGGTACTGAACTGACCCGGCGCATCAAGGCCGTGGACGGTCATAAAGGTGGTGTTGGTCAGCCCCATTTTTTTGGCATAGCCGTTCATCAGGCTGACGAATGCGTCCTGGCTGCCCGCCACGTAGTCGGCAATCGCAATGCTGGCGTCGTTACCGGACTGAATAATGACCCCTTTGTTCAGATCTTCCACCGAGACCTGCATGCCGGGCTTGAGGAACATCACCGATGAGCCGCGCAGCGCCGGGTTGCCGGTCGCCCAGGCATCACGTCCGACGGTCACCATATCGGTGAGCTTGATTTTTCCCGCTTTTATCGCCTGCCCCACCACGTAGCTGGTCATGATCTTCGTCAGACTGGCCGGGTCGAGTTTTTCATCGGCATTGCCTTCGCTGAGCACCTTCCCGCTGGCGTAGTCCATTAGGATCCAGGCGCGAGCGTCAATCGAAGGGGCGTCGGGGAGTTGTTCTGCAGCCTGCACCGCAGGTGCGACAAGAAATAACAGCGCGCAACCTGCAGCGAGGCCGCGAAGGGAAAAAGCGTCATGCATCATAAGAGCCACCCAAGTATCCTTTCCAAACAAAATATGCCGCACCACTCTGACCGCGCCGCAGCAACCGGTGAGTAAAGCGTACAAATGACCTTAAAGAAACAGCGAGTTGGTAAAGTTTTTAAAGTTTACGCAATAACGTGCCGCTGTGCTTTAATCAGAACAACTTTTTTGATCGTGATTGCCTAAATATTAACTTTATCCCAACATGATCGCCGATCGCGCTGCAACGGCAGTGAAACAAACTCAGGAGCGAAAATGATTACACTGTGGGGACGTAATAACTCGACCAACGTGAAGAAAGTACGCTGGGTGCTGGAGGAGTTGGATCTTCCTTATGAGCAGATCCTCGCCGGGCTGGAGTTTGGTCTCAATCATGACCCGGAATATCTGGCGATGAACCCGAACGGGCTGGTGCCGCTGTTAAAAGACGATGCCACCGGGGTGGTGTTGTGGGAATCAAATACCATTATTCGCTACCTTGCCGCGCAGTACGGCGTCGATCGCCTGTGGCTGACCACGCCGGCGCAGCGTGCGCAAGGGGAAAAATGGATGGACTGGTCCAACGGCACGCTCTCTCCCGCCCATCGCCCGGTATTAATGGGTCTGGTCAGGACGCCGCCGGAGCAGCGCGACCCGGCGGCCATCGCCGCGGGGATCAGCGCCTGTGAATCGCTGTTTGCCATGCTTGATGACGAACTGGCGAAAACGCCATGGCTCTCTGGCGAGCACTTCGGCCTTGGCGATATTGCCGTTGCCCCCTTTGTCTACAATCTGCTGGAGATCCTCGATACCTGGCAACCGCGGCCCCATCTGCAGCGCTGGTATCAGCAGATTAGCCAGCGCCCCGCCTGGCACGAGGTCGTGAAGATCCCGGTCACCTGAGGTTAACCCTCCGGGCTCAAACGCAACAGTTCGCCGTTAGACTCGTCGGTTAATACGTACAGATAGCCGTCGGGTCCCACGCGGACGTCGCGGATACGCTTCCCGCGCGCCTCCAGCAATCTCCCCTCCTCGCGGACCTGATTACCGTCCACCGATAAGACGATAAGCGACGTCTCCTTCAGCGCGCCGATAAACAGCTTATGCTGCCACTGGGGAAAGGTCTGCGCCGAGTAAAAGGCCATCCCACTCACCCCGGGGGAGACCGGCCAGACATACAGCGGGGGCTCGGTACCCGGGGCCGTCTTGCCCTTGGCCTCCGGGATCGGCAGGCCGCTGTAGTTAATGCCATGCGTCGCCAGCGGCCAGCCGTAGTTTTTCCCCGCCTGCGGGATGTTAATTTCATCCCCGCCGCGCGGGCCGTGCTCATTGAGCCACAGCGCGTCGCTCCATGGGTTCATCGCCATGCCCTGCGGATTGCGAATACCGTAGGCCCAGATCTCCGGCCTGGCGTCAGCCCGGCCGACAAAGGGATTATCCGGCGGAACGTCCCCCGCGTCCGTCAGGCGGACCACTTTCCCCTGCAGCTTGCTGAGATCCTGGGCGGTGGCGCGCTGATTGTTCTCTCCCAGACCGATAAACAGATACCCTTTGCCGTCGAACACCAGCCGGCCACCGAAATGATTGCCAACGGAGAGTTTCGGCTGCTGGCGAAACACCACGGTAAAGTTCGTCAGTTGGGTGGCATCCTCGCTTAACCGCCCGTAGCCTACCGCGGTGCCCGCTTTGCCACTGGCGTCGCTTTCCGCATAGCTCAGCCATACCCGTCGCGACTGCGCAAAATCCGGCGCCAGCGTTACTTCCAGTAAGCCGCCCTGGCCGTTGGCCCACACCTGCGGCACGCCGGATATCGGCGCCGACAGGCCTTTACCTGGCTGCCAGCGCTTGAGCTCGCCGCCGCGCAGGGTAATCAACATGCCCTGATCGTCGGGGAGAAACGCCAGACCCCACGGATGGGCCAGCCGGTTTTCCAATACCTCCACCCGCACCGCGGCCTGGCTTAACGCCGGCAGCGCTAAGGCGCTCAATATCAACAGCAGCGGGATCGGACGCATGGCATTCTCCTTTAGTCAGCTCTGCGCTAAAGGGTAGCCAGCGGGGAAAGTTGCGCGGGGATTTTTACATAACCTTTAACAGGGGAAGCGTCTACTTCCCCTGGGTTTCAGCCGATCAGGCATGGGTGATTGGCGCCAATTCATTCAATTTATGAATATTTGATGTCAATCCTGTCAGACAGCGTTCTAGCTTCTCTACGTTAACCGCAATGTACAGTGGGCAATCATGATGCCCGCTCATCAGGCATACTGCAGCGGCGGCGATGGACTCGCCAGCCAGGCGAAGGGCCTCCTTCTCCTCCGGTGAAATGACATTCTGCAGGCGCGGGGCCTGCGCACGCATTTCACGGCACAGCTCAAACAAGTTATCACGCAGATGGTCATTTTCGCTGACTGACATGTAGCCTTTGGCCTTTCGCAGCTGCAGATAGGCATCAATATCGATATTGGCATTGATGAGCTTCTGCAAAAGGTGGCGATATCGTCTGTCAACGGTCATCACAGTTCCTCCTCTGTCGTCCTTTACCCTTCTCATAATACGGTTATTTTTTGTGCAAAATGATGCGCCAGGTCAATTATTACCAAGCCTGTAACAGGCTTTACAATGTGACAACCTTACCGCTTTGTAGGATATATACCAAAGATAATGTTATACGATCACAATTAATTTCAAAAAGAAACCAACTTGCAATTATTGCCATTAAAAGGCGGAAATAGTGCTGCAATGATCACAATATATTACAGGCGCTATTGCGCGATCGTCAGTCAGAGTGCCATAACAAATCATTAATGTAATACGTATAACATTTCATAAAAACAGCGCTCGCGGATCGCTGATAATCTCTCTACCCGTTTGCAAGGAACTGAAACATGACGCCCGGTAAAAGAAACTACCTCCTGTTGAGTCTTTTCGATTTCCTCTACCTGTTCGCCTGGTCGTCGACCATGGCTTTCTTCGTCATCTGGACCACCCAGCATCTTGGCATCAGCGCCACGAAGACTGGCCTGCTGTACTCGGTCAACGCCTTTATCGCCCTGCTGATGCAGCCTTTCTTCGGCTTTATCTCCGACAAATTCGGCCTGAAAAAACGGCTTATCTGGCTGCTGGTCGCCCTGCTCCTGCCGGTGGGGCCCTTCTTTATCTACGTTTACGCGCCGCTGCTGGTGCACAACTTTTGGTTTGGCGCGCTGCTGGGGGGGATCTATCTGGGGATCATCTTTAACTCCGGCTGCGGGGTGATCGACTCTTACATCGATAAGATTTCACGCCGCTACCAGTTCGAATACGGTCGGGTACGGATGTGGGGCTCGTTAGGCTGGGCAGCGGCGGCCTGGATTGTGGGTAAATATATCGACAGCAATCCTAATCTGGCCTTCTGGCTCGCCAGCCTCGCCATCGTCATCGCCGCCATCTGCTTTATGCTGACCAAAATTGAATTAACCGACGCCGATGTGGCGCGAAGCGAATCGCTGAAGGTCTCCCATGCCCTCGAGCTGGCGAAGAATGGTCAGTTCTGGATGCTGCTGCTCTTTACCCTGTTCGTCACGCAGATTTATGACACCTACGATCAGCAGTTTGCCCAGTATTTCTCGCTGCAGTTCCCGACGCCGGAGGAAGGCAACCGCTGGTACGGTATCCTCGCATCCGTTCAGGTCTGCGGTGAAACCCTGTTCTTATGCCTGATGCCGTGGTTTGTTAACCGGACCGGCGCCAAATGGGCGCTGATCATCGCCGGGTTGATCATGTCGGTACGCATTGTCGGGTCAGCCATCCCCCTCGGTCCGGTGTGGATTGGCGCGGTGAAAATGATGCATGCCCTGGAGAAACCGTTAATTCTGGTATCGGTCTTTAAATTCATCGCTGCCAACTTCGACCACAAGCTCTCTTCGACGGTCTATTTGCTGGTGCTGTTTGTCGCCTCGATCGCCACCGCCATTTACTCTCCGCTGGCAGGCTACCTGTACGATACCATTGGCTTCGCCGACACCTATCTGATCCTCGGCGGTATCGCCGGGCTCTTTACGCTGATCTCCATTTTCACCCTGAAGGATAAGCGCGAGCCGAAAAAGCCCAGCGCCAGGCCTTCCGGGGCCGTCACGCCGGCGCAATAAGTCTTTGCCCGGTAGCCACGCCGGGCGCTACACGTTGCGCGCAACTAACGGCTTTTGCAGGAGCGTTTCCAGCACCCGCAGCGGCGAGAGCTGCGGGTGACTCATCGCCTTCACCGGCAACAGGAAGGTTTGCTCAAGCAGATACTGGCCGCGCATTGCGGCGTGCGGAGTCTGATCGGAAAAGCAGATCCAGGTGCTGCCGGCGGCAAAGTCGATCTCCTGCTGCACCCCCTGTTGTTGGTACTCAGGGGTGCTTTTCATCGCATCGTGCAGGGCCAACATCAGATGATCGTAATGGCTGCGCCGACTTTTGGTGATCCCCAGCGCTGCCAGCAGCCAGGCGCCTGGCGGCGACCAGGGTTTCAGCTGCGGCAGAAAGCGCGCCGCGAGGGTATCGAAATGCTCCCCCGTCCGCCAGGTTCGCGGTTCGCCGCCAGGGTGAATATTGCAAAAGATGCGCAGAATACGGTCACCATTGACCGGGCGCGACGGGAAAGCATCCACGTGCAGGCGCGAATCGTCTTTGCGCCAGGAGGTCGTTTCACGCCAGTCGGCAATGGGATGCAAACGCAGACTGGTTTGCGGATGGTGCAGCGCCTCGCCATAGCCTGGCAATAACGCGTCAATCAGCTGCAGCGACATCTGGTGGTAACGCGCCATCAGCCGGGCGACGGCGGCGATTTTCTGCTTATCCGCCACGCCTCTGAGCGTTCGGGTGTCAGGTTGATAGCTGATATTCTTGCGCCGCGGCGCGACCAGCTCAGGGGTCAGCAACGCCTGCTCCGTGGCGGTTAATGAAAACGCCAGCTGCGGCAGATAGAGCACATTCCCCTGCTCAAGGGAGTGTTGGATCTGCGGCGGCTGCGGGGGGATCTCCAGATTACTGAATGGCAGGGTGGCAATCGCCACCGGTGCGCTTGTTGGTGTCATTTCCTTGCCTCTTCTCCTCGCGGTCACCGAGGTATTTAGTAAAGAAATTGTTATCAACTTGTAGATTACAACGTAAATGACGGGCGTTTTTATCAGGAATGGCGGTTTTGACCCGGCGCTGAAGCTCACGCGCCCTTCACCCGAGCGCTTTTTCACCATTAACCGCGATGGAGCTATACTCTTTTTCGCAAAGATCTGTAGAATTCCTGCCCTGACCATTCCAATAATTGAACACTTTTTAAGCTATGAGCAATGTCACGCACCAGCCGAAAATCGGCTTCGTCTCCCTGGGCTGCCCGAAAAATCTCGTGGACTCAGAGCGTATCCTGACCGAACTGCGCACCGAAGGTTATGACGTCGTCCCCACCTACGACAACGCCGATATGGTCATCGTTAACACCTGCGGCTTTATCGATAGCGCTGTGCAGGAATCGCTGGAAGCGATCGGCGAAGCGTTGAAAGAGAACGGCAAGGTGATCGTCACCGGCTGCCTCGGCGCGAAAGAGGATCAGATCCGCGAAGTTCACCCGAAGGTGCTGGAGATCACCGGTCCGCACAGTTATGAGCAGGTGCTGGAGCACGTCCACCACTACTCGCCGAAGCCGAAGCACAACCCGTTCCTCAGCCTGGTGCCGGAACAGGGTGTTAAGCTGACCCCGCGCCACTACGCCTACTTAAAAATTTCTGAAGGCTGCAACCATCGCTGTACCTTCTGCATCATCCCGTCCATGCGTGGCGATCTGGTGAGCCGTCCGATTGGCGAAGTGCTGGCGGAAGCCAAACGCCTCGCTGACGCCGGTGTGAAAGAGCTGCTGGTGATTTCTCAGGACACCTCCGCCTACGGCGTCGACGTCAAGCACCGTACCGGTTTCCACAACGGCATGCCGGTGAAGACCAGCATGGTCAGCCTGTGCGAAGAGCTGGCGAAGCTCGGCATCTGGGTTCGCCTGCACTATGTCTACCCGTACCCGCACGTCGACGATGTGATCCCGCTGATGGCGGAAGGCAAGATCCTGCCGTATCTCGACATTCCGCTGCAGCACGCCAGCCCGCGTATTCTGAAGCTGATGAAGCGTCCTGGCTCTGCAGACCGCCAGCTGGCGCGCATTAAGCAGTGGCGTGAAATTTGCCCGGATCTGACCCTGCGCTCTACCTTTATCGTGGGCTTCCCGGGCGAAACGGAAGAAGATTTCCAGATGCTGCTCGACTTCCTGAAAGAGGCGCGTCTCGACCGCGTCGGCTGCTTCAAATACAGCCCGGTAGAAGGCGCCACCGCCAACGAACTGGCGGATCAGGTACCGGAAGAAGTGAAAGAAGAGCGCTGGAACCGCTTTATGCAGCTGCAGCAGCAGATCTCTGCCGAGCGTCTGCAGGAGAAAGTGGGCCGCGAAATCATGGTACTGGTGGATGAAGTTGACGAAGAAGGCGCCATTGGCCGCAGCATGGCCGATGCCCCTGAAATCGACGGTGCGGTCTACCTGAACGGCGAAACCCGCGTTAAGCCGGGCGACGTGGTACGGGTGAAAGTTGAGCATGCCGACGAATACGACCTGTGGGGTACCCGGGTCTAATTCTGCTTACCAGATAGCGCCATACGGGGTTCTCCCGTAGGCGCCCCCCAAGCCCAGCAAGGACAGCGGGCGCGGAGCTGCTTTTATGCCGGGTGGTGGCTAACGCCTTACCCGGCCTACAGTTCGTGCGACCTGTCGTTAATTTATTCACCATTGTTGCTGAAACTGCCGGTGCTGGCCGGAGCCCGGGGGGACAGGGGACGGCGGCGACTGGCCGCCCCCTGTGCGCTCCCTGCGCTATGAGAGACATAACGCAGAAGACTAACCGGGAGCGCAATGTGCGCTGAAGCCACAAATAATATAAAGCACCGCACGGCGGAGCTTTCCCTCACCCTACCCCTTTAACTTCGGATCCAGCGCATCGCGCAAGCCATCTCCCAGCAGATTAAACGCCAGCACGGTCACAAAAATCGCCACCGCCGGAAACAGCGCCACGTGCGGGGACATCACCATATCCGCCCGCGCCTCGTTGAGCATCGCGCCCCACTCCGGAGTGGGCGGCTGCGCGCCGAGGCCGAGAAACGACAGGCTGGCGGCGGAAATAATCGACACCCCAATACGCATCGTGAAATAAACCACGATCGATGACACCGTCCCCGGCAGGATGTGGTTGAACAGAATGGTGGCGTCGCTGGCGCCGATGCTGCGCGCCGATTCAATAAAGGTCTGCTGCTTTAACACCAGCGTATTGCCGCGCACCAGACGAGCAAACGCCGGGATCGAGAAGATCGCCACGGCGATGATCACGTTGGCCATCCCGCTGCCCATGACGGCAACCACCGCAATCGCCAGAAGGATCCCCGGAAAGGCGAACAGCACGTCGCAAAGTCGCATAATGAGCCGGTCCCACCAGCCCTCATAGTACCCGGCCAGCAGCCCAAGCACCGTGCCGATGGCCGCGCCAATCAGCACCGCCAGTACCCCGGCAGCCAGCGAGATCTGCGCCCCGACCAGCACCCGGCTGAAAATATCGCGTCCCAGCGAGTCGACACCGAACCAGTGCACCAGCGAGGGCCCCTCGTTAAGCCGGTCATAGTCGAAATAATTTTCCGCATCGTACGGCGCTATCCATGGGGCAACGATGGCTACCGCAATCAGCAACAGCACGAAAATACCGGCGCCCATCGCCACCGGCTGGCGACGAAAGCGCCGCCAGAACTCATGCCATGGGGTATGGATCTCGCCGGGTCTGATACCCGGCATGGCGTTCAGCGCCGCCTGCCTTCTCCAGTTGAGCAATCGCACCTTACTTATACCTGATAGCCGGGTTAATGGCCGCGTACAGCACATCCACCACTAAATTGATAAGAATAAACTCCAGCGAAAAGAGCAGGACTTCCGCCTGAATCACCGGGTAATCGCGCATCTCTACCGAATCGACCAACAGGCGCCCAAGCCCCGGCCAGTTAAACACCTTTTCCACGACGATCGACCCACCGAGCAGAAAACCGAACTGCAGCCCCATCATGGTCACCACCGGGATCATCGCGTTGCGCAGGCCATGCTTGAGCACCACCCACGTTTCGCTCACCCCTTTCGCCCGCGCGGTACGCATGTAATCTTCATGCAACACATCGACGAACGACGCGCGGGTAAAGCGCGCCATGACCGCCGCCACCGCCGCGCCAAGGGTCAACGACGGCAAAATATAGTGCCGCCAGCTGTCGGCCCCCACCGTCGGCAGCCAGCCCAGCTCAACCGAAAACACCTGCATCAGCAGCATGCCGAGAGCAAAAGCCGGAAACGAAATGCCGCTCACCGCCAACGCCATTCCCAGACGGTCAGGCCAGCGATTGCGCCACACTGCCGCCGCGATCCCCGCCGCCATCCCGAACAATACCGCCCAGCTCATGCTGGCCAGCGTCAGCCACAGCGTGGGCATAAAGCGGCTGGCTATTTCACTGGAAACGGGACGCCGCGAGGCCATGGAAATGCCAAAATCGCCGCGCAGTACGTTGGTGATGTAGTGCCAGAACTGGACATGCAGCGGCTGGTCAAGCCCCAGTTGCTGGCGCACCATCGCCACCACCTGGGCATCGGCCTCCGGTCCGGCAATCAGCCGCGCCGGGTCACCGGGCAGCATATGGACGAACAAAAACACCAGTACTGCGACGATAAGCAGGGTGGGGATCAGCCCCAGCAGGCGCTTAATCACATAGTTGAGCATCATACCTCCGCAACCCGCCCCGCGGAAAAACCGCCCCCCGCGCGCTGGCGCCGGAGGGCATCATCCCATCCTTCACGGTGTTAAATCTGCCTGTTCAAAACTAAAGCCAGTATCCGGCTGGATATAGAAACCGGTGAGGTTCTTGCTGTGGGCGGAGACCAGTTTCTCGACCACCAGCGGTACCCACGGCGACTCTTTCCAGATAATATCCTGCGCCTCTTTATAGAGTTTGGTTTTCTCTTGCGGGTCGGTGGTTTTCAGCGCCTCGCTCAGCGCGTTATCCACCTGCGGGTTGCTGTAAAACGCGGTATTAAACAGCGTCGGCGGCCAGTTTTGCGAGGCGAACAGCGGCGACAGCGCCCAGTCGGCTTCACCGGTGGAGGCGGACCAGCCGGTATAGAACATCCGTACCCCGCTCTCTTTCTGCCCTTTACCTTCCACTTCCGCCGCCCGCTGACCAGCGTCCATCGCCGTCACCTGCGCCTTAATCCCCACCTGCGCCAGCTGCTGCTGGGTGAACTGCAGCACTTTCTGCGCGGTACTGTGATTATGTGATGACCACAGCGTGGTGCTGAAGCCGTTAGGGTACCCAGCCTCTTTCAGCAACTGGCGAGCTTTCGCCGGATCGTAGGGCCAGGCGGTGTAAGTCTGGGCGTAGGCAATCGACGGCGGCACCACCCCGGTCGCCGGGGTGGCGTATCCGGCAAACGCCACCTTGACCAGTGCCTGACGGTTAATCGCATAGTTGATGGCTTCACGCACCTTCGGATTTTCGAACGGCTTCTGCGTCACGTTCATGCTGATGTAGCGCTGCATGATCGACGGGCTGGCCACCAGCTCCAGTTTGCTGTTTTTTGCCAGCAGCGGCGCCTGTTCGTAAGGGATCGGGAAAGCAAACTGCGCTTCGCCGGTCTGCAGCATCGCCGCCCGGGTGTTGTTATCCACTACCGGACGCCAGGTGATGGAGTCCAGCTTCGGCAGGCCCGGCTGCCAGTAACCATCGAACTTGCTGACCTTCACGAAATCTGTCTGGTTCCAGGTGTCGAGCTTATACGGCCCGGTACCCACCGGATGGAAGCCAATATCCTTGCCATATTTTTTCAGCGCCGCCGGCGAAATCATCGCCGTTGCCGGATGGGCGAGAATGTTAATAAACGCCGAGAAGGGTTGCTTCAGGGTAATTTTGACCGTGGTCGGATCGACCGCCTCGGTGCTGGCGATATTTTTATACAGGTTATAGCGCTTGAGATGGTTATCCGGGTTACTCGCGCGATCAAGGTTAGCCTTGACCGCCTCGGCGTTAAAGTCGGTGCCATCCTGGAATTTCACCCCGCTGTGCAGCTTGATGGTGTACACCAGGCCGTCCGGTGACACGGTATAGCTCTCGGCAAGAACATTTTGCAGCTTCATCTCTTTATCAAGGCCGAACAGGCCTTGATAAAAGGACTTCGCCACCGCCTGCGACAGCGTATCGTTGGCATCATAGGGATCGAGCGTCGTAAAGTTAGACCCGACCGCCACTACCACATCTTTGGCGGCAAAGGCGGGGGCGCTCGCCAGGGCCGCCGCGATACTCAGCGCCAGCCACCATTTGCGTGAAACAGGTTGTGTCATCGTGTTCTCCTGAAAAAGTGCGTTATGTGTTGTTATGCTCTGCCCAGCACATCGGCGGACTCGCGGGCGACAAAGTGGCCCGGCCCAACCTGCTGCAATGGCACGCTGGCGATCTCCTCGCCCCGCTTATAGATATTGCCCGGGACGTCATCAGACAGCAGGACCCGCTGCGGATGACGGTAGGCCGGGTCGGCCACCGGTACGGCGGCCATTAGCTTACGGGTATAGGGGTGCTGCGGGTTTTCAAACACCGCGCGGCGCGGGCCTATTTCGACAATGCGACCGCGGTACATCACCGCCACGCGGTGGCTGATGCGCTCCACCACCGCCATATCATGGGAAATAAACAGAAACGCGATGCCCATCTCGCGCTGAAGATCGAGCATCAGATTGATAATCTGCGCCCGAATGGAGACATCCAGGGCCGACACCGACTCATCGGCTATCACCACCTTCGGATTCAGCGCCAGCGCGCGGGCAATGCAGATCCGCTGCCGTTGGCCGCCGGAAAAGGCATGAGGGTAGCGCCAGGCATGCTCCGGCTGAAGCCCCACGCGCTTCAGCAGCCAGGAAACCCGCTCACGGGCTGCTTCCCCGTGCAGCAGGCCATGCACCCGCAGCGGTTCCATAATCGAGTCACCGACCGTCTGACGCGGGTCAAGCGAAGCGTAAGGATCCTGAAAAATAAACTGAATATTGCGGCGCAGGGACTGCAGCTTGCTGCCGGAGAGCGTATCAATCCGTTGGCCGTCGAAGGTAATGGTGCCTCCCTGGGTCTCTACCAGTCTCAACAGCGCCCGGCCGGTGGTCGACTTGCCGCAGCCGGACTCGCCCACCAGCGACAGAGTTTCTCCCGGCCAGAGATCAAAACTGACCTTCTCCACCGCATGCACTTCGCGCGTCACGCGATTGAGCAGCCCGCCGCGCACCGGAAAACGGGCCACCAGGTCGCGCACCTGCAGGATAGGCTCCCCCGCCGCCACCGTGTCTGGCGTTTCTGTCTCCGCCTGCGGCTGACCGGGAAGCGAAAAACGGCGCGGCAGATCCTGACCCCGCATCTCCCCCAGCCGCGGGACCGCCGCCAGCAGCGACTGAGTATAAGGATGCTGCGGCGAACGAAAGATCTCCTCAACGCTGCCGGTCTCTACCGCCTCACCGCGATACATCACCAGCACCCGATCGGCGATATCGGCCACGACGCCCATATCGTGGGTGATAAAGATCACCCCCATCGCCATCTCCTTTTGCAGGACGGCAATGAGTTGCAAAATTTGCGCCTGGATGGTGACATCCAGCGCCGTGGTCGGCTCATCGGCTATCAACACCGCCGGCCGACAGGAGAGCGCCATGGCGATCATCACCCGCTGGCGCATGCCGCCGGAGAGCTGGTGCGGATAGCGTGAGAGCATCTCTTCCGCCTGGGGAATACGCACCTGGTCGAGCATCTTTTTCGCCGCGCGCAGCGCCTCTTCGCGCCCCAGCCCCTGGTGCAGGCGCAGGGATTCGGCAATTTGTTCGCCGATGGTAAAAACCGGATTCAGCGAGGTCATCGGCTCCTGAAAAATCATGGCCAGATCCGCGCCGCGCACCCGGCGCATCTCGGCGTCCGTTTGCTCATTGAGCGCGATCACCTGCCGGTTACGCCGCCGCAGCCACAGCCCCTCGCTGCTCACTTCGCTGCTGGCAGCGTCAAGCAAACGCATCAGCGCCAGCGCGGTCACCGATTTTCCCGAACCGGACTCACCCACTATCGCCAGCGTCTCGCCGCGACGCAGGCTGAAGGAAAGCTGACGCACAGCCTGCACCTCTGGCGCATCCTGTTGGCGAAAGGCCACGTTCAGGTTGCGCACTACCAGCACTTCGCAGGTATCGGTTTCGTGAGTTTGCGACAATCTCCCTCTCCCTTCTTCTATTCGCGATAAATGCCAATGGTCGGCGTATCGCCGGCATAGCACCAGGCGCGGTACATGCCCTCACTGTTAAACGGTAAAACGACGTTACCTTCGCGATCGACGGCAATCAGCCCGCCGCTACCGCCGAGAGCGGGCAGTTTTTCCATCACCACCCGCTCGCAGGCGGTGTAGAGACTCAGCTGACCATACTCCATTAAGGCGGCGATATCGTAGGCCGCCAGGGTGCGCATAAAGACTTCGCCGGTGCCGGTGCAGGAGACCGCCACGCTGGCATTGTTGGCATAGCATCCCGCGCCCGGCAGCGGGCTGTCGCCGACGCGTCCGGGCAGCTTGTTGGTCATGCCGCCGGTGGAGGTCGCCGCCGCCAGATTGCCAGCCAGGTCGAGCGCCACCGCGCCGACGGTGCCCATTTTCTGGCGTTCATCGAGCGGGGCGGCGTGGTGGTCGAGGATAATCTCCCCGCCCGCTTTCGCCTCCTGCAGCTGCAGCAGGCGCTCGGGCGTGGAGAAGAGATCGTTTTCGACGCGTTCCATCCCCCGGGAGAAGGCGAAATTTTCCGCGCCCTCGCCAATCAGCAGCACGTGCGGGCTCTCCTCCAGTACCAGACGCGCCGCCAGCACCGGATTACGCAAATGTTTGACCCCAGCCACCGCGCCCGCCTGCAGGCTATAGCCATCCATCACGCAGGCGTCCAGTTCATGGGTTTGATCGTGGGTAAATACTGAGCCCATCCCGGCGTTAAACAGCGGGCACTCTTCCAGCAGACGGACGGCTTCAGTCACGGTATCCAGCGCACTGGCGCCCGCGGCCAACATTTTCTGCCCGCTTTCGACGATTGCCGACAGCGCCGCCACATACTCCCGCTCCCGTTCCGGCGTCATCTGCGCGCGGGAAATCGCCCCTGCGCCGCCGTGAATTGCTATAACCGCTTTGCCCATTTCGCCAGTCCTTAACGATGAAGTGGATAGCCCCGCCCTGTTGCGCAGCGTCGCGGCGCCGGTCACGTCAGGAATAGGGTATTGATATCATTATATTGCTGAATGTCTTATACAATTTTTGAATATAGAAAGAGCGGCGGGCGATGTAAAGCCTCGTACCCAGGTGGCATACAGCCCGCGCCGCTTTTCTGCCATAATAGGCGTTTTCGCTGTTTTGCCCGCAGGAGTGACCCATGGATTTTACCGCCGGACTGATGCCGCTCGACACAGCCCTCACCCAGATGCTCGATCGTATTACGCCGCTGAGCGCGACGGAAACTGTACCGCTGTTGCAGGCCTTCTCGCGCGTGACCGCCCATGACATCGTCTCCCCGCTGGATGTCCCCGGCTTTGATAACGCGGCGATGGATGGCTATGCCGTCCGGCTAAGCGATCTTCGCGACGGCGCGGCGCTGCCGGTCGCCGGTAAGGCCTTTGCCGGCCAACCGTTTAACGAGACCTGGCCGGCGGGTACCTGTATCCGCATCATGACCGGCGCGCCGGTGCCTGCAGACTGCGATGCGGTGGTAATGCAGGAAGAGATCGAACAGACCGACGCCGGCGTGCGCTTTACCGCGCCAGTCAAAGCCGGGCAGCATATTCGCCGCCGTGGAGAAGATATCGCCCACGGCGCGGTGGTCTTCCCGGCGGGGACGCCGCTGACGGTGGCCGAGCTGCCGGTGCTGGCCTCGCTGGGCATTGCCGAGGTCGAGGTGGTGCGCAAGGTCCGCGTCGCGGTCTTCTCAACCGGCGATGAGCTGCAGCTGCCGGGTCAACCGCTCGGCGACGGCCAGATTTACGATACCAACCGCCTGGCGGTGCACCTGATGCTGCAGCAGCTGGGCTACGAGGTCATTAACCTCGGCATTATTCCTGACGACCCGGCGAAGCTGCGTGACGCGTTTATCGCCGCCGACCAGCAGGCTGACGTGGTCATCAGCTCCGGTGGCGTCTCGGTGGGCGAAGCCGACTACACCAAAACCATTCTTGAAGAGCTGGGCGAAATCGGCTTCTGGAAGCTGGCGATCAAGCCGGGGAAACCCTTCGCCTTCGGCAAACTCAGCAGCAGCTGGTTCTGCGGCCTGCCGGGTAACCCGGTTTCCGCCACCGTCACCTTCTGTCAGCTGGTGCAGCCGCTGCTGGCGAAACTCTCGGGCAAGCACGGCCCGCTTCAGCCACCCCGCCTGCGGGTACGCGCCGCCACGCGACTGAAAAAGTCCCCGGGTCGTCTCGATTTTCAGCGCGGTATTCTGCAGCGCAACCCCGACGGCGAGCTGGTGGTGACCACCACCGGCCATCAGGGCTCGCACATTTTTAGTTCCTTCAGCCTCGGCGACTGCTTTATCGTGCTGGAGCGTGAGCGCGGCCACGTTGAAGCAGGCGAATGGGTCGAGGTCGAACCGTTCAGTCACCTGTTTGGAGGGCGGTAATGACCGTTGAGCTGAGCGATGAAGAGATGCTGCGCTATAACCGGCAGATCGTCTTGCGCGGTTTTGATTTTGACGGCCAGGAGCGGTTAAAAGCCGCTCGCGTGCTGGTGGTCGGCCTCGGCGGGCTCGGCTGCGCCGCCGCGCAGTATCTGGCCGCCGCCGGAGTGGGTCAGCTCACCCTGCTCGATTTCGACACCGTCTCGTTGTCCAACCTGCAACGCCAGACGCTGCACAGCGACGCCACCCTCGGCCAGCCGAAGGTGGATTCTGCCCGCGAGGCGCTGGCGCGGATTAACCCGCACGTCCGGCTGGTTACGCTCAATGCCTTGCTGGATGAGACCGCGCTGGCGGGGCAGATTGCCGATCACGATCTGGTGCTGGACTGCACCGACAACGTCGCCATTCGTAACCAGCTCAACGCCGGCTGTTTCCAGCACACCACCCCGCTGGTCTCCGGGGCGGCGATCCGCATGGAGGGGCAAATCAGCGTCTTCACGTATCAGGATGGCGAACCCTGCTACCGCTGCCTGAGCCGTCTGTTCGGCGAAAATGCCCTCACCTGCGTCGAAGCCGGGGTAATGGCCCCGCTGGTGGGCACTATCGGTTCGCTGCAGGCGATGGAGGCCATTAAACTGCTAACCGGCTACGGCACCCCTGCCAGCGGAAAAATCGTGATGTACGACGCCATGACCTGCCAGTTTCGTGAAATGAAGCTGATGCGTCATCCGCAGTGCGAGGTATGCGGTTCGCACTAACCCCCCACACCGGCGACGAGGGTCGTCGGTGGTTTTGTGACCTCTCTCGTTATTTTATCCCCAGGGGCTTATCCCCATCCCGCTTATTGATTTGCGTCAATATAACTTTCATTCGAAAGTGTTTTTATGTTCATACGCAAACAAGAGGATAAGCCATGATCTTCAACATCCAGCGCTATTCCACCCATGACGGCCCAGGGATCCGTACCGTCGTCTTCCTGAAAGGCTGCTCGCTGGGCTGCCGCTGGTGCCAGAACCCGGAAAGCCGCGCCCGCAGCGAAGATCTGCTGTATGACTCGCGGCTGTGCCTGGCCGGCTGCGATTTGTGCCAGCAGGCGGCGCCGGAGGTTATCACCCGTACCCTCGATGGTTTGATCATTAATCGGCAAAACGTTAACGACAAGCATATTACTGCGCTGCGTGACTGCTGCCCCACCACCGCCCTAACGGTCTGCGGCGAGGAGAAAAACGTCGAAGCGATCATGGCGACGGTGCTGCGTGATAAACCGTTCTACGATCGCAGTGGCGGCGGCATCACCCTTTCCGGCGGCGAACCCTTTATGAACCCGACGCTGGCGCAGGCGCTTTTCGAAGCCAGCCATCAGGCTGGTATTCACACCGCCGTGGAAACCTGCCTGCACGTGCCGTGGAAATACATTGCTCCCTCCCTGCCCTTTGTTGACCTGTTTCTCGCCGACCTCAAGCATGTCGACGAAGCTGTGTTCCAGCAGTGGACCGACGGCAGCGCCCGCCGGGTGCTGGATAACCTGCAGCGTCTGGCGCAGGCAGGGAAAAAAATGATTATTCGCGTGCCGCTGATCCAGGGATTCAACGCCAGCGAAACCGACATTGCCGCGATCACCGATTTTGCCGCCGACCGCCTGCAGGTCAGCGAAATCCATTTCCTGCCGTACCACACGCTGGGAATGAACAAATACCAGTTACTCAGTCAGCCCTACACCGCACCGGACAAACCGCTGGATGCTCCTGAGCTGCTCACCTTTGCGCAAGATTATGCGCGGAGCAAGGGGCTAACGGCGATCTTACGAGGATAACCCTATGACGACCCTGAAACTCAACACCCTCAGCGCCCGCATCCAGGCCCATAAAATGGCGCTGGTGCATATCGTTAAGCCGCCGGTCTGTACCGAGCGCGCCCGCCACTACACCGAGATGTATCAGCAACATCTCGATAAACCGATCCCGGTGCGTCGCGCCCTGGCCCTCGCCCACCACCTGGCGGAGCGCACCATCTGGATCAAGCACGATGAGCTGATCGTCGGCAACCAGGCCAGCGAAGTGCGCGCTGCGCCGATTTTCCCGGAATACACCGTCAGCTGGATTGAGAAAGAGATCGACGATCTCGCCGACCGCCCCGGCGCCGGCTTCTCGGTCAGCGAAGAGAACAAACGCGTGCTGCATGAAGTGTGCCCATGGTGGCGCGGGCAGACCGTACAGGACCGCTGCTACGGTATGTTTACCGATGAGCAGAAGGCGCTCCTCGCCACCGGTATTATCAAGGCGGAAGGCAACATGACTTCCGGTGACGCCCACCTGGCGGTCAACTTCCCGTTACTGCTGGAAAAAGGCCTCGACGGCATGCGCGCCAAGGTTGCTGAACGCCGGTCGCGCATTAACCTGACGGTACTGGAAGACCTGCATGGCGAACAGTTCCTGAAAGCGATTGATATCGTTCTGGAAGCGGTCAGCGACCACAGCAAACGCTTCGCCGCACTGGCGCGCGAGATGGCGACAGCAGAATCCCGCGAATCACGCCGCCACGAGCTGCTGACGATTGCCGAAAACTGCGACATCATCGCCCATGAGCCGCCGAAAACCTTCTGGCAGGCACTGCAGCTGTGCTACTTCATTCAGTTGATCCTGCAGATTGAATCCAATGGCCACTCGGTCTCCTTTGGCCGTATGGACCAGTACCTCTATCCGTACTACCGCCGCGACGTTGAACTGCAGCAATCGCTGGATCGCGAACAGGCCATTGAGCTGCTGCACAGCTGCTGGCTGAAGCTGCTGGAGGTCAACAAAATTCGCTCCGGCTCGCACTCCAAGGCCTCTGCCGGCAGCCCGCTGTACCAGAACGTCACCATTGGCGGCCAGAACCTGGTCGACGGCCAGCCGCAAGATGCCGTCAACCCGCTGTCGTATGCCATCCTGGAATCCTGTGGTCGTCTGCGCTCTACCCAGCCGAACCTCAGCGTGCGTTACCATGCCGGGATGAGCAACGACTTCCTCGACGCCTGCGTCCAGGTGATCCGCTGCGGCTTCGGCATACCGGCGTTTAATAACGATGAAATCGTCATTCCGGAATTTATCAAACTCGGCATCGAGCCACAGGACGCCTACGATTACGCCGCCATCGGCTGCATCGAAACCGCGGTCGGCGGCAAATGGGGCTATCGCTGCACCGGCATGAGCTTTATCAACTTCGCGCGGGTGATGCTGGCGACGCTGGAAGGCGGCCGCGATGCCACCAGCGGTCAGGTATTCCTGCCCCAGGAGCATGCCCTGTCGAAAGGCAACTTCGCTAATTTCGACCAGGTGCTGGCCGACTGGGATAACCAGATCCGCTACTACACCCGTAAATCCATTGAGATTGAGTATGTGGTCGATACCATGCTGGAGGAGAACGTCCACGATATTCTCTGTTCGGCGCTGGTGGATGACTGTATTGAACGGGCGAAGAGCATCAAGCAAGGCGGCGCCAAGTATGACTGGGTTTCCGGCCTGCAGGTAGGCATCGCCAACCTCGGCAACAGCCTGGCGGCGGTGAAAAAACTGGTCTTCGATCAGGGCGCCATCGGCCAGCAGGAACTGGCGAAGGCGCTGGCGGAAGATTTCGACGGTCTGACCCACGAGCAGCTGCGCCAGCGGTTGATCAACGGCGCGCCGAAGTACGGTAACGATGATGACAGCGTCGACGAGTTGCTGGCGCGGGCCTACCAGACCTATATCGACGAGCTGAAGCAGTATCACAACCCGCGTTATGGCCGCGGCCCAATCGGCGGCAACTATTACGCCGGCACGTCCTCTATCTCCGCCAACGTTCCGTTCGGCGCCCAGACCATGGCGACCCCGGATGGCCGTAAAGCGCACACTCCACTGGCGGAGGGGGCCAGCCCGGCCTCCGGTACCGACCATCTGGGGCCGACAGCGGTCATCAGTTCGGTGGGCAAACTCCCCACCGGGGCGATCCTCGGCGGCGTGCTGCTTAACCAGAAGCTGAATCCGTCCACGCTGGAGAACGAGTCCGACAAGCAGAAGCTGATGGTGCTGCTGCGCACCTTCTTCGAGGTGCACAAAGGCTGGCATATCCAGTACAACATCGTGTCACGCGACACGCTGCTGGAGGCGAAGAAACACCCTGACCAGTACCGCGATTTGGTGGTCCGCGTCGCCGGATACTCGGCATTCTTCACCGCGCTGTCGCCAGATACCCAGGACGATATCATCGCCCGAACCGAACATACGCTGTAACCCTTCGTGCCCGCTGGCGCTATGCTTAGCGGGCCTACCCTGCTCCGCAGGCCGGGTAAGGCAACGTTGCCACCCGGCGTTTTCTGCGCTGAGTGAACTTTCATTCGAAATAAATTTGTGCTCCCCATCACATTGTAATTAGAATGTTACTGGTCGAAGTTAAGCCAGGAGCATCCCCTTATGACCGTTAAAGTTATCGTCACCGATATGGACGGAACTTTTCTCAATGACGCCAAGCAGTACGACCGCCCGCGTTTCCTCGCGCAGTTTGCGCAGCTCAAACAGCAAGGTATTGAATTTGTTGTCGCCAGCGGCAACCAGTACTATCAGCTGATCTCATTTTTTCCGGAAATCCGCGAGCAGATTTCGTTCGTCGCCGAAAACGGCGCGCTGGTCTTTGAGCATGGTAAACAGCTGTTCCACGGCGAACTGACCCGCCACGAATCGCAGGTGGTGATCGGGGAATTACTTAACGATCCGCAGCTGAACTTCGTCGCCTGCGGCCTGCAGAGCGCGTATGTGAGCGATAAAGCTCCGGATGCCTTCGTCGACCTGATGTCAAAGCACTACCACCGTCTGCAGCGGGTAAGCAATTACCATCGCATCGACGACACGCTGTTTAAATTCTCCCTCAACCTGCCGGACAGCGAGATCCCACAGCTGATCGATAAGCTGCACGTGTCGCTCGACGGGATCATGAAGCCGGTCACCAGCGGCTTTGGTTTTGTCGATTTGATCATCCCCGGCCTGCATAAAGCCAACGGCATCAGCCGCCTGCTCAAACGCTGGAACCTTTCGCCGCAGCAGTGCGTGGCCATCGGCGACAGCGGCAACGACGCCGAAATGCTGAAGCTGGTGAAATACGCCTTTGCCATGGGCAACGCTGCTGACAGCATCAAAGCCATCGCTGGCTACGCCACTGACGATAACAACCATGACGGCGCGCTGAACGTCATTCAGGCCGTCCTCGATAACACCGCCCCCTTCAACGCGTGACCCTTCGCCGGGGCAGCGCGCCCCGGCTTTTCCATTTTGTGCGCCGCAGCAAGATTTTAAACTTGCATTAACTCCATTTTAACTTAAATTAACGTTTGTAAGATTTAACACTTTCGAATGAAAGATACAGCGAGGTTATTATGGCTGCTCTCCCGACCCACGAAACATTACCTGCCGACCACAAAGCGGCAATTCGCCAGATGAAACAGGCCTTACGGGCGCAAATCGGCGATGTCCAGGCGGTATTCGATAAACTCTCGGCACGCATCACAGAGCGCCTGGAAGAGATTGAGGCCCTGAAAGCCGCAGGCCAGGAGGTCTGGCCGACGATCCCGTTCAGCGATATCGCCCAGGGTAACGTGAGCGATGCGCAGCGCGCGGCGATTAAGCGCCGGGGCTGCGCGGTCATCAAAGGCCACTACCCGCGCGAACAGGCGCTGGCCTGGGATAACGCGATGCTGGAATACCTCGATCTGAACCACTTCGATGATGTTTACAAAGGGCCTGGCGACAGCTTCTTCGGTTCGCTGGAGGCCTCGCGCCCGGAAATCTATCCGATCTACTGGTCGCCCTCACAGATGCAGGCTCGCCAGAGCGATGAAATGGCAGCAGTGCAATCCTTCCTCAACCGCCTGTGGCGCTTTGAGCAGAATGGCAAGCGCTGGTTCGATCCGGATGTCAGCGTGATTTATCCTGACCGCATTCGTCGTCGTCCGCCGGGAACCACGTCAAAGGGGCTGGGGGCGCATACCGATTCCGGGGCGCTGGAGCGCTGGCTGCTTCCCGCCTATCAGCAGGTTTTCGCCAACGTCTTTAATGGCAATATCGACGCCTACGATCCGTGGGACGCGGCGCACCGTACCGAAGTGGAAGAGTACACCGTCGACAACACCACCAAATGCTCGGTGTTCCGCACCTTCCAGGGCTGGACCGCGCTGTCGGACATGATCCCGGGTCAGGGGCTGCTGCACGTGGTGCCGATCCCCGAGGCGATGGCTTATGTGCTGCTGCGCCCCCTGCTTGACGATGTGCCGGAAGATGAACTGTGCGGCGTCGCGCCGGGCAGAGTGCTGCCGATCTCTGAGCAGTGGCACCCGCTCTTAATTAAAGCGTTAAGCTCGATTCCGGCGCTGAATGCCGGGGACTCCGTCTGGTGGCACTGCGATGTTATTCACTCAGTGGCGCCGGTGGAAAATCAACAGGGCTGGGGCAACGTGATGTACATCCCGGCCGCGCCGATGTGCGAGAAAAACCTCGCCTACGCGCAGAAAGTGAAAATTGCTGTGGAAAAAGGCGCCTCGCCGGGGGATTTTCCGCGCGAGGACTATGAAGCCAGCTGGCAGGGGCGCTTCACCCTTGAGGATCTGAATATCCACGGGAAACGGGCGCTGGGTATCCCGGTTTAATCATCATACAGCCCCTGCGGCTCGACGGCGGTATGGCTCTTGCCCGGCCGGATCCGCCGTACAGAATCGCGTACCACCAGCGTGCCGTGCAGCAGTAGCGAGCCGTGCGGAGCCTCCGGGCGCAGCAGGCGCTGCTGTAGCAGATGCACCGCCTCGCTGCCCAGCTCATCTCGCGGCACATGCACCGCGGTCAGCGGCACCTCCTGGATCGCCGCCAGATTAAACCCGTCGATACTCATTACCGAAACATCCTGCGGCACCCGCAGGCCTCGTTTTTGCAGGGCGCTGACGGTGCCGGCGGCCATGAAATCACCACCCACCAGGAAGGCGGTGGGCATCGGGCGCCCCTGTAAAGCGTCGAGCCAGACCCCGACCTGCTCTTCCGTCTCTCTGGCGCTAAAGTTGGCGACGCTGATGAGATCCCGGCTGGCGGTAAAGCGTAGATTGCGCGCGCGCCATGCCTCCTGGATCCCTCCCAGCCGTAGCTCCATGGTGTAGCGGCGCAGGCACATGACATTCATCACCGCCCGGTGACCCATATCAAACAGATAGCGCGCCGCGCACTGGCCAATCAGACGATGGTCGGGGGCAATGGACGGCAGCCGCATCCCTTCATCCCGACAGTTGATTAATACGCAGGGTTTACCCAGATCCGCCGCCAGGCCATGAATATGCGGATCGTCAATCCCCAGCAGCACCGCGGCCTGGGTCTCCGCTTCGTTCATGCGGGCAAGAAACAGATTGGCGTCGCTGTCGTTCTCGTCCAGCGCGCAGTAGCGCAGGCGCACTTCATGCGCCGCCAGCGCGTTATTGATGCTCTGGATCACGCGGTAGTAGAAGATATCCGACCGTTCATCGAAGGCGCGCTGCGGGGCAAACACCAGCAGATTATTGAGCAGCAGACGCCCGGCGGCCAGCCCTTGCATGACCCCCAGCTCGCGGGCGCAGTCCAGCACCGCCCGGCGCGCCTTGTCACTGGTATTCGCTTTCCCGGCCAGGACGCGTGAAACCGTGCTGGCCGACAGCCCGGTGCGGGCGGCAATTTCGGCAACGCGCAGCTTTTTATCCATTTTGTGATCCAGCTCCGATTGGAAAATGAAAGGATTTTCATAATCGCCAAAGCCCCTCACGCAAGCAAATATCACAGCGAAATATGAGATCTTCGTCATTTCATGAAAAAAATTGCATAAATAGCGCTATGCCCGACGATTTTTCTCCCTTAGCCTGAATTGGTCCAACACCTCCCATACTAGTCATACCAATGATGTTGAGATAAAAATTAGACTATTCAAATAGTTAAAAAAATATGTGACCACTCACGGAAAGAGGCCGTCACTTTCCCCCTACAAACGTCTTGTGGAGTGTGCTATGAGTCAAGGCCTCAACAATGATATCGCGGTCAGCAAAACGCGCCGGGTGGTAAAAAACCTGCGCTGGTGGGTGCTGGTCCTGTTTTTACTTGGCGTCACCGTCAACTACATCACACGCAACTCGCTGGGGATTATCGCCCCGGAACTGAAAGCGACCCTCGGCATTACCACCGAACAATATTCCTGGATCGTCGGCGCGTTTCAGCTGGCTTACACGATTTTCCAGCCGCTCTGTGGTTGGCTTATCGACGTCATCGGCCTGAAGCTCGGGTTTATGATCTGCGCTACCCTGTGGGCGCTGGCTTGTATCGCCCATGCCGGCGCCGGCAGCTGGCTGCACCTGGCTATGTTGCGCTTCTTTATGGGCGGCGCTGAAGCGGCCGCCACGCCGGCCAACGCCAAAACCATCGGCGAGTGGTTCCCGAAATCCGAGCGACCGATCGCCGCCGGCTGGGCTGGTGTCGGCTTCTCTATCGGCGCGATGCTGGCCCCGCCAATCATCTACTTCGCCCACGCCTCCTTCGGCTGGCAGGGTGCGTTTATGTTTACCGGCGCGCTGGCGCTGCTGTGGGTGGTGCTGTGGTGGGCTTTCTATCAGAACCCGGAAAAGCACCCGAACCTCAGCAAAAGCGAGCTGGAGTACATCAAGCAGGATAACGAAGCCCCGCCGGTGAAGCTGCCCTTTTTGACCGCGCTAAAAACCGTCTCAAAGAACAAACGTTTCTACGGGATCGCCATCCCCGCCTTTATGGCCGAGCCCGCCTGGGCGGTGCTGAGCTTCTGGGTGCCGCTGTACCTGGCGAAAGAGCACGGGATGGATCTGAAGCAGATAGCGATGTTTGCCTGGCTGCCGTTCCTCGCCGCCGACCTTGGCAGCGTGGTTAGCGGCTACCTCACCCGCCTGTACGTTCGCTGGTTCGGTTGTACGCGAGTCAACTCAGTCATCGCCAGCTCAGTGACCGGCGCGTTTCTGATGATCTCGCTGGCCCTCGTCGCCATCACCCGCGATCCCTATATCACTATCGTCCTGATCTCCATTGGCGGCTTCGGGCACCAGATCATCTCCTGCATGCTCAGCGCGCTGGTGGTGGAATCTTTCGACAAGGGGCAAATGGCGACAGTCAACGGCATGCGCGGATCCGCGGCATGGATCGCCAGCTTCCTGTTCTCGTTATTGATCGGGGTGACCGCCGATAAAATTGGCTTCAACCCGCTGTTTATCGCCATGGGTTTCTTTGACCTGATTGGCGCCGTTTTCCTGGTGGCATTTATTGCTGAACGTCGCGCCAAGCGCGCCTGAGAGTGGATGTAAAATATGAAGACGTTGAAACACTGGAGTTTGCACCAACAGCTGGAGCATCACGTTGAACTGACCGTCGATGGCCAGCACACCCTGTGCCTGTATGTGCTGGAAGAGAATTTGTTCCGCGTCCTGCTGAAGCGCCAGGGCCAGCTGGCGCTGGATCGCACCTGGAGTATCGCCCCGCAGCAGGATGTGCCGTGGGAAGGCCGTGCGCGGGATGACCTCAGCGGTTTTAGTCTCCCGGCCTGGCAGATGACCAAAGAAGATAACGCGCTGACCATCGCCACCCGCCAGCTGCGCGTCACCGTCCACCAGCCGCTTTGGCTGGAGTGGAGCTATCGCGACGACGCCGGTGAGTGGCAGACGCTCGCCAGTGACCGTCCCACCAGCGCCTATCTGGCAAACGCTCACGGGGATGGCGTCGCCCATTATCTCAGCCGCCGTAAAGATGAGCGTTTCTACGGCCTGGGCGAAAAGGCCGGCGACCTGCAGCGCAACGGTAAGCGCTATGAAATGCGTAACCTCGATGCCATGGGCTACAATGCCGTCAGCACCGACCCGCTGTATAAACATATTCCGTTTACCATCACGCAGCGCAGCGATATCAGCTACGGCCTGTTTTACGACAACCTGAGCAGCTGCTGGCTGGATCTGGGTAATGAAATCGACAACTACCACACCGCCTATCGCCGCTGGCAGGCGGAGGCCGGCGATATCGATTATTACCTGTTTACCGGTAAACAGGTGCTGGATGTGACCAAAGCCTTCGTCCGTCTGACCGGTAAAACCCTGTTCGGGCCAAAATGGAGCCTCGGCTACAGCGGTTCCACCATGCACTACACCGACGCGCCGGATGCGCAAAATCAGCTGATGAACTTCATCCGCCTGTGCGAGCAGCACGCGATCCCCTGCGATTCGTTCCAGCTCTCTTCCGGCTATACCTCGATCAACGGCAAGCGCTACGTCTTTAACTGGAACTACGACAAAGTGCCGCAGCCAAAAGTGATGAGCCAGTCGTTCCACGACGCCGGGCTGAAGTTGGCCGCCAATATCAAACCCTGCCTGCTGCAGGATCATCCGCGCTATGGCGAAGTGGCGGAGCGCGGTCTTTTTATTCGCGATTCGCAAAACGACGCGCCGGAGCGCTCCAGCTTCTGGGACGATGAAGGGTCGCATCTCGACTTCACCAACCCGCACACCGTGGCCTGGTGGCAGGAAGGCGTGACCACCCAGCTACTGGAGATGGGTATCGATTCGACCTGGAACGATAATAACGAGTATGAGGTGTGGGACGGCGAAGCGCGCTGCTACGGCTTTGGCCGCGAAATCGCCATTAAGCATATTCGCCCGGTGATGCCGTTGCTGATGATGCGCGCCTCCATGGAAGCCCAGCAGCGCTTTGCGCCACAAAAGCGCCCGTATCTGATCTCCCGCTCCGGCTGCGCCGGGATGCAGCGCTACGTCCAGACCTGGAGCGGCGACAACCGCACCAACTGGGATACATTACGCTATAACACCCGCATGGGATTAGGCATGAGCCTGTCCGGGCTGTTTAACGTCGGCCACGACGTCGGCGGATTCTCCGGCGATAAACCTGAGCCGGAGCTGTTCGTGCGCTGGGTGCAAAACGGCGTGATGCATCCTCGCTTTACCATTCACTCGTGGAATGACGACCAGACGGTCAATGAAGCCTGGATGTACCCGGAAATCACCCCGGCGATCCGCTCAGCCATCGAACTGCGCTACCGCCTGCTGCCCTATCTGTACACTCTGCTGTGGCAGGCGCATGCCGATGACGAACCGATGCTGCGCCCGACCTTCCTCGATCACCAGCACGATACCCAGACCTTCGCCGAGTGCGATGACTTCCTGCTGGGTCGCGATCTGCTGGTGGCCAGCGTGGTCGAGCCCGGCGCCCGTCAACGCCAGCTGTGGCTGCCCGATAATCAGGACGGCTGGTACGATTTTTACAGCCACCAGTGGTTCGCCGGCGGCCAGTGGGTGACGCTGGACGCGCCGCTGGAAAAACTGCCGCTGTTGGTTCGCGCCGGCGCCGGTCTGCCGCTCAGTGAACGTATCAGCCATGTCGATGCGCAAAAAGACGATCGTCGCGAACTGCAGTTGTTCCCGCTGAAAGGTACCGGCTCAACCCGCGGTCTGCTGTTTGAAGACGACGGCGAAAGCTGGGGCTATAAAGAAGGTGATGCGCTATGGCTGGAGTGGGAAATGATCTGCAGCGCCAACAGCATAAACCTGAATATCAACGCTCGCGGCAACTATCGCCCGGCGTGGAAAGCGCTGAAGCTGTCATTACCGGCGGGAGAAAAGCGCAAGCTACTGGTGAATGGCGTCGAAGGAACGGAGTGGAGGCGCTAAGCGATATGCCGGGCGGCGGCTTACGCCTTGCCCGGCCTGGATTTAATGATGTTCCCGGATTGCGCTACGCTAATCCGGGCTACAAACGGGTGGCCTCAAAATCCCCGGTGGCGCTACCGCTTACCGGGGCTACAGCACTGTGCGGTTTGGTAGCCCGGGTAACAGACAGTTTCAGTCACCATGGGTACAAGATAGAGCTCTTAAGCTCACAATGGCACGGACCGTAGGCCGGATAAGGCGCAGCCGCCATCCGGCGCGAAAGTGGCTCTTTACCCGCGCTTATTGCCCGGCGGCGCTACGCTTGCGCGGGCCTACAGATCACATGCCAGGCGTAGCCCGGGTAAGGCGTAAGCCGCAACCCGGGTAACGGGCAGGGATTACTCGATACCTTTGCTGCGCAGGTAGTCTTCGTAGTTGCCGCTGAAATCGATAACGCGTTCAGGGGTGATCTCCAGGACGCGGGTCGCCAGCGAGCTCACGAACTCGCGGTCGTGAGAGACGAAGATCAGGGTGCCCTGATACATCTCCAGCGCCATGTTCAGCGATTCAATCGATTCCATATCCAGGTGGTTGGTCGGTTCGTCCATTACCAGGATGTTTGGCTTCTGCATCATCAGCTTACCGAACAGCATGCGCCCTTTTTCACCACCAGAAAGGACTTTCGCCGGCTTTTTGATATCGTCCTGGCTAAACAACAGACGACCGAGGATGCTGCGTACTGCCTGCTCGTCATCGCCTTCCTGTTTCCACTGGCTCATCCAGTCAAAGACCGTCAGATCGTTCTCGAAATCTTCGGCATGATCCTGCGCGTAATAGCCGATACGGGCGTTTTCGGACCACTTAACGGTACCGTTATCTGCTTCCAGCTCGCCCACCAGGGTTTTCAGCATCGTTGATTTACCGACGCCGTTGGTCCCCAGCACCGCCAGCTTCTCGCCAACCTCCAGCAGCAGATTCACCCCTTTGAACAGTGGGCCGTTATCAAAACCTTTCGCCAGCGCTTCCACTTCCAGCGCATTACGGAACAGTTTCTTATCCTGCTCGAAGCGAATAAACGGGTTCTGACGGCTGGACGCTTTCACTTCATCCAGCTTAATTTTATCAATCTGACGGGCGCGAGAGGTCGCCTGACGCGATTTAGAGGCGTTGGCGCTAAAGCGGCTAACGAAGGACTGCAGGTCAGCGATCTGCGCTTTCTTCTTGGCGTTATCCGCCAGCAGACGTTCGCGTGCCTGGGTCGCCGCGGTCATATACTCGTCATAGTTGCCCGGATAGACGCGCAGCTCACCGTAATCGAGATCCGCCATGTGGGTGCAGACCATGTTCAGGAAGTGACGGTCGTGCGAAATGATGATCATGGTGCTGTCACGTTCGTTCAGCACCTGCTCCAGCCAGCGAATGGTGTCGATGTCGAGGTTGTTCGTCGGTTCGTCGAGCAGCAGGATATCCGGATTGGAAAACAGCGCCTGCGCCAGCAGGACACGCAGCTTCCAGCCCGGCGCGACTTCGCTCATCGGGCCGTAATGCTGTTCAACCGGAATGCCGACGCCGAGAAGCAGTTCGCCGGCGCGCGCTTCGGCGGAGTAGCCGTCCATCTCGCCGTATTTGACTTCCAGATCGGCCACTTTATAGCCGTCTTCCTCGCTCATTTCGGGCAGCGCGTAGATGCGATCGCGCTCTTGCTTCACTTCCCACAGCTCGCCGTGGCCCATGATAACCGTATCCAGCACGGTGAATGCTTCGAAGGCGAACTGATCCTGGCGCAGCTTACCGATACGCTCGTTCGGGTCGAGAGAAACGTTGCCCAGCGTCGGCTCGAGATCGCCGCCGAGGATCTTCATAAAGGTCGATTTACCGCTGCCGTTGGCGCCGATCAGACCATAACGGTTGCCGCCGCCAAATTTAACGGAGATATTTTCGAACAGCGGCTTACTGCCAAACTGCATGGTAACGTTGCTGGATACTAGCACGGGGATATCCTGAAAAAAGAGAATGAGGGGTGTGACACAACAGACATTATGCCAGCAAATGACACACTTTTCACGGCCTGCGGTAAATTCCACCGCGGCGCTTGTGCTAAGGTCTTTGTCAGATGAGCCACAGACCAGGGCTCAAACGGTTATTCTGTACGTCATTATGAGGAACCCCATGACCACCAGCCTACCGCGACACCCGGCCTTTTTATCCCTGCAGGGCGGTATCAATTTTCGCGATCTGGGCGGCCAGCGTGCCGCCGACGGACGCACGGTACGCAGCGGCAAGCTGCTACGCTCCGGCGCGCTAAACCAGTTGACGGCGGACGATCTCAACCACCTGGCGACGCTGCCGCTCAGTCGGGTGCTCGACTATCGCGACCCCGGTGAGGTGCAGCGCACGCCTGACAAGCTTAGCCCGCTCACTCATTATTTGAACGCGCCAGCCAATCCGCCGATCAGCGATGTGAATGCGAAGGTCACCGAGCTGAATGCTGCCACCCTTAACGCGCTGAACGGTGAACAGTTTATGCTGCAACTCTATCGCCAGCTGCCGTTTAACAATCCGGCCTATCGCCAGCTCACTGCCTGGCTGACGGCCCCTTTTGAAGGGGCGTTACTCCAACACTGCGCCGTCGGCAAAGATCGCACCGGCGTCGGCTGCGCGCTGACGCTGTTTGCCGTCGGATGCGACAGCGAGACGGTCATGGAGGAGTATCTGCTTACCCACGGTATGCTGACGCAGGTGGAAGCCTGGATGCTGGAGATGCTCGGCAACGACCTGACGCCCCAGGGACGCCAGAGTCTGGCGGATATTCTGACGGTGAAAGAGTCCTATCTCGCCGCCGCGCTGTCGGCCATCCACCAGCGCTATGGTAGCGTCGACGCCTGGCTGGCAGAAGAGTACCAGCTCACCGCCCCGGCCCGCGCTTCGCTACAGGACCGGTTACTGGAAGGATAACCTCCCTGTGAACCGCGTGGGAGGCGGCGGTCGCATTGTCCGCCAGGCCCCGACAGTCGAGACGACAGGGAAAAAAATGTGATTTCGTACACATCTGATTTACCTGTTCAGCGGAATGCACATATAATGCGCTCCCATCTACTGTCTCAATCATTAACAAAGGCCTGTGTGGCGTTGATTTCGCACACGACATTAAAGACTATGAAATTATCTACACTCTTAGCGGCAGCCTTCGCCCTCGTAGGCTTTTGCAATACAGCGTCTGCTGTCACCTATCCTTTGCCGACCGACGGCAGCCGTTTGGTTGGTCAGAATCAGGTCATCACCATTCCTGATGATAACAAGCAGCCGCTGGAATACTTTGCGGCGAAATATCAGATGGGGCTGTCCAACATGCTGGAAGCCAACCCGGGGGTGGACACCTATCTGCCAAAAGGCGGTAGCGTCCTGAACATCCCGCAGCAGTTGATTCTGCCGGACACCGTCCACGAAGGCATCGTGATTAACAGCGCCGAGATGCGTCTGTACTACTATCCGAAAGGCACCAATACCGTGATCGTCCTGCCGATCGGTATCGGCCAGTTAGGTAAAGATACGCCGATTAACTGGACCACCAAAGTCGAACGCAAGAAAGCCGGCCCGACATGGACGCCGACCGCCAAGATGCATGCCGAATACATCGCTGCCGGCAACCCGCTGCCAGCCGTCGTACCGGCCGGTCCGGATAACCCGATGGGCCTGTACGCGTTGTATATCGGCCGTCTGTACGCCATCCACGGCACCAACGCGAACTTTGGTATTGGCCTGCGCGTGAGCCACGGCTGCGTGCGTCTGCGCAACGATGACATCAAGTTCCTGTTTGATAACGTGCCGGTCGGCACCCGCGTACAATTTATCGATGAGCCGGTAAAAGCGACCACCGAGCCGGACGGCAGCCGTTACATTGAGGTTCACAACCCGCTGTCGACCACCGAAGCGCAGTTCCAGGGCGGCGAAATCGTGCCAATCACCCTGACTCAGCCGGTACAGGCGATCACCGGCCAGTCTGATGTCGATCAGAACGTGGTTGAGCAGGCTATCCAGAACCGCTCCGGTATGCCGGTGCGTCTGAACTAAGTTCTGTATGGCAAGAAAAACGGCGGGCCTGATGCCCGCCGTTTTTTTATCTGTATTTTCCCGGGCTACCAGACCTGACAACACCCTGGCCCTGCTTAGCGCTGCGCAAACAGGCCCCCCGGTCTAGCCGTTATTCACCAGAATAATCCCGCCGTGATCGTAGCGATAGTGGCAGTGGGCATACTCCAGCGGCGTACCGTCTTCGAGGTAGATAACCTGCTCAACCTCCAGCACCGGGTCGGTGGCGTCGCAGTGAAGATGTAATTTATCCAGTTCATCGGGCTTCATCGCCCGCACTACGCGGTAAGATCCCATCAGCTTCAGCCCCAGCGTCTCCTGCACATAGCGAAACACCGAGCTTTCCAGATGGCTTTTATTGAGCCCTGGCACCAGTCCCACCGGCATAACTGTCAGATCCAGCGACACCGGCTCACCGTTGAGCAGCCGCAGACGGACAAAGTCATACACCGGGGCATCGGCGTCAATCAGCAGCGAACTCTGCTCTTTGTCGCTGGGAAAACGCACCTCAAAGCGCACCACTTCGCTTTGTACCTCGCCAAGATGCTCCCAGGTTTTGGTGGCGCCAAAATAGTCGCTGCCGGACAGTTCCCACTGCGACAGCTGGAGAAAATTTTTCCGCACAAAGGTGCCCTGCCCTTTGCGAGTATAGATAAGCCCTTCGACGATTAACTGACGCATCGCCTGTTGAATCGTCATCCGGCTGGTGTTGAACTCCGCCGCCAGCGCAAACTGGTCGGGTAGCGGCGCGCTGGCAGGATACTGCTGGCTGATGATGCGTTTTTTTATTTCCCGCGCAATTTGCAGATACTTCGCCGTCATTCCCGGTCCTTTTACATTCTGTGCGTGACTGGCGGGCAGCATACTTGACCTGACCGCCAGGACACCGTTACATCGCTTCGCCGTTGCTGTGGATCACCTGCTTCAGCCACGCATAGCTCTTCTTCGGCACCCGCCGTAGATCCTTGAGGTCATGGTTCTCACGATTGACGTACACCACGCCGTAGCGCTTACGCATATCGCCCTGTGAGCTAAGAATATCGATTAATCCCCAGCCGAGATAGCCGATCACCTGCGCGCCGTCCTCAAACATCGCCGCTTTCATGGCGTTAATATGGTCGCGATGGTAGGCGATGCGGTAATCATCGGCAACCGGATGTTCACCGTCCCAGGATTCGATCACCCCGATGCCGTTTTCAATCGGGAACACCGGTAGCCGCCAGTCATTGTAATAACGGGTGATGATCATGCGAAATCCCAGCGGATCGATCTGCCAGTTCCATTCCGTCGCTTTCAGGTACGGGTTATCCTGATTACCGAATAGCATGTAATTGTTGACCGCCGTTCCCGGCGGGATCGCGTCGCTATTGAGCGAGCGGCTCGCGTAATAGCTGAACGCCAGATAATCCACCTTCACCATTGCCATCAGCGCCATATCTTCGGCGCGATAAATATCGTCAAAGCCTTCGCGGGCGACAAAGTGCATCACCTCCGGGCTATAGCCCTCGCCCGCGTAGGCGCGCAGCAGGTTCTGGTTTAAAAACTCGTCCAGTTGCTGAGCGCAGAGAATATCGCGTGGTTTGCAGGTAGCCGGATAGACCAGCGCGTGAGCCAGCATTCCGCCCATCAGGCACTGCGGCTTCGTCTGATGCAGATAGTGGGTCAGATGGACATGCGCCATCATCACGTGGTGCTGGATCTGGTAGAGTTCGCGCAGCGTTTTATCGCCACGCAAATAGCCGGTGATCAGGAAGGCTTCCGGCGAATGGTAGAGGTTCTGTTCATTAAAGGTCAGCCAGTACTTCACCTTATCGCCGTAGCAGTCGATCATCTTCTGGCCATAGCGGATAAAGGCGTCCATGACCCGGCGGTCGGTAAAACCGTTGTAGCGCTCCGCCAGCGACAGCGGCATATCAAAGTGATACAGGCAGATCATCGGCTCTATGCCGCGGGCAATAAGCTCATCGATAAACTGATGGTAGAACGCGATCCCCTCTTCATTGAATTCGCCGTCCCCCTCCGGACACACCCGGCTCCAGGCGATCTGAAAGCGATAGCAGTTCATGCCCAGATCCTGCATCAGATCGAAATCTTCGCGGAAGCGATGATAGGAGTCAGTCGCCACCTTCCAGTCCGAGGCGAACTCCGACGGTTGACGAATATCGTAAACCGACCTCCCCTTTCCTCCCTCATTCCACGCCCCTTCGGTCTGCATGCTGGAGACCGAATTGCCCCATAAAAAATCGGCCGGTAATGTGTCTTTCATGGTTCGCCTCTGTATATGACTAGTCATTTTAAATTCATGACTAGTCATATACAAAAAAACCACCGCGGAAGCAAAAGACGGATCGTTTTCTGTGAGCCAGACAAACAAAAAAGATCGCCGCAAGCGGCGATCTTTAGAGGTAAGTGGAAACGGCGTTACTGCGCGTCAAGCTGATGACGACGATATTCCCCCTGGCGCTCCAGCATCCAGCCCGGATATTCGCGCGGCAGGGCGCTGACCGCATCAAGCTGGCGCAACTCATCTTCGCTCAGGCGAATAGCGGTGGCAGCGATGTTATCCTGCAACTGTTCGGCCCGTTTAGCGCCGATAATCACGCTGGTCACCACCGGCTGATGCAGCAGCCATGCCAGGGCAATCTGCGCCACCGATACCCCTTTTGCTTCGGCTATCACCCGCATGACGTCAATGCAGTCAAATGCGCGCGCTTTATCCACCGGCGGAAAGTCGAACGCCAGGCGACGACCACCCGCTTCCGCCTCGCCGTCGCGGCGGTATTTCCCGCTCAACAGGCCGCCCGCCAGCGGGCTCCAGACCATCAGGCCGAGGCCTTCACTTTGCAGCATCGGCACCAGCTCGCGTTCCAGGTCACGCCCGGCGATAGTGTAGTAGGCCTGCAGAGAAGCAAACCGGGAGAGTCCAAGGCGTTCCGCTATGCCCAGCGCTTTGGCGATTTGCCAGGCCGCCCAGTTAGAAACACCGATGTAGCGCACATGGCCCTGCTGTACCAGGGTATCCAGGGCCGACAGCGTCTCTTCGATCGGCGTCGCCGGATCGAAGCCATGCAATTGATAGAGATCGATATGATCGAGCTGCAGGCGGCGCAGGCTCTCTTTCACACTGCCCATGATGTGGTACCGTGAGCTGCCGCGCGAGTTCACGCCAGCGGTGCCGGTTTCGCCAAACACTTTGGTCGCCACCACCACGTTTTCACGCGGGATTTTCAGGTTTTTCAGCGCCTGGCCGGTAATCTCTTCAGAGCGCCCTTCCGAGTAGACGTTGGCGGTATCGATAAAGTTGATCCCGGCGTCCAGCGCGCTGCCGACCAGTTGCTCGGCTTCGGCCTGGCGCAGCTGGCCGATTTTGCCCCACATCCCTTCTTCGCCGCCGAAGGTCATGGTGCCCAGGCACAGCTCAGAGACAAACAGACCGGTATTGCCCAGTTTTTGATATCGCATAGCACTCTCCTCAACAGGATGGTTAACGTCAGCGGTATAGTTATACCGCTGAGTCGAGGCGTGCGAATGGGGTGTTTCTGTCAGTTTCTTGCCCAATTCTGCAGAAATCAGGCGCAGAGTTTAAAGAGCCAATAGCCGCTGATGGCCGCCCACAGCAGCATAGGAATGGAGTAAAGATGGAAGCGCCACCAGATCCGCCGATCGCTGGCCATGCGCAGGGCGATGATATTGGCCAGCGATCCTGGCAGCAGACCAAAGCCGCCGACGTTAACCGCCCAGGCGAGCAGTATCGACGGCGGGACATAGTTGAGCAGCAGAATGGTCGAGGGCACATTACTGATCACCTGCGACAGGCCGATGGCGGTCAGCCACAGTCCGCCGCCGGAAAGCGTCCCGACGCCGCTCAGCACATGATGCAGCGCCGGAAGCTGGGTCAGCAGGTGGACGTCGATAAACATCACCATAAACACCAGCAGCAGCGACCAGTCCACATGGACGATCACCGCCCGGGCCAGTATCAGGAAGCCCAGCAGCACCAGCGCCAGCCCCCACAGCGCCTGATTCATCTCCAGCGCGGTCAGGAACACCAGATACAATCCCAGACAGCTCCAGACCAGCTTAGGCTGCCACGATGGCGCCTTATCGCTACTCTGGTAGCTGAGCCGGTTTGCCGGGAAACAGAACCAGCACAGCACCAGCAGAGTCAACATCATTGCCGCCGCCAGGGGTAGCATCTGGCCGATAAACCCGACGAAAGAGAGACCGGATCGTCCCCACAGCAAAATGTTCTGCGGGTTGCCGATCGGCGTCAGCAGCGACCCGGCGTTGACTGCCAGCGCTTCGAAGATAATCAGACGGTTAACCGGGATCGCGCACCACTTTTTCAGCGTCAGCGTCAGCGGCACCACAATAAACAAGGCGACATCGTTGGTCAGGAAGGTGGATAAGAGCGCCGCCGCCAGCACCATAAAGATGGCCAGCTGGCGCTCAGTCACGAAGCGGCGAGCCATTTTCCGTCCCAGCACGTCAAAGTAGCCGCTTAGTTCAATGCCCTTGGTCAACAGCATCAGGCCGCTGAGCGTGATGATGGTATGCCAGTCAATGGCCGCCGGCCAGCTTGCCGGGACAAACGGCACGATGGCGCTGAGCACGCAGGCGATAATCAGCAGCAGGTGTAAAAAACGGTCGCGCAGCAGCGACTGAACGAAGGGAAGAGTCATGCTTCCTGGGATCCCTGTTTCTGGGTAAATTTCAGGAACATCGCCAGCGTCTCTTCACTCACGTGATGCTCCATTCCCTCCGCATCGCGGCGGGCAATCTCCGGACTGACGCCAATGGCCAGCAGAAAGTTTTCCACAATCTGGTGGCGCTCGCGACTTTCCTGGGCCAGCTTTTCCCCTTCAGGGGTTAAGAAGATCCCGCGCCAGGGGATCTGTTCGATCAGACCCACGCTGGCCAGGCGTTTAAGCATTTTGGCGACCGTAGGCTGCGAAACGCCAAGACGCGCCGCCATATCCACCTGGCGCGCCTCCCCCACTTCGTTGATCAGATCGGAGATCAGCTCCACATAGTCATCGATCAGCTCGCGGCGATGCGCTTCCCGCACCTGACGGAACCCCTCAACGTGCTCTTCAACATTTACTAACTGCGTCACTTTTTTTGTTATTGGCTTACCTGCGCGACGGTTCATTGTGCTTCCTCATTCGTGTGACGCGTCAAGCATCATATAAAAAGATCCACATTGTAATGGATTGCGCCAAGAGCACAAAAAATTAACGTTTTAGCCATAGCTATAAAATATAGCCTGTGCTATATCTGTATGTAATGCAAACAGCCATCAAGGATTGACGGCGTGAACAGGCAGGAGGAGAGCAGATGAATGAATTCAAGAGGTGCTTAAACGTGTTTAGCCATTCACCCTTTAAAGTACGACTAATGCTGATCGGTATGCTGTGCGAGATGATTAACGGTAAACCGCAGCAGGACAAGCCTAATTCCTAAGGCGGCGTCGCGGTACGCCGCTTCATTTTTCTGTCATCTTCTGCCGCTAAAATGGCCGGTTCCCCCCGTTTCCCTGACCTTTTTTCAAGTTTTGTAAGCGCCCTCGCAAAACAATCTGTTATGTCTGGTTGACCTTACCATTTACAAGCCCTATCTTTGCACAGCCCTGCCACATTCGCGGCTCGCAGAGACCCTCTTCGCGCACTGTCCAGCAGGTTTTCCCCCTTGATGCCAGGGGATGCGCATGGCCTCTTTTTGATTGTTTACTATGAATGTCACCACCCTGAAAAATACGCTGGTCGCCCGCCGACTGGCACTGAACCCATGGACAGGATTCTACTTTTTACAGTCGCTATTAATTAACCTGGCGCTGGGCTATGAATTTAGCCTGCTCTATACCGTGGCATTTACCTGCGTGTTACATCTTTTGTGGCGTGCCTTTCCACGCGTCCAGAAAGGGGTGGTCGGTGCCTATTCGCTGCTGGCGGCGCTCTACTACCCCTTTGGCCAGGCCTACGGCGCCCCCAACTTCAATACGTTGCTGGCGCTTCACGCCACCAACGTGGAAGAATCCACGGAAATTCTGACCATCTTCCCATGGTACAACTATCTGCTGGCGGTCTTCATTTTCGCGCTGGGGATCATTGCGGTCCGCCGCAGGATCGTTGAGCCATCCCGCTGGGGAAAAATGGAGACCCTGGGCCTGCTGTTCAGCATCGGAATTTTCTTTCTGCAGCCGGTGCAGAATCTCGCCTGGGGCGGCGTGTTCAAGGTGATTGACACCGGTTATCCGGCCTTTCGTTTTGTGAAAGACGTGGTGGTGAATAATAACGAGGTGCTGGACGAGCAGGCGCGAATGGCGCAGCTGGCCGGCATGAAAGACAGCTGGCACGTGCTGGCGGTGAAGCCAAAGTACCATCTCTATGTGGTGGTGATTGGCGAAAGCGCCCGCCGCGACGCCCTCGGCGCCTTCGGTGGCCACTGGGACAACACGCCGTTTGCCAGCTCGGTAAACGGTTATCTGTTTAACAACTATGTCGCCGCCAGCGGCTCGACGCAGAAATCGCTCGGCCTGACGCTTAACCGGGTGGTCGACGGCAAACCGCAGTTTCAGGATAACTTTGTCACCCTCGCCAATCGCGCCGGTTTCCAGACCTGGTGGTTCTCCAACCAGGGGCAGATTGGCGAGTACGACACCGCTATCGCCAGCATCGCCAAACGTGCGGATGAAGTCCAGTTCCTGAAAAACGGCGATTTCGAGGCCAATAAAAATACTCAGGACGAGCAGTTATTAAAGCTGACCGAGCAGGTACTCTCTACGCAGCGCACCCAGCCGCAGCTGATCGTCCTGCATCTGATGGGTTCTCACCCGCAGGCCTGCGACCGGACCAAAGGCAAGTACACGGTTTTCGTCCAGTCGAAAGAGACCTCCTGTTATCTCTACAGCATGACGCAGACCGACTCGCTGCTGGCTAAGCTCTACAGCCAGTTGCAAAACTCCGGCGATACCTTTTCACTGACCTACTTTTCCGATCATGGTCTGGCGTTCAAGGAGCGGGGAAAAGAGGTGCAGTATCTGGCGCATGACGATAAGTTCCAGCAGAACTTCCAGGTGCCGTTTATGGTGCTGTCCAGCGATGACAACGCGCATAAAGTGATTAAAGCGCAGCGCTCAGCGAATGATTTCCTCAGTTTCTTCTCCCAGTGGACTGGGATCAAGGCGGCGGAAATCGTCCCGCGCTATCGTTTTATCTCTGAGCAAAAGGCCGGTCCGGTGTACATCACCAACTTCCAGCTGCAGAAGGTGGACTACGCCCACCTCGGCAGCGATGAGTTCACGGTCAACTAAGACGACTCGTTCAGCCCGGTCAACCGCCCGGGCTGGCCGGCAACAGGCAAAAAAAATCCGCCCCGTGAGGCGGATTTTTTATATCACCGGAGTGATTAGAAGCGGTAACCCACGCCAGCAATCCAGGTACCGACGTCAACGTTACGAATACGAGACTGCTCGTAGGAGAAGTCCAGGGCAACGTTTTCGATCGGGTTGAACTGCAGACCAGCACCGTAGGAGAAACCGTAGTCGCTCATATCGGATTTCTGGTTCGGGAAGTTGTTGTTCTGGAATTTACCGTAACCAACACCCACTACGCCGTAGATGCTTGCCCAGTCGTTCAGACGGTAAGCCGGACCTGCGGTGATGCCGTAGTACTGACCTTTGTTGTAAGTACCGTTGCTGGTGTTATCCTTTTCGGTGTAGGTGAAGGAACCGATAACGCCCAGTGGGTTGTTATCTTGCTCGTAACGGTATTTCAGGTTGAAACCGCCAGCTTTGTTCGCTTTACCCTGCATGTCGCTCTGCGCGTAACCGCCAGTTACGGTAGAAGTTGCAGCAAATGCAGTGGTACCTACGGATGCAGCCAGAACAACGGCCAGTGCTGAAAGACGTGCAATTTTATTCATAACCACCTCAAATGTGTTTCTAATAAGTCCTAAGCCTTAAATATATCAAAAACTTTTGGGAAACTCTTTGGAGTTTACATTGTCTAACATACTTTTTCATGTAACTAAAAGTTTCCATACTTCTATAACAATATGGAAAACAACAATTTTTGGCGTTAACGTACATCTTAACGCTCATTAAGAAATTCGCAAGCATCCAGATTAATCTTAATCACCTGGCGAATTTCTCAGCAATGTGCGCCATTCTACTGTTTTTGCCTCTGTTTTTTTCAACATTAGCTCAACCGTCAGCAGGTTATTCCAGTACACTGGCACTTTTACGACTTTTGACAAAACCTGACAGGAGAAAGGATGCCCGGTCCATCCCGAAAAGCGGCGGCATGGTTGCCGATTCTGGTGATTTTAATCGCCATGACCTCGATTCAGAGCGGCGCCTCGCTCGCCAAATCGCTGTTCCCGTTGGTTGGCGCCCCGGGGGTCACCGCCCTGCGCCTGGCGCTCGGGACGCTGATTCTGGTGATCGTGTTCAAGCCATGGCGGTTACGTTTCTCCCCGGCGCAGCGCGTGCCGCTGCTACTGTACGGCCTGGCGCTCGGCGCGATGAACTATCTCTTTTATTTATCCCTGCAGCGTATTCCGCTCGGCGTGGCGGTAGCCCTGGAGTTTACCGGCCCGCTGGCGGTGGCGCTGTTTGGTTCGCGCCGACCGCTGGATTTTGTCTGGGTGGCGCTGGCGATCCTCGGACTGTGGTATCTCCTGCCGCTGGGGCAGAACGTGGCGCAGGTCGATTTAACCGGCGCGCTCTTTGCCCTGGGCGCCGGCGCCTGCTGGGCGGTCTATATTCTGACCGGGCAGCGCGCCGGTGAAGAGCATGGGCCAGCCACGGTGGCGATGGGGTCGCTCATCGCCTCGCTGGTGTTTGTTCCGTTAGGCATGGCGCAGGCTACGGATACGCTGTGGCAATGGTCGCTGCTGCCGATGGGGCTGGGGATTGCTATTCTCTCAACCGCGCTGCCCTACTCTCTCGAAATGATGGCCTTGACGCGCCTGCCGACGCGCACCTTCGGCACACTGATGAGCCTCGAACCGGCGTTAGCCGCCCTTTCCGGTATGGTCTTCCTCGGCGAAACGTTGAAGCTCTCCCAGACTCTGGCGCTGGGCGCGATCATTATCGCCTCAATGGGCGCCACGCTGACCATGCAGCGACAAAGTAAAATCGAGCAAGTCGATATCAATTAACATTCTGTTACGCCGCCGGCCCGTGAGAAATCCGGGCCGTTCAGCTAAATATAACCCTATGATATTTAGCGTTTTTTAAAATAACCAACCACTTTGCGCTATCGAAGTGATATGGCCTGCCGATGCCTCACTCTTTGAAACCCTTGCTATACTTAGTCCCGAAGTTACCTGGGACAACGCTCCACATCATTCAGATTTGAAGTGTGACGAGCATCAATATCAAGAGGATATGAAACGATGAGTACCGCAAAACTGGTTAAATCAAAAGCATCTAATCTGGTCTATACCCGCAACGATGTCGCTGACAGCGAAAAGAAAGCGACCATTGAGCTGTTGAATCGCCAGGTGATCCAGTTCATTGACCTGTCACTTATCACCAAGCAGGCACACTGGAATATGCGCGGTGCGAACTTTATCGCCGTGCACGAAATGCTGGATGGCTTCCGTACCGCGCTAACCGAGCACCTGGATACCATGGCGGAGCGTGCCGTGCAGCTGGGCGGCGTCGCACTGGGCACCACTCAGGTCATTAACAGCAAAACGCCGCTGCAGAGCTACCCGCTCGATATCCATCACGTTCAGGATCACCTGAAAGCGCTGGCTGACCGCTATGCCGTCGTCGCTAACGACGTACGCAAGGCGATTGGTGAAGCCAAAGACGAGGATACCGCGGATATTTTCACCGCGGCCTCCCGCGATCTGGATAAATTCCTGTGGTTCATCGAAGCGAATATCGAGTAAGGCTTTGCCGCCGATCGCAACGCGGTCGGCGGCGCCTTTGCTTTTCCCTGCCCCACCTTTTTGTTTTCCGTTCTATCTGTTTTCCCTTCTTTGCTTTCATTGCCCGCTGACATTGCACCGTTTTAGGGCGCCAAATTGATGAAAATGCGCACAAAAGTAAAACAATTGTAATAATCACCTCACACAATCGTTACGTTGAGATTGTTTTCCCATCAGGGTTTGCGCTAAAAATGTGCTCGTTATTCAGCAACTCTATAACGCACCAAAGTGACGCCCCATCCTGGTGCAGTGAGTGCCTGTCATGATCGAAATTGTGCAACCGCTCGCGCTTCGTTTGTTGAAAAACAACAGCTTGTAAAAGTGGCACGATTTTTTCATTAGGCTAGTCGTTCTCGCAGGGGATCGTCCCGTGGATATAAAAGGAAATGCTATGAAGTCTGTATTTAAAGTTTCACTGGCTGCACTGACCCTGGCTTTTGCGGTTTCTTCCCATGCCGCCAATAAGACCCTGGTTGTCGCCACCGATACGGCGTTCGTCCCGTTCGAATTTAAGCAAGGCGATAAATATGTCGGGTTTGACGTTGACCTGTGGGCGGCTATCGCCAAAGAGCTGAAGCTCGACTACACCCTGAAGCCAATGGACTTCAGCGGCATTATCCCGGCGCTGCAAACTAAAAATATCGATCTGGCGCTGGCCGGGATCACCATCACCGACGAACGTAAAAAAGCGATCGACTTCTCCGACGGCTACTACAAAAGCGGCCTGCTGGTGATGGTCAACGCCAATAATAACGACATCAAAGATGTGAAAGATCTGAACGGTAAAGTGGTCGCGGTGAAGAGCGGTACCGGCTCCGTTGATTACGCGAAAGCCAATATCAAAACCAAAGATCTGCGTCAGTTCCCGAACATCGATAACGCCTATATGGAACTGGGTACCGGCCGCGCTGATGCCGTGCTGCACGATACGCCAAATATTCTGTACTTCATCAAAACCGCAGGCAACGGCAAGTTCAAAGCGGTAGGCGAATCACTGGAAGCGCAAAACTACGGTATCGCTTTCCCGAAAGGCAGCGACGAGCTGCGTGAGAAAGTGAACGGTGCGCTGAAAACGCTGCGCGAGAATGGTACCTACAACGAAATTTATAAAAAATGGTTCGGCACTGAACCAAAATAATAAGAACACACTTCGCCAGACGCAGCTCCGGCGACATCACAACGGTCTTCCGGCACAGACTCGGCGGGAGACCGTATTTTGGCGGAGGATTTCCTCTGCTCTCGACACGGTAACAGGAACGTATTATGCAGTTTGACTGGAGTGCCATCTGGCCTGCCATTCCGATTTTGCTGGAAGGCGCCAAAATGACGCTGTGGATTTCCGTCCTCGGCCTGGCCGGCGGCCTGATAATCGGTCTGGTGGCCGGTTTCGCCCGCTGCTTCGGCGGCTGGATCGCCAACCACATCGCACTGGTGTTTATTGAAATCATTCGCGGCACCCCGATTGTGGTGCAGGTCATGTTCATCTACTTTGCGCTGCCGATGGCCTTTAGCGACCTGCGCATCGACCCCTTCTCCGCAGCGGTAGTGACCATCATGATTAACTCGGGCGCCTATATCGCGGAAATTACCCGCGGCGCGGTGCTCTCCATTCATAAAGGCTTCCGCGAAGCGGGCCTGGCGCTGGGCCTGTCGCGTCGCGAAACCATTCGCCACGTGATCCTGCCGCTGGCGCTACGCCGCATGCTGCCGCCGCTGGGCAACCAGTGGATTATCAGCATCAAGGATACCTCGCTGTTCATCGTCATCGGCGTCGCCGAACTGACCCGTCAGGGACAGGAGATCATCGCGGGCAACTTCCGCGCCCTGGAAATCTGGAGCGCCGTAGCCGTGATCTACCTGATTATCACCCTGGTCCTGAGCTTTATTCTGCGTCGTCTTGAAAGAAGGATGAAAATCCTGTGATTGAATTTAAAAACGTCTCCAAGCACTTTGGCCCGACCCAGGTGCTGCACGATATCTCCCTGAAAATTAATCAGGGTGAAGTGGTGGTCATTATCGGCCCGTCCGGCTCCGGTAAATCAACGATGCTGCGCTGCATCAATAAACTGGAAGAGATCACCAGCGGCGATCTGATTGTCGATGGCCTGAAGGTCAACGACCCGAAGGTGGACGAACGTCTGATTCGTCAGGAAGCCGGGATGGTATTTCAGCAGTTTTATCTGTTCCCGCACCTGACGGCGCTGGAGAACGTCATGTTTGGTCCGCTGCGGGTGCGCGGCGCCAGCAAGCAGGCGGCAGAGAAGCAGGCGAAAGATCTGCTGGCGAAAGTCGGCCTGGCCGAGCGCGCGCATCACTATCCGTCTGAACTCTCCGGCGGCCAGCAGCAGCGTGTGGCCATTGCCCGCGCGCTGGCGGTGAAGCCAAAGATGATGCTGTTTGATGAACCGACCTCCGCGCTCGACCCGGAACTGCGCCATGAAGTGCTCAAGGTGATGCAGGATCTGGCTGAAGAGGGGATGACGATGGTGATCGTAACCCACGAAATCGGCTTTGCCGAAAAAGTGGCTTCGCGATTGATCTTTATCGACAAAGGACGCATTGCTGAAGACGGCAACCCGCAGGAGCTGGTGAAGAACCCGCCAAGCCCGCGCCTGCGCGAATTCCTGCAGCACGTCGCCTGACCCGCAACGGCTCTCTTCCTCCGCGGAGAGAGCCGCTTTTCCAGATTCCTCTTCCCTCCCCTTCCGCCATCGGCTTCTATACTTACCCGTTTACGTTGCAACGGAGGTGCCCATGCCGTGGATCCTGCTTTTGCTCGCTGC